>CAJCIT010000023.1 GCA_903970405.1 Acidobacteriaceae bacterium | reverse complement strand
GGTTGCAGGTTGCGATGTCTGTGAGGCGGTGTTCTGGTTGTTGGAGGCGCCGTTGTTGGACGCGCCGCTAAAGGCGCCGCCACTGTTTCCAACGCCAGTAACAGGCTGAATCGCCGCGGGCTGGCCGGTCGACGTGTCCTTACGGAAGTCGTACACGAACTCCCACTTTGAGTAGTCCGTCTGGTCGTTGATTACCTTTAAGGAGTGGCCCTTTCCGCGGCTGGCCACCCCCCCCAGATTCCCACCGGAAAAGGGATTCGCGGGCGTTGATGAGGTCTGTTGAAATTGGGGAGTGATGGTAGGACCGGCCGTCCTCAGAAGCTGATTCGCGACGGACGAATTCGGGTCGACGCCGGCGCTAGTCCCACCGGGCTGTCCATTGGGTTGACCGGCATTTTGCCCGGACTGTCCCCCGGCTTGGCCTGCCTGTCCCCCGGCTTGGCCTGCCTGCTGCTGATTCGGATCGGCGCCCGTCTGCAAGCCGTTGCCTCCCGCCACAATCGCAGGCCGCTGACCACCCGAAACCGGGGCCGTTTCGTTTGGATCGGTTTGGCCTCCCGTATCGCCCCCATTGGAGCCTGTCGCCGACACTGCAGGCGGACGCCGGTTCGGAGTGGGGCTGATATCGGCAGTCGCATTCCCTGCATTTTGATCCTGCCCCGGCTGCTGCCCAGTCTGATTAGCGTTCTGCGCCGCCGCGCCGAATCCCGCTTGTCCGAAGCTGCTCTGCCCGAAGCCGTCCTGATTGGTGGCATTCTGCCCGAATGGCTGGCCGCTGCCGTTCTGGTTGAGCGGCTTCACCAGCGAATCGATCGGTCCCGATGGACCCATGTGCAGTAAGCGCCAATTGTCTTCGCCCGTCAGCGGGTCTTTGTAGCGCTTCCGTAGAAAGCGAATATTGTTGGTGTTTTCCAGCGCGTCGATGGTCGGCGGATACCTGCCCATCTTGCGGTAAAAGAGCTGAATGGCGCGTTGATACTGCATCCCGCGATCCACCAGCACCTGTTCCTGCTGCCGTTTCGCTTCCGTCGCCACCACCGGAATCTCTTTGTAAAGGAAGATCGCTACCATCGCCGCAAACAGCAACACTATTAACAGCGCCGAGCCGCGCTCACCGTCAGCAGCAGCAGCCACCGGCTTTTCCTTCAAACACCTGCGCTCGAAAGCTTTAGTTCTCACCTCTTGCCTCCGGAACAATCGGTAAAGTCTGTTGATTCTTCGTGACGGTGTCCTCCATCGTGGCGCTTGTATCCAGAAACTTCACCACCCGATACCGCTGCTTAATTGTCTCTCCCTCCGTAGCGACTACAATCACGTCGCCATCCATAAAAAAGCCGCGCCTCAAATCGCCTTTATTGACGGGCCGCAAGAAACCATAAAACTTCAACGGAATAGGAGGTGGCGGCGGGTCGAAATGCGCCGGGGCGGGTTGCGGCTGGGGCGGAGGCGCCGGCTTTTCCGGGCCAGGGTGGATCTTCAAACCAGGCCCTCCCTGCGGCATCGCCGGCACCGGCGCCGTTCCGCTTTCAAACAGGCTGCGGCCGCCGCCGGCCATCTTGACGGTGGTTAGACGCTCCAGCAAATCCAGCCGCAATGTCGGGTCTACATCGCCCCGCGAAGGGTCAATCGGACGCATCTCGAAAACGCTTCGCTCATTCTGGTTGCCATGACGCCGGACAATGCGCGTTCCGGCCGGAGGCGTTTCGGTCAGTGCCGCCGCCTGTTGCTGATGCGCTGCCAGAGAGCCGGGCTTCGCCACCGCCGGAGCGGGCGTCACGTTGCTCGGCGCGGACGAGTCCGACGAATTGCGCCACCACAACACCCCGGCAATTGTCATAATCAGCAGCAGCGCACCCACCTTCTTGGGCTCTGCTCCCAGCGTGAATCCCTTCTCCGCCGGAACGGGCGCCGCGCTCATGGCCGCCCTCCTTCGGCAACCACTGGCGCCGCCAATAGGGCGGGATCCTCGCGAAGTACTGCCAGAAACTTCAGGCTGAGATTCAGGCGGCCCGTCGATTGAACTGGCGCCGCGCTTAACGAATCCAAAATGAGCAGGCTCGGGGAATGATCCAACTCATACAGAAAGTGCATCAGGTCCGAATAGCTGCCTTCCAGATTCACTGACAGGTTCACCAGGGTCAAATCGCGGGAGCCTTCAATCGGCTCTTCCGTGTAGGTGCCGTCCTTTTGCGCAATGCCGCTTGCTTTGGTTAAGCGCTGTACTTCGGCCAGCACCTTCTCATAGGCATTGCGCCGGGGCAGGAAATACGTGTCCTCAAAAGCGGACGTTTGCCGGTTTGCCAGTTGAACCTTTCCCGAAACGCCGCTCAGACGCTGGTTCGCCATTCGCGCAAAGGCAATCCCACGCTGCAAGTCCGACGATTCCGCCTCCAGGTCCGCGCGCGAGCCGCCCGGCGGCGCAAAGTAGAAGTAAATCGCCAGCACGTTCAACAGCAACAGGACGCCCAGCGCAATCTCAAGGTAAAGCGCCGATCCTCGGCCGGCCTGCTTGCCTGCCTGCTTTCTCGCGAATGGAATAATCGCGCTAAAACTTTTGAACATAAGCCACCGAGATGCGGTACCGGAATTGAGGATCGTTCTGCGTGGGCGGCTGTTGATTCACCAGCCGCGCAGCTCCAAACAGTGGCGAAGCGATCAGCCGGCTGAGCAACTCCACCGCCGCCTCCGGACGCTCCGTTCCCACCACCATGTCGAGTTGCAGATGATTGGTTGCCGCCGTATCGCTTGGAGGCACCTGCGGCAGGTGCACCGAAACCAGCCGCACGTTATAGGGCAGCACGGGCTGCAAATCTTCAAACACCCGCGTCCAGCTCACCGCCCGCCGCGAGATCAATTCATTCAGAAAAACGCTCTTGGAGAAGACATCGGCATTTTCGGGTTTCGCTAGTATACCCGTCAGCCGCGCCTGCTCCTGCTGCAATGAACGCATCGCCGTCCGCTGGGTATCGATCACCTTGCGCAGGGCCGAGGCCTGGTGCCTTTCCCCAAGAATCAAGCCCGTAAACGTCAGCAGAGAAAGCGTCAGTACGGCGCAGGCGGCAAGCACCCCCGCGGTCCTTGCTCGCTCGGCTGTGAAGGGCGAGGACGCCAGATTGATCGAAGCGCCCGGAGCGTTCCTCATGCCGCGTACCTCTCCAGCAGACCCAGCAGCCCGCCATATGTCTGCGCGGGGGCAAAGCGCGACCGCAAAACATCCCAGCGCAGTTGAAACTCCAATTCCGCCACCGATCCCAGTTCAGCGGCGGCGTCGCCGAATCCGGAAAGAAGCAGCCGGTCCACGCGATGCCCAATCTCATCCTCGGCATAGGCCAGGGTCTGAGTCAGCACCGGCACCGTGTCGTCCACCGCGGAGAAGAGCCGCGCCGGCGCAATCGCCTCAGCCTCCACATCCACGGCAACCGGTTCCGTGAAGTTGACGCATCGAACCAGACGAATGGCCTCGCCTTCCAGCAAAAGAACGGTAAGAATGGCCCCGCTCAATTTCAGCAGCAGGCTGAGCGACGCTCTTCCCGCGACGCTCGCCGCTTCAGGGAAAAGGGAAAGGCAGGCCACGCCCGCCGGCATCACCAAACCCACCCGGAAGCCCGAGTCGGTGAAGATGCCTTCGTACTCGTTCAGTATGCGCCGGTCCATCGCCACAGTCAGAATCTCCGTCGCGCCGGCGCCGCCTGCGCCCGCGGCGGGACGCCGTTGCATCGAGTATGAGATTTGCGCGTCCTCAATCGCGAACGGAACGCTCTTCCGCAATCGAAAGCGCACCAGTGAAGCTCGCTGCGCCGCATCGTCAGGCCACTGATCGAAATCCAGAATCGCCATGCGGACCGCGTAATCGGGCAGCACCAGGCCGGCCGTCGGCTTCCGCCCGCCCCCCGTTGGCGCGATTCGCGTCAGCGCTGCCCGAAACGCCTCCGGATTGAGCACATTCGGCGATGACGGCGAAGGCAGCAGCGACGACGGCGGAACGGCCTCGCTCACCGGCGCCCCGGCGGCGGAGGGCGATGCATAGGCAAGTCCCGACTCGTTGACTTCGAAGAGGAAGTCCGGCGGCCGTTCGGTAATCCAGCGTTCTATGTTGGGAAGAAGAGCCAATTCCTAACCTTCTATAAACGTCACTTTATTAATCTCGCGGAGCGTCGTAACGCCCTGCCGCACCCGGTCAATCGCCGACTCGCGCAGGAACGACATCCCCTCGTCCTTGGCCTGCCGTTTGATCTCCGACGCCGGCCGCCGGTCCAGGATCATTTCCCGTATGCGCTCGCTCAAGTCAAGCAGTTCATGAATCGCCGTCCGGCCTCGAAAGCCGGTGCCGGAGCACTCCATGCAGCCCTTGCCTTCAAAAAACTGGAAGTGACCCCACTCCTTCAAATCCAGTGCGCTTTCCACCAGGTAACTCTCGTCGTAACGGAACGGCATCCGGCAGTGCGGGCAGATGACGCGCACCAGCCGCTGCGCCAGGATGCAGTTCAACGCCGAGACAAAGTTGTAAGGCTCCACGCCCATGTTCAGAAAGCGCCCCAGCACGTCCAGCACGTTATTGGCGTGGACGGTTGTAAAAACGAGATGGCCCGTCAATGCGGCGTTGATGGCAATCTGGGCGGTCTCCTGGTCACGGATTTCACCCACCAGAATCTTGTCCGGGTCATGCCGCAAGATCGACCGCAACCCACGCGCGAACGTCAGACCCTTCTTTTCATTCACTGGAATCTGGGTGATGCCCTTGATCTGATACTCCACCGGGTCTTCAATCGTGATGATTTTGTCTTCGTCGTTCTTGATCTCGCTCAGCGCGGCGTAGAGGGTGGTGGTCTTACCCGATCCCGTCGGCCCCGTCACCAGCACCATTCCGTACGGCTCTTTGATGTAGCGCCGGAACTTGACCAGATCCTCCACCCCAAATCCCACCACATCCAAAGAGAGCTTGGCGAACTTCTCGCTCATCGACTCTTTGTCCAGCACGCGCAGCACGGCGTCCTCGCCATGAATGGTCGGCATGATGGAAACGCGGAAATCGATCAAACGCCCCTTGTAGCGCACCCGAAAGCGCCCGTCCTGCGGGACGCGCCGCTCGGCGATATCCAGCTCGCTCATCACCTTAATGCGCGAAATTACGGCCGAGTGCCACTCCTTCGAAATCGGGCTCATGGCATACTGCAACACGCCGTCAATGCGGTACTTGATGGCCACTTCCTGGTCGCGCGTCTCAATGTGAATGTCGCTGGCGCGCCGCTCCAGCGCATTGAAGATAGTTGTATCCACCAGCTTGATGACCGGCGCTATGTTCCCGTCATCGGCCGTCAGACGGTCGATCGAAAGCGTCTCATCGGCGTTCTCTTCATCGCCGACCACATCCAGCGTGAAGCCTTCCGTCACTTCCTCAAGCACTCGCTGCGATTGTTCCGTCTTCTTCAGCAGGTCCGTAATCTGCGAATACGTGGCCACGCGGACCTTCAGCTTCCGGCTCAGCAGCAGCGACAGTTCATCGGTCACCACAATCTGCCGCGGATCGGAGAGCGCAATCTCCAGCGTCCCGTTGGCGTCGTGAAGCGGCACGAAGTGAAAGCGGAACATCAGATCCACCGGCACCGTCCGGAACAATTCGTGGTCGATCTGCGCCGTCTTCAGGTCGATGAAGTCCAGCCGGTAGCGCCGCGCCAGCGCCTGCGCCTGGTCCCGTTCTTCATCTTGGTCCTTAAACTTTAGAACTTCGGTGGCCATTTTTCCCTAACGAGTGTTCCTCTTTGAAAATCCAGTTACTTAATGGTGTCAGCCAGCGAAAAGATCGGCAAATAGAGCGATACCAGCACGAAGGCGACAAAGATGCCCATAAAGATCATGATGGCAGGCTCGACCATCGAAAGGACGGCGGCGGTCCGCGTCTGCACATCCTCTTCGTAAAACTCCGCCACGCTATTCAACATCTGCGGCAAAGCCCCGGTCGATTCGCCCACTTCCATCATGTCAATCGAAAGTGACGGAAAGATGCCGGTTGCATTTAGACTGGCCGAGAGAGATTTCCCCTCTTTCACTGACGTCGAGGTGCGGTCCAGCGCCTTCTTGAGCAACACCGATCCCAAGCTGCGCCCGGCCGTATCCAGCGCCTGCGTCAGCGGAATTCCGCCGATCAACAACGTGCTGAGCACGCGTGAGAACTGCGCCACCTGAAACTTCGTCCAGATCTGCC
This sequence comes from Acidobacteriaceae bacterium, assembly GCA_903970405.1. Lineage (GTDB taxonomy): Bacteria > Acidobacteriota > Terriglobia > Bryobacterales > Bryobacteraceae > CAJCIT01. The sequence continues at coordinate 54,117 of CAJCIT010000023.1, read as the reverse complement.
CGAAGAGCGGAGTCCGCCGCTTCCATTGGTCGATCGTTTCCTGAGACGATTCCCTCCGGGCCCAGAACCAAAGCCCCACCCCACCCAAAATCAGAACCGCCGCCCCCACCAGAACGTAGTTTCGGGCTGTGGTTCCAATGGCGATCAGGATGCGCGTCGGCAGCGGCAAAGCCGCCTGCATGCTGCTATATAGCTCCGCGAAATTCGGCACCACAAACGTCACCAGGAAGACGATCAGCGCAATCACCAGAACCGTCAGCAGCGCCGGATACATCAGTGACACCAGCAGCTTTTTCCGCACGGAGAGCGACAGCCGCTGATAGATTAAAAAGCGATCCAACACCTCCGTCAGCGCGCCGCTCCGCTCACCCGCCAGAACCGTTGTCACATAAATCGGCGGGAACACACCCTGATGTTCGAAGGCGTCGGAAAGGCCGGTTCCCGTCTTCACCTCGTCGCGGACCGCCTTGATATACCGGCCCAGCTTCGGATCGGTGAGCCGGTCCGCCAGCAGGTCCAGCCCCTTCAGAATCGGCAAGCCGGCCCGAATCAGCGTGACAAACTGCTGGTTGAAGATCAGGAACTTCTCCATGTCGACGCCCTTCCGGCCGACCTGAAAACCTCCCAGCCGGGCGCTCAGATCGCGCGCGCGGACCGCGTAGACAAGGTACCCCTGCTGCGTCAGGCGGTCCCGCGCATCCTGCTCACTGCGGGCGTCGGCGACCTGCTCATGAATGTGGCCTCGCCCGTCCGCGTATTTAAGTAGATACTCAGCCAAGGGCCTTAATTCTCCTGCTCTGTGGTGACGGCATCCACAATCTCGGCGCCTTCCGGAATCGCGAAGTGGAACAACCGGTCATTCACCGGAGGGTTCAATGACTCTCCGGAAAAGACGAATCCCAGGACCGCCTGGTCGCGGCCGCGCACATTCAGCCGGCGAATCGAGGCATCCGGCGCCACCAGTAATTCGATCTTTTCATAGGGGACCCGGTCATTCTTGGCGAGTGCATCTAACCACGTGCCGCCATCTCCTGGCCGCGTTTCAAACGATCGGAACTCCCGCTTCAAGTCCAGCCGTCCCAGCAGAAAGGCCATCGGCGCTCGAATATCCTCGCTCATTTTGAGGCTTGACCGCTCTACGCGATGATCCTGCGGAGTATAAAGGTAAGCCATTTTCCCGTCCGAAACGAATACCTTCCCGGGCGGCGCCTCGTAATCCCAGCGCATTCGTCCCGGTTTTCGCAAAACTAACGTGCCCGATTCCGGCCGGTGCGGGCGCCCCTGCTCAAAAGTCTCTTCAAAATGAAGCGACAGCGTCTGGGCTCGGTTGTATCTGGCTTCAACTTGGCGAATGACGTCAGCCGCAGCCGGAATCGCCGTCATCGTGGGTTTCCCCATATGGCTGTCCGGCTGGGGCTGCGAGGCCGCGACGAGGCCCACCAGCAAAACCGGCATAAAAATGAACGCAGAAACCCTCACTACTCCACTTTGACGCATAGGGCGGCAGAAACGCTGAAACAAAGGACCATCTGAGGCCTCAATCGGACTGGCCTTGTGGCCGCAACCGTTCTGAGCCGCGACCGTCAGAAGGCATGGAAAAAGCGCGAGGAACGCTTAGCAACGCAAGCAAGCCATGGAGGCACATGGCAGGTCGCCGGATCGGCGCTACGAAACGAACTGTTAGGTGGGTGCGGGCCTCAGATTCGAGCGCGTAGAAACTGGCGCGGCTGGCACCGTTCGTCTCGGCGGGAGCCTACCAGGTGGTCGCCGGAACGAGGTTTCATCGTTTGGGCGCCTCATGTGGAGGTCAGAAGGGACGTCGGGTAAACTCGGAACGTCAGGACCAGCAACCGGTCGCTCCCTGAACGGTCGCGGCTCGGATTAGCGTGTTGCGCGGCAAGACTCCCCATGCTGCATTAAGACCCTTTCGACCGGATTCTGATCGGACAAGCGAATCGACTACGGTTTGTTGATTTCGACGCCCGACGCGCTGATCCGCCAATATGCGGTGCGCACGATCTGGGATTAGCTTGCCAGGCCCTTAGCCCTTCCCTCGATGCCGGGCCTGCGTCACGATCCATAACTTCTCCGGTGGCACGAAGAAGACGCGCACCGCCATCGCCGCTGCCGCCAGCATCACCACAACGGCCCGCGCCGGGGCGGTGATCTTCTTCAACACGAAACCCTCCGGCAGGGTGGAATCAATCGCGGCCGCGAGATAGAACGCTGACTGGCCGCCTAACAGGAGCCACGCGAGCGGCTGTGGCAATCCGAAACTCACGATGAACAGCAGCAGAAACAGCCAGGGCAGGGCCAGCCGCCCGATCTTGTAAGACACGAAATGAAACAGCAGAGGATTCTTCTTGGGGCTCAGCAGCTCCGGGTAGATCTTCATGATCTGGTAAACGCCGGCCTGCGTCCGCACTTTGCGCGTAAACTCGCTCTTCATGGTGAACGGATACTCCAGCGCCCTCGCCGTTTCATCCACAATCACGCGGTAGCCCTGAAAGTAGGCATTCAGCGGCAGAAACATGTCGTCGAGCAGAGTGGAGGGCGACATGGGCTTCGCGAGAGACCGGCGCATCCCATAAAAAGGGCCCGTCGCGCCGAAGGTCGATCCCAGCCGGCCAAGGCATTTCCGAATCTCACGCTCATAGCGCCAATAAAGCGATGTGTTCGATTCTTCGGAATCCACGCCCTTGCGCATGGGCAGGTCGCCGCTGACAACGCCGATGGTGGGGTCGGCGAAGCAGGCGACAAGTTCGCGAATGCTGTCGCGCTCCAGCGTTTGGCGCACGTCGGTGATCACCAGAATCTCCCCGGTGCAGAGCGTCAGGCCATAGTTGAGCGCGGCCGGTTTACCGCCGCGGGGCAGTTCCACAACTTGAATTCCGCGGTCCTCGAACTGGCGCGCAATTTGCGCCGTGCGGTCCGTGGACCCGTCCGAGAGCACGAACACCTGCATCAGTTCGCGCGGATAATCCACCGACGCCACCGATTCCAGTTTCTCGGCGATGAACTTCTCGCCGTTATAAGCGCAAATGAGCATGGAAACGGTTTTCAGTTCATAGCGCTTCTGGGGCCCGCGCCCTTTGGTGCGCGATAAGCGCCTCAACAGAAGCGGGTATCCAGCGATGATGTAAACGATGGCAGCCACCAGGAACAGGGCGGCGGCAACACAGAAACGTGCCATTCAGGGGTGGTTTTATTCGATCGACCCGCGTTACACGAGAGGCTGTCCCATGGTAACCCTCCCATAGATCTCCGCAATCCTTCGGACCCGCGCCTCCGGCGAGAACTGCGCCGCGGCGCGCTCTCTGGCCGACGTTCCAAGGCGTAAGGCCAAGTCCCCATCGGTGAGCAGCCTCCGGATGGCGTCCGCCATCGCTTGCGGTTGCGCGGCCGGCACAAGCAGCGCCTGTTCACCGTCCGTCACCGTGTCGGGGACGCCACCCACGGCCGTCGCCACAACCGGCAACCCGGCCGCCATGGCTTCGAGTAAAACATTCGGCGAGCCCTCCGAATGCGAAGGCAACACGAAGACATCGGCCGCTGCGAAGTACGGCGCCACGTCGCTGATCTGTCCCGCCATCGTCAACGCCACCCCCTTGTTCCGCGCGAGAGCAATCAGCGCTTCGCGTTCCGGACCATCGCCTACCAGAACCATTTGTATGGAGAGGTCCTTGAGCAAGGCTATGGCCTCAATGGCATCGGCATGCGCCTTTTCCTTCGAAAGGCGACCCACGGCGAGAACTACTCTTGCGTCACCGGCTTCCGCTGCGCTCGCGGCTACGAACCGATCGCGTAACGCCGCAACCTTCAGCTGATCGGCGCTCGCCCAATCGGTGCGAATCGAGTTCGCCACAACATCGATACGATTCGCGGCCACGCCGGCGGCCTTCAACTCCTCGACGAAGGCCGGCGTCACTGTGATCAGCGCGCGAGCTTTTCGCAACGAGAACCGGTCCAGCAAGTTGTAGAATTCCTGCGTCTTTGTGGGCTTGGTGTAGCCATGGTGGTAGGCGACCCACGGTAGCCGCCGCGGCAAGCCTGATAGCGCAAACCAGAAATTGGACTTTACGCTGTGTGTCTGCACAAGATCCGGTTTGAGGCGATCCACCAACTGACGCAGCGGACCGATGACACTGGAGTAGGCTTTACGCTGCAGGATGATTTCGCAGGGGATTCCACGCGCTTTCAGGGCTTCAAGGAAATCGTCGGTCGCGGGTTGTCCAGGCCGCCGAAAGGTCGCGAGCGTCACATCGAGCGGGCCGAGCGGCGCCCTGAGCGACCTGCCTGCAACGCAGAACTCGATCAAGTTCTTGGCCGGACCCGTTATCGAATTGGCTTCTACCAGGGCGAGGATGCGCATCGTCAAATTGCCGCGTGAGTCCGATGCTCACAGGCTGAAGTCTGTGCCACCAAGTAGGCAAGCGAGTTACGAATCGCTGGTTCCACGATGGATTTCCGTTCTAATGCCACAATCAAAGCAATACCGCACCACAGCAAACATCAGCAATGCGGATTCTTTACTTTTCTTCCCGCGAGTGCTGGCCGCTGAACACAGGCGCGCGCTTGCGCGACTACCATTTGGCCCACCAGTTAGCGCAGTACGCCGAGGTGAGCTACCTGGGTCTGCGCATGCACAACGATCCGCCTGCGGAGACAATTCCGCTTTCCGCAGGCCTCCACGCGCAGCAGATTGTCGACAAGGATCCGTCATTCTCGCCGGGTAAACTCATACGCGGCCTGATCGGGCCGATGCCTGTGACGCTGCTCAACTGCATCACGCCTCGGGCCACAGACGCGCTTGAACGCATCCTTACTTCCGCGGCGTTCGATTCCATTCAGCTCGAAGGCGTACACCTTCTGCCGTACGTGAAGACGATTCGCAGGCTCAGCCCAAGAACCGCAATCGTCTGCGATTGGCACAATATTGAATCGGAGATCATGCGCAGGTACGCCTCTTCCACGGGCAGCCTGCCGCGCCGGGCGTATGCTTCGCGCACGGCGGCCCTAATCGAAAACATGGAGTTGCGCCTGCTGCGCGAATGCGACGCCCACTCGGTGGCGAGCGGGCGCGAACGCGAACGGCTGCTGGCTCGCGAGCCAAAAGCCGATATCACGACGATTGGCAATGGCGTTGACGTAGCGTTTCACACGGACCACGCCATCGCCGCTGCCTCACCAGCTTCCGCTCCCGGGGCCGGCCATCTCCTCTTCGTGGGTTCGATGGATTATCACGCCAATGTCGACGGCGCCGTTGAATTCGCGAATCAGGTATGGCCGTTATTGCGCATGCAGCCCGCCTTCGCTCAGCGCAAATTTGTGATTGTGGGCCGGAAGCCCGCTCCCGAAGTGGTTGCGCTTGCGCAACAACCGGGAATTGAGGTGACAGGGACGGTGCCGGACGTGCGTGTCTATTATCGCGATGCGCTGGCGGTGGTGGTGTTGCTGCGGGTGGGCAGCGGCACGCGGCTCAAGATTCTGGAAGCCATGGCAAGCGGCGTGCCAGTGGTGTCGACGCGCCTGGGCGCCGAGGGGATCGACGTTACGCCGGGTCAGGATGTCCTCTTTGCCGAAACGCCGGATGAGTTCTCGCGTGCTCTTCAGTCGCTGGTAGACAATGCGGATCTTCGGCAGCGGTTGGTAAGCGGCGCCCGGCGGTTGGTTAGCGCTGAATACGATTGGCCGATTCTGGGGAAGCGCTTACTCGAGGTGCACCGGAGGGCTGCGGAACGGATGGGTTGATGGCAAGCGCCGACTGAGCCGCGACCGTCAGGGAGCGGCCGGCGGCCAAAAAGGATCACCACCGCGGTCGCTCCCTGACTGCGGCTCGGAAGGTGTGAGTCATCTGTTCCGCGCATTGAATTCCGCAAGCTCGGCGAGAGGCAAGCGGCCCGTATAGATGGCCATGCCGATGGCGCAGTGAATGTTCATGGCGCTGAGGGCATATACATCTTCCATCGTTGTGATGCCACCGGCAGCGGTGATTTCGCGGTTCGTTGAATGGCGCAAGGTGGAGAACCACTCCAGGTCGGTGCCCTGCATCATGCCTTCTTTGTCGACATAGGTGCAGAGGTAGCCGCCGCAGTAAGGGTCGAGTTCATGAACGATGTCGACGGCGCGAAGGGAGGTGGATTCGCGCCAGCCCTTGACGACAATGTAGCCGTCTTTGCTATCGAGCGCGATCACCAGCCGTTCGGCGCCCACGGCGTCGGCCAATTGCCGGAGCAATGTGGTGTTAGGCCCGCCGGCGGTGAATGCCGAGGTCCCGACGATTACGCGATAAGCGCCACAAGCGACCAGGTCCTGGGCGCGACGGGCTGAGCGAACGCCGCCTCCCACTCGCGCGGTGACGCGCTGGGAGATGGCGTCCACCATTTCGTTATTGGCGCCGTTGCCAATGGCCGCGTCGACATCGATGACTTGAATCTGCTGAAAGCCGGCGAAGAGGCGCAGCATCTCTTCGACGGTGCCGCCTTCCAGCGCCTGTTCACGGCCTTGAATGAGTTGGACCACCTTGCCGCCCATGATGTCGATGCAGGGAACAATCATGAAATTGGCGGCAGCGCGGGCGCGGGCCGAACGGGTACGCCGGCCTTCGACAAGACAGCCTTCAAGTCAGCCACAGTGTATTTGCCGTAGTGAAAGACGGAGGCGGCGAGCGCCGCGTCGGCACGGCCAGTGGTTAACACGGTTACAAAATCTTCGGGCTTGCCCGCTCCGCCGGAGGCGATGACGGGAATGGTGGTGGCGGCAGCGACGCAGCGTGTCAGGTCGCAGTCAAATCCGGTTTGGACACCGTCGGTATCCATGGAGGTGAGCAGGATTTCGCCCGCGCCCAAAGATTCACCGTGGCGGGCCCACTCCACGGCGTCAAGGCCCTCATCGTGACGGCCTCCTTTCGTAAAAACATTCCAGCGGTCGTAACCGGAACAACGCGCGTCGATGGCCAGGACCACTGCTTGTGCGCCGAACTCCTCGCTGAGTTCGTGGATCAGCTCCGGGCGGTGGACAGCGGAGGTGTTGACACTGACCTTGTCGGCGCCGGCCAGGAGAATCTTGCGCGCATCGGCCACCGAGCGAATGCCGCCCCCAACGGTGAGCGGGATGAAGACGCGGCGGGCCGTGCGGGCGACCACATCCACCATCGTTTCGCGGTCGTCGCTTGAGGCGGTGATATCGAGGAAGACCAGCTCGTCCGCGCCCTGATCGTTGTAGCGTTCGGCGAGCTCGACCGGATCGCCGGCATCGCGAAGCCCGACGAAGTTCACGCCTTTCACCACGCGGCCTTCGGTGACATCGAGACAAGGGATGATTCGCTTCGCAAGCATCGCCGGTTATGTGTCCAGATCCAGGAAATTCTTCACGATGCGCAAGCCGACGGGCCCTGATTTTTCGGGATGGCACTGGATGCCAAAGATGTTCCCGGCTTCGAGAACTGAAGTGAACGGTTGGACGTACTCCGTGGTGGCGACGGTTTCCGGAAAGACCGGAGCGTAGTAACTGTTGGCGAAATACGCGTAAGGCTGTGCGCCTAGGCCTTCGAGGAGGCGCGAGGGCTTTATGGCATCGAGCGAGTTCCAACCCATGTGCGGCACGCGGACGTCGCCTTCGAAGCGCTTCACCGTTCCGGGAAAAATGCCGAAGCCCTTGATCTGCGGCGCTTCCTCACTGCGCTCAAACAGGCTCTGGAGACCGAGGCAGATGCCAAGGGCTGGAATACCGGCAGAGATGCGATTGAGAATGGGATCCCGCAGGCAAAGATTGTCAAGCGCGGTCATCATCTGACCGAAGTGGCCGACTCCGGGCAGGATGAGTTTTTCCGCGGAGGCGATGACGGCCGCCTGGTTCGAAACGGTGTATTGCGCGCCGAGTTCATCGAGCGTGTTCTGGACGGAGCGGAGATTGCCCGCGCCGTAGTCGACGATGACCGTCATAGCAGTCCTTTCGTGGAGGGCAGTTGGTCTTTGAGCCGTTCGTCGGTGGAACAGGCGTAACGCAGAGCGCGAGCGAAGCACTTGAAGATCGCCTCGATCTTGTGATGGTTCGATCGTCCGTACAGAACCTTGACGTGGACATTGGCGCCAGCGTGGTTCGCGAAGCCTTCAAAGAAATCGTGGAGGAGTTCGGTCTGCAGCTCGCCGACGTGAACGACGTTCACCTGCTGGTCATAGACGAGCGTGGGACGGCCGCCGAGATCAAGCGCGGCCACGGCGAGTGTTTCATCCATCGTTTGGACGAAGTAACCGGCGCGATTGATGCCGCGGCGATCCCTCAGAGCCTTCGAGAAAAGCTGCCCCAGGACGATGCCGCAATCCTCGACGGTGTGATGCTGATCGACTTCCAGGTCGCCGGTGGCTTTGAGCGTCAGATCGAAGCCTCCGTGCTTAGAGAAGAGTTCGAGCATGTGATCGAGAAATCGAATGCCGGTTGAGACATCGTAGGCCCCGGCGCCTTCAATTCGTAGCGAACCCTGGATCTGAGTCTCTTTGGTAATACGTTCCACCGTTGACTCTCTCACGCTACGGACGCCTCCGTTTCTTTGAGGAGACAGCCGATTTCATTGATGTTGGCGATGACGCGCAAAGCGCCGTATTCATGAAGCCGCGAGACTAACTCATCGCGGCGCAGAGAATCGGGTGACGCAACGCCGAAGAACGGGACGCTTGCGTCACGGGCGCTGCGAGCGTCGTCCACAGTATCGCCGAAGTACCAAATGGTCTTGCGGGGAAAGAGCCGCTGGATCGTGTGAAGGCCATCGGGCGCGGGCTTGGGCCGCACTACATCGTCCGCGGTGATCGTGGGGTGGAAACGCAGATCCGGAACGAAGCGCGCCAGGGTTACATCAAGTTCGTAGCGCAAGCGGCCGGTAAAGATGCCGAGCGGATAAGTCTCCGCCAGGGTTTCAAGCAGACCGGGCTTGGGAATCCAGGATTCCCGATCGATCAGTCCGGGCGTTGAGCCGTCGCCCAGGAAGATGCGATTGAACGCGTCAACAACGGCTTGGTAAGTGACCTGATGGCCCAGGTCGGCAATGAGGCGGTGGGAGAGTTCCCAATCGTTGTTCCAGCCACCGGCGTTCTTGAACGCCTGGATGGTTTCATTGGTCACGGATCGTCCGGTGAAATGGCGGACGGTGGAAACGATGGTCTCTCGATAGCTGGCGGTTACTTCGGCAAGAACTCCATCCATGTCGAAGATGAAGACGTCAGGGTTGGGAAGCAGCGGCTGTGCCCGGCTCATTACCAGATCTCCTGAAGTTCAGCCAGAAGCTGGCGGATTTGATCGCGCGTGCCGACGGTGATGCGGACGCTGCCGGGCAATTCATACCCGCGTTCGCGAACCAGGATGCCGCGCTTGCGGAGCTCATCGCGAATCTCCAGCGACCGGGCGCCGGCGTCGATCAGTACGAAGTTGGCTTTGCTCTCAATGTAGGGAATGCCAAGCTTTTCCAGACCCACGTAGAGCAATTCCTTCGCGGCCAGGATTTCCACCACGAACTCTTCGACGAAGGTGTGATCCTGCACGGCGATGCGGGCGGCCATGGCGGCCAGAATATTCACGCTATAGGGCGATTGCGCCTTGCGGATGTGTCCCATGTTGCCCGCTTGCGAGAACAGGACGCCGCAGCGCAGCCCGGCCATGCCATAGATCTTCGAGAAGGTCCGGCTGACGAAAAGGTTTTGGTGTTTGTGAAGAAGCGGCAACATGGTGATGCCGCAGAATTCATAATAGGCTTCGTCCACCAGAACCGCGGCGTTTGGCGCGTGGAGAAGAATCTTTTCGAGCGCCGCGGCGGTGGTGCCCGTGCCGGTGGGGTTATTGGGATTGCTAATGAAAATACCGCGCGTGGCGGGGGTGATGCGATTGAGGATCTCTTCCAGCGGGAAGGCCAGTTTCTCGACGCGGAAATCGATTTCGTGCACCGACGCCCCAGCCAGTTGCGCATAGAACCGATACATGGCATAGGACGGGCGCAGGATCAGCACCTCGTCATCGTCATCCACGAAAGTGTTCACCACAAGTTGAATGGCCTCATCGGTGCCATTGGTGAGCGTCATCTCTTCCGGCCTGACGCGAAAGTAGACGGCGAGGTCTTCACGGGCGGCTTCGTACTCCGGGTAGATGCTGAGGTCGGCGGCGGTCAGGTAGCGCTTGATGAAATCGAGGACATGCGGCGGGCAGCCGACGGTGTTCTCATTGAAATCGAGACGGAGCTTGTTGCGGCGGCCGGAACTCGGCGGATGGTAGGCCGCCATCTCCAGCACGGCATTTCGAGGCTGCAGCCTGGTTTCTTGTGCCGTCTTAGATGAGCTAGGCAAATCGAATCTCCACTGAACGGGCATGAGCCTCCAGACCTTCAGCGCGGGCGAGAGTGGCGATGGTGGGCGCGAGATCGAGCAAGGCGTGGTGAGAGAGCTGTTGGACAGCGATGACTTTGACGAAGTCGAGCGCCGAGAGCCCGCCGCGCAGGCGCGCCGCGCCGGAGGTGGGCAGCACGTGACTGGGACCGGCCGCATAGTCTCCTGCCGCTTCCGGTGACGATTCGCCAAGGAAGACGGCGCCGGCATGGCGGATTTTGGGAAGCAGCGACGCATCCAGCAGGCACAGATGCTCCGGTGCGAAGCGGTTCGTCAATTCGACGGCTTCATCGAGATTGGGCGCGATGAAGATGGCGGAGTTCCGGTCAATAGCGATGCGGGCGGTGGGGGCCGTGGGAAGCGTTTCGAGTTGCCGCTCAATCTCCGCGGCGACCTTGCCGGCGAGGGTGCGGGATGGCGTGATGAGGATGGCGGTGGCGTCGGTATCGTGTTCGGCCTGGGCCAGCATGTCAGCCGCGATCCAGCTTGGCGTCCCTTCGGCGGCGAGGATGAGGATTTCGGTGGGACCGGCGATGAAGTCGATGCCGGTTTCGCCCGCCAGCAGTTTCTTGGCGGCGGCGACGTAGACGTTTCCTGGGCCCACGATGCGATCGACCTTCGGGATGGATTCGGTGCCGAAGGCCATGGCTGCGATGGCCTGTGCGCCGCCGATGCGAAAGACATCCGTCAGCCCCAACAGGTGAGCGCAGCCAAGGATCTCAGCGCTGGGCTTGGGCGATGTGACAACGATGTGCGCGACGCCCGCGGCCTGTGCGGGCACGGCGGTCATCAGCAACGTGGATGGCAGCGGATAGCGGCCGGAAGGGATGTAACAGCCGGCGGCATCCAGCGGCCTGACAATCTGGCCCAGCCTGCGGCCCGGGGAGAATTCAGTGAGACGCTCCGAAGGAATCTGGGTAACGGCAAAGGCGTGAATGTTGTTCCGGGCGGTTTCCGCCGCGTTCCAAACGGCGTGATCCATGTTGAGAGCGGCTGCCGCGAGTTCGTCCCCGGTAACACGGAGCGGCTGTTCGCCAAGCGAATCGAACTGGCGCGCGTAACGGACCAGCGCGGCGTCGCCCTCGCGGCGCACGGCCTCCAGAATCGGCCCAACCACGGCTTCGGCTTGTTCCAGCGTGGTCTGCCGGCGTTGGGCGACCTTCTCGAATTCCGAAAGGGGAAGAATCCGAATCATAACGGCTAGAGCACGATCTTGTTCAACGGATATTCGACGATGCCTTGCGCGCCGGCTTCCTTAAGCCGCGGGATGATCACGCGCACGGTGGATTCTTCGAGGATTGTGTTGACGGCCACCCACTCTTCGTCGCTGAGCTGAGAGATGGTTGGATTTTTGAGCGCGGGCAGGATGGAGAGGACAGTGGCGAGGTCGGCTTTCTTCACATTCAGCATCAGGCCGACTTTTCCTTGCGCATTCATCGCGCCTTCAAGAAGCATCTTGATGTCTTCGAGTTTGCGGCGCTTCCACTCATCCTCAAAGGACGCAGTATTGGCTATGAACTGGGTGTTGGATTCGAGAATGGTTTCAATGATGCGTAGCTTGTTGGCGCGAAGGGAAGAACCGGTTTCGGTGACTTCGACGATCGCGTCTGCCAGTTCGGGCGGCTTCACTTCAGTGGCGCCCCAACTGAATTCCACCTTGGCTTTCACGCCCCGGCTAGCCAGATAGCGTTTGGTGGTGGCAACCAGTTCCGTGGCGATGACCTTGCCTTCCAGATCTTCAACGCGCTGGAACGGCGAGACTTCGGGCGCGGCGAGAACCCAGCGCACGCGGCCGAAACTTTGCTTCGCGTAGATCAGATCAGTGATGGTCACCACTTTAGCTTCATTCTCTTCCACCCAGTCGCGCCCGGTGAGGCCGGCATCCAGAACCCCATCTTCGACGTAACGGGCCATTTCCTGAGCGCGAATCAACATGCAGTCGATTTCGGGATCGTCAATGGCGGGGAAGTAAGAGCGGCTGCTGGTTGTGATGTTGAAGCCGGCCTTGCGGAAGAGTTCAAACGTCGCGTTTTCCAGACTGCCTTTAGGCAGACCGAGCCGGAGCTTCACTTCGTTCCCCCGTAAACCGCGGCGGGGTCGTAGATGCGCTGTTCCGCTGTCTTCCATTCGCCGTCTTCCCAGGCGCGGAAGAAGCAGCTTTCGTAGCCTTCATGGCAGATGCCAGGCTCGGTCTGTTCGGCTTGTACGAGGAGGGCGTCCGCATCGCAGTCAGTAAAAATGGATTTGAGCAGGAGGAAGTGGCCTGAGCTTTCGCCCTTGGTCCACAGTTTCTGGCGCGAGCGGCTGAAGAAAGTGACGTGGCCGGTGGCGATGGTTTTATCGAACGCTTCCCGGTTCATATAGCCCACCATCAGCACCCGGTGTGAAGCGGCGTCCTGCACAACGGCGGCGATCAGTCCGTTCTGTTTATCGAAGTCGAGCGCAATACCCATGAGTGTCCTGAAAAACAAAGAGCCCGCCAACACGGCGGGCTGCTCTTCTCAACTGCAAAAACCGATTTCATTCAGCAAGCGCACCGCCAAGTCAGCCCATCAAGGGATGGCGATGATGGTGGAAGGCATGCCGCATGAACACACAGGATAACACGGGTTCTGGTCGCGGCTCAGCCGGCGTGGGCGCGCCTGTCTGGCTCCGAATAGTTGCCGTCAGCCGCTTTACCTACTTTACGCGCGGTTCAGTAGGGCGAGTGGGATGCATCCGGGACCAGCAACCGGTCGCTCCCTGAAACGCCGGCGGCCGTCACAACCGGGCCTTCTGTCGCCGCATGAGATAACCCGCCAAGACCCGCCGCCGCGAATCCGGTCACCGTCAACGAAAGCCATACCACCCAAGCCGCCATGCTCCCGGCGTTCGCCGATACCACGGACGCGCCGCTCAGCGCCTGGCACAGCAGCAGAATAAACAGAGCCAGGTAACTGAACGAACCGGCGAGTACCAGCCTCCGCCGCCGGTTGTCGGACCAAGGCGTCAGTGCTTGCAACAGCCAGGCGAAAAGCGGAATCGCCTGCATGCCGTGAAGACCCAGAAAGTGCGGAACTCGAAGGTCGCCATGCTCAGTGCTCCAACGGGTGATTGGCAAACCCGGTCCGCCATCCGGACCGCCCACCGTATGCGCGCCGACCGTGCTTGGCGGCGCGTGTTTCATCCCCTGCATCTGCGCATGAGTCGGACTGGTCATCAGCGCGCCTGACCCTGACCCCAGAACCGTCAGCAACACCCCGGCTCTGAGCGCCGCGCCCCAGGCCCGGCTCTCAAATCTCTGCCGGCAAAGCGCCGCGAACAGAATCGCGCTGATCGCCCAAATCACCAGAATCATGACGCCCATCGTCGAGAAGATCGCGGCGTCGAATGCTGTCGAGACGTTGAAGTGGCTGGTGGTACCGCGCGCCGCCTGCAAGTCGATCAGCGCGACTTCCGCCAACAGCAGCCACGCGCTCACGTCCATCAGGCGTTTGATCATGCGCGGCCAAACTGTCACCTGCCCCAGCAGCCAAATCAGCGTCGCGGCGTAGATCGCCCCGGAAATCGCGAACTTCGCTGGTTTCAGCCACCGCGGCGCGCCCGTGATGACGCGTGGGTCCGCCAGGACCCCAATACATGAAAGGACGAAGCCAATCAGCAGCATCACTGTGAACAGCGTCAGCAGTCTGTGCCGCCGCCAAGCGACAAGAAGAATTTCAGTGGGGTTTTTCATGACGATGTTGACCATGTCAACAATATAAGGCCGGGCAGTTGACACTGTCAACATCTTTCTGCAACAGTGGGTTGGTGACCTCTTCCGCTCAGCACGCCGATTCACCCGAGCCGCCCGCCCGGGCTCCCTACCATCACGGCGACCTTCGGGACGCGCTACTCGACGAAGGCCTGCGGCTGATTCAGGAAAAAGGCGTTCATGGCCTGACTCTTCGCGAACTGGGGAGCCGGCTGAACGTCTCCCGCTCCGCGCCTTACCGGCACTTTGCCGACAAGGACGCGCTCCTCTCCGCGATTTGTCAGGCGGGCTTCGAACGGTTTGCGAATGCGCTGGCGGAGGCTCGCGACGGGGCGGAACCAGGCTTCGCCGCCCGCCTGCGCGCTATGGGCCTGGCCTATGTCCGTTTCGCAGCGGAGAATCGCGCTCATTTTGAAGCCATGTTCGGCTCCGGCTTTGTGGGCGAGAATCCAGAGCAGTGGAAAGCGGCCGAGTCTGCCCGGTCGTTTCACATTCTGGTTGACGTGGTCCGCGAAGGCCAGCAGTCGGGCGACGTGCGTCCCGGCGATCCGGTGCTGCTTGCCTCGTTCATCTGGTCCGCGGTGCACGGTATCAGTGTTCTAAGGATTTTTGTCGGCTTTGAACCCGGCAGCGCCGGCAGCGAATACATGAAGGTCTCAACTGAGATCCTCCTCTCCGGGCTGCGTCCAACCGACTCTCTCCAGAACCGGGAAAATTGACGAGCCTTTCCGCGGCTTGTACGGCTCGATAAGAACGCCCTATACTTCGAACCATGGAATCGACGTTCAGAGTGGCCATTCCCGTTCTGCCCGCTAGGGACACAACGGAATCGCTGAAATGGTGGACGGAGGTGTGCGGGTTCGAAGAGCGATTCCGTGACGCCACACCGCCCTCCTATGCAGGCATTCGCCGCGGCCACGCGATCCTCCATATTGCCGGCATAACTGACAAGGCTCTGGCAAAGACAGTCGGAGATCAGACAATGGTTCGAATCGCCGTGAAAGGCATCGAAGCTTACTTAGCTGAATTTCAGAGCCGCGGCGGAACGTTACATCCGAACAGTTCCCTGCACCGGACGCCATGGGGCACAATCGAATTCACGGTCATTGACCCGAACGGCGTCTGCGTCACTTTTCTCGAATACCAGGCCTTGTAGGGCCGCTTTGACATACTGTCTACTCAGGTCTTGTCATGCTCAAACGCCTCCTTGCATCGCTGCCGATTCTTGTCTTTGTGTCAATGTCCCAAACGACTCCGCCCCCAGCCAGCCCTGCGCAATTGAAGGCTTGGTTTCCTCCCGAACAGTTGATGACCATTGGCGTGTACTATTACCCCGAAGCGTGGCCTGAGTCGCAATGGGAGCGGGACATCGCCAACATCAAGAAATTCGGCTTTGAGTACATCCACGTCGCCGAGTTCGCGTGGAGTTTCATGGAGCCCGAAGAGGGGCATTTCGAATTCGGCTGGCTCGACAAAACAGTTGCGCTGGCCGCGAAGTACGGCCTCAAGGTGATCCTCTGCACGCCCAGCGCAACGCCGCCCGCCTGGCTCGCTCGCAAGCATCCCGAGATTCTTATGATTAACGCGCAGGGAACCCGGATGAATCACGGCTCCCGCGAACAGGCCGATTGGAGTTCGCTGGTCTATCGGGATTACGTTGAAAAAATCGACGAGAGGATGGCGGAGAGGTATGGAGCGAATCCCACCGTGTGGGGCTGGCAGCTCGACAACGAACTTTCGCACTACGGCCAGGGCATGTCGTACGCGCCCGATTCGCAAACCAAGTTCCGCGAATGGCTTCGCGAAAAGTATGGCGCCATTGACCGTTTGAACGACGATTGGGGCGCCGCATTCTGGTCACAGCGCTACAACGATTTCTCGCAAGTCGAGATGCCCAATCAGACGGAACTGATCGCCGGCGTCAATCCGCACGCCATGCTCGATCTGCATCGCTGGTTCGCCCATGAAGCCGCCGCCTATCTGCGCTTTCAGGCCGGTGTCTTGCGCCGCCACGTGAAGAACCAGTGGATCACCACTAACTTCATGATGAATTATGAGCTGATCGATCCGGCCCTTTCCCAGAACGATCTCGACATCTTAAGCTTCACCATGTATCCAGTGAGCGGCGGCCTCTTTCGCGGCAATCTGGGGTTCCGCATGGGCGACCCTGCGCACGTCTCCTTCACGCATGACTACTTGCGGAATCTCGGCAGCGGCATTGAAGGGCCGATGGAATTGCAGCCCGGCCAGGTGAATTGGGCGCCCGTCAATCCCCTGCCCCAGCCAGGCGTGGTCCATGCCTGGATTTCACGCGCCTTCGCGCTGGGCGGCCGCTTCGTTTGCGTCTATCGCTATCGCCAGCCCGCTTACGGCGATGAGCTCTATCACAAGACGATGGTTGAACCTGACGGCGTCACGCTCGCTCCGGGCGGCAAGGAATTCGTCGAATCCATCGAGGACGTGCGGAAGCTACGCAGTTTGTATACACCCCACGCAATGCCGCCCCAGGATTACGAAGCGCGCCGCACCGCCTTGCTCATCGATTGGGATAGCCGATGGGACATGGAGAATCACAGGCAGACTACGCGCTGGAACACAACCGGCCATTGGCTGAAGTATTACCGGGCCATCAAGTCATTAGGCGCCCCCGTCGATGTTATTACTGACGCGAAAGACTTCGGCAAATACCCGTTCGTGGTCTCGCCCGCTCGACAGTTGGTCGACAAGGACTTTATCGGCCGGCTTACTAAGTATGCGGAAAATGGCGGTACCCTGGTGCTGACGTGCCGCACGGGCCAGAAGGATCGCCGCGGCCACATTTGGGAGACGCTCTGGGCCGAGCCGATTTATGATCTGATCGGCTCGGCCATCCCGCGTTACGACGTGCTGCCTCCCGGCCGCGACGGCAAAGTGACGGCATTCGGCAAGGAATACGCGTGGGGCGTTTGGGCTGACTTACTCGAACCACGGCCGGGGACCGAAGTATTAGCCCGTTACGCCGACCAATTCTACAAAGGCACGGCCGCCGCCACAGGGCACAAGGTCGGCAAGGGCCACGTGATCTATATTGGCGTCGATAGCGAGGACGGCCAACTCGAAGCCGACTTGCTGCATTCCGTTTATCAATCGGCGGGCGCCAAGCCGGCGAGCTATCCGCTGAACTTGATGATTGACTGGCGAGACGGCTTCTGGGCCGCGACTAACTTTACTGACACCGACCAGCCAGTTCCGGCGGCGCCGAATGCGACCTTCGTGAGCGGCGGAAGGACCATCCCGGCGGGCGGAGTTGCGATCTGGAGGTAGTTTACAGCCGGGCATGCCCGTAACGTTGAGCGTGAGCCTTCCGAGGCGCGACCGTGAGGGAGCGACCGGTGCTGGTCCCGACGTTCACAGATCAACCCGACGCCCCCTTCTGGACCGCACGCGTAATGTAAGCAAGCGGGTAAACCCGCAGTGCTTCCATGCCGCAGTCACTTCCGGAGACTCAGGTTTTTCCGAGGCGGCGACCGCGGTAAGCAAGTCTTGTCGGGGCAACCGGTCGCTCCCTGACGGTCGCGGCTCGGAAGGGTTGCTAGCTCTCGAGGCTCACTCTGTTCAATGATGGGCTTGGGATTTCAAGGACACTTACAGGCTCCGGGAAACAGGACCTCGAGGGCAATCATTTGGACAGGCATGCGTAGAATGTTAGACACGGATGATTATTTCGAAGCTCGTTCTACAGAACTGGCGAAACTTCAGAGACGTTGAACTCTCGCTCTCCGAACGAGTCTTTATCGTGGGGCCGAATGCTTCGGGTAAGTCGAACCTCCTCGACACAATAAGGTTCCTGCGTGACATCGCGAAGCCTGGCGGCGGCCTGCAGAGAGCGATCACCCAGCGTGGCGGCCTGTCAAAAATCAGATGCCTTGCGGCGCGAAAGGAACCTGACGTCGGAATCGACGTCACCCTCTCAGACGCAAAAGGGGAAGCAATTTGGCGCTACGCGATCGGCATGACTCAACAGGTCAGAGGATACCGCCAGCCTCTGCTTCGTTACGAGAAAGTGTGGAGTAACGGCGAACTCATACTCGAACGCCCCAATAGGAATGACAAAGACGACGAATTGCGCCTTACTCAGACACACTTAGAACAGATCAGCGCGAATGGGGGGTTTCGTGAGATCGCCAAATTCCTCGAATCGGTCCGCTACCTGCATCTCATCCCTCAGTTGCTGAGACACCCGGAATCGTTTCAAGTTTCTCCTTCCGGGGATGATCCATTCGGCAGAAACTTCCTTGAGATCGTGGCCAAGACACCCGAGAAGACCAGGAGGTCACGATTGCGCAAGATCCAAGCGGCGTTGCAAGGAGCAGTTCCTCAGCTCAAGAACTTAAATGACACTAAGGATGAAGCTGGAGTTCCACATCTTGAAGCGGTCTACGAACACTGGCGCCCAAATGCCGGACGGCAGCGCGAAGACCAGTTCTCTGACGGAACGCTACGGCTGATCGGTCTCTTCTGGTCGCTCCTGGATGGGGACGCTCCGCTCTTGCTGGAAGAGCCGGAGCTATCCCTTCATTCAGGAATCGTGGCAAAGCTTCCGGGAATTTTCTACCGCCTCCAGAGACGAGCCCATCGCCAGATCTTCGTCAGCACTCATAGCTGGGAGTTGCTGTCCCAGAAAGGCATCGGCGGTGAGGAAGTGGTGCTGCTGACTCCCCGCCCCGAGGGCACCCGAGCCGCATTGGCGTCATCCACCGATGAGGTCCGCGCGATGCTTGAAGCTGGACTCAGTGTCGCGGATGCAGCCTTGCCCAGCACCGCGCCAACGGGGCTCTCTCAGATCGACCTGTTTCAATGAGTGTTATTCCGGTCAATTTGGCTGTCGAGGACGAGCTGAGCGAGTACGTGCTTAGGCGTCTACTCAATGACGCTCAGCGCGGGTATGAAGTCGGAACCGTATATGGCCACGGCGGCTTTGGCTATCTTCGGAGGAATATCAACGGGTGGAACAGCGCGGCGAAAGGCAGACCTTTTATCGTCTTGACCGACCTCGATAAGGCGGACTGTGCGCCAACACTTATCGATGATTGGCTCACCGCACCAAAACGTCACAATCTTATCCTTCGGGTCGCCGTAAGGGAGGTGGAGGCTTGGCTGCTCGGCGATCAGGCTAACTTGGCGAGGCATCTGAGTTGCAGAGTAACTAAGATGCCCGAAGAGCCCGACAGTCTGCCCGACCCGAAGCGTACGCTGATCGATATCGCGAAGGAGTCTCGCTCGTCAGCAACGCGTTCGCGACTGGTGCCGAAGAAGGGTAGTACGGCCAAGCAAGGTCCCGACTACAACGCATGCCTGTCAGAATTCGTTCGCGGGTCCTGGGACCCCGTTGAAGCCGCTCAAAGATCCGCCAGTCTCACCAGAACCGTCGCTCGTCTGGGACTTTTCACGCCCATCTGGCCCCAGCCGGGTAACGAGTATTGAGTGCCCGCTACGCCCGCTTCATCACATCTTTGATAAACAGCAGATTCCTCCGCATGTCTGCCTCAACGGAATCAGAGTGCACATCGGTTTCGAGGTTGCAGAAGCCATAGAAGCCTTCGTCTCGAATGGTGTGCATAATCGGCACGAAGTCGATGTCGCCCTCACCTAGAAAATTCGGATTGTCCTTTAGGTGAAATTGGCAGACGCGGTCTTTGCCCAGCCAGCGGATCTCCTTCACCGGATCGAAGCCGGCCTGCGTGGCATTGCCTACGTCGTAGTAGACCTTTACATGCTTTGACTGCGACCGGTCCATGATGCGTACGTTGTCTTCGGCTGAAATCGTGTCTTCAAGGCCAAGGATCACGCCCGCCTTCTCGGCTTCCGGCGCCAACTCGCGCAACGCGTCGCCGACGTACTGCTTCTCCGCATCGTTGGTCAACGCCCACGGGCCGAAGAACGGCAGCAGCAGAACCTTGCTTTCGAAAGCCTTGGTGAGGCGAATGCTATCGCCCACCCACTTCACGGCCAGTTTGTCGCTCTTCAATCCGTTGTCATGCAGCCGGTCCACGCACGTGCCGCAAATCGAGATGTTGTTCTCCTTCGCGAGGCTCACATAATGCTCCGCCACGCCGGGCTGATCCAGCGGCATCTTCCCGTCCACAAGCTTGCGCCCGAACGAAACTTGCACGCCTTCAAAGCCGATGCGCTTGGCAAGGGCCACAGCATCCGGATTCGCCCCCAGTTGGAGGCTCCAGTCAGGAACGCCAAGGTGTATCTTTTCTTTCCGGTTAAACACCTGACCGGCGGCGAGCGGGAGTCCGAACGCGGAGACTCCGGCCGCAGCCGCGCCTTGCAGGAAATGACGCCGCGAAGACTTCATAAAATTCAAGACTAACGTAATGCCGGCCGGGGGGCTGACGCCTGTTTGACGTAGTCGGCGGAGCTGGGCGGCCGAGGGCGCGCACCTTGAATCCAGGACCGCGCCATGCGGAGCTCGCTTTCCGTTTTCTTCGCGCGGAGGGAAAGGGCGGAAACCTGACGACCGACGCACATCTTGCGGCCTTGGCTGTTGAGGCGAACGCAACGCTGCAGACGGCGGACACCGACTTTCTGCGCTTTCGCGGTGTGAGGTGGCTCGACCCGCTCGATTTGAAGCCGGTCTGAATCGGCGTTGCTCTACGTCCGGAGCGGCGCCGGTTGGGTAAGACGCGAACTCAGCATTGGGAACAACTCCTCCGGTTGCAGGTTCCCGTCCACACGCAAGTAGTTGCGGTCCGTATAGAGCGCGATCACCGGCTCCGACTGTTCGCGATAGGCGCGAATGCGATCGAGAATCACGTCCTCACGATCATCCTCACGAACGATCAGCGGCGTCGAGTCGACGTCGCAAGTGACGCCATCTTTAGACGGCCGGAGAATCCGATTGTAAATGCGGCCGCAGCAAGGGCACTGGCGGCGCGCCACCAGCCGCGCCAGAATCGTCTCCGTGGAGGCTTCCAGGTGCAGCGCCAGAGGCTCGCCGAAGCCTAACGCGGCCAGCAAGCGGTCCAGAAAGCCGGCTTGTTTCACTGTCCTGGGGTACCCATCCAGCACGAACCCCTTCGTGAAGGACGGCTGGCTGAGCTGCGCCGCCGCCACTTGGTTCACCAGATCGTCGTCCACCAACTGTCCACTCGCGATGGTTTCCTTCACCTTCAACCCCAGCGGCGTGCCGGCGGCAATTTCGGCCCGCAACACCTCGCCCGTCGAGACGGCGGGAATGCCCAACTCGCGTTGCAGAACGATGCTCTGCGTCCCTTTTCCGGCACCCGGTGGTCCCAGGAGGACGATCACGTTTCCGTGTTCCATAGGAACTATAGAATAAGGCGAATCGCATCGAGGCACAAATGTCCCAGTCCGAATCAGCCAGTGGGACGTTTTGACCTACCGGATCTCATTTAACCTTTCCCGTCAAAACCGAGAGGGGAGATCAGCCCAGTTTGGCCCCGCCAATAGGTCAATTTGACCCACCTGCGCCAGTCCCGCTACGCTAGTGGCTAATGAGCATGCAAAGCCCGATCCTTGGCGCGTTCGCCGTTACCGCACAGCCAGAGGTGCTGGGGGCTGGCTTGCTCGATAGCCTTCGCGAGGATCTGATCCGGCGCCGCGTGGGGAGTGGGCTGCGGACGCTCGAAGAGAAATTTGAAGCCATCCGCTGGCTCCAACCCGGTTGGCCGGTTGCCGGCGCGCTGGTGGGACTGTGCGCGCTCTGGGCCGACTCCGGCTTTGGCGGCTTGGCTCTCATCAAGGAACTTCTTTCGCGCTTCTCCCGGCATCACCGCTCCACTCTTCCGTTGTCGGACTATGTGCAGTTGCGGATGGCGCAAAGTTTCGTGGCTATGAAGGAAGAAGCGCTGGCGGAGGCGATTCGCCACCTGGATTTCGTTCTCTCGCTCGAGCCTGAATTCGACGATCCGGACCTCATGGCGATGGCTTATTTCTGGAAGGCCCAGTGTCATCGCAAGAGCGGCGAGTACGATGCCGCAGCTGTTGCGGTAGCGCAAGGCCGGATGCATGCCGAGACGCGCGGCCGTGAGGAACTGGCTGCCATGATGCGGGCGCTGGAAGGCTGGTTGGCCTTTCAGAACGGCCGCCTGATAGAAGCAACCCAGATCTTAAGGCAGGCCGAAGAGGTGCTTCGCCGGACCGACGACTACGTCACGCTGGGAAATATCTTCTCCGCTTACGGACGCATCTCCCAGGCTGACGGCGATTACGATGAGGCAGTCCGGTGGTTCGCCGCCTCGATCGATGAAATCGCCAAGGCCGACCCGTTTCACCGCAACGTCGCACGTTCGCTCGGCAATCTGGCTTATGTGAAACGCATCATGGCGCGGCACCTGCGGCGGCGGATCGATTCGAGCGTGGCGCAACGCCGCGCGCTGCCGGGGAAGATGGTACCGCAACAAGTGGCTCCCGGCAGGGCGGCCGACAACAAGCCCTCAGTGCCGCGGATCAGAGCCCAGTTTGAGGCGTTACAGGCCGAGGCCCTGGCCCACCTCGATCAGGCCGCCGCTATCTTTGCACGGGAACGCGACGCCGCGGCGAATGGGGCGAACGACGGCGAAAAGGTCCGTCAGAGCCGCGGCGAAGGCAATCTGCGCATTACGTACGGACACATCTTCCTCGACAACGGCGACTTCGAACGCGCCGAACGGGAGGCTTTGGCAGCCTACGAACACGGCCGCGACAAGAACGACTCGATTCTGGTCGCCCGCGCCCGTCTCTTAGGCTGCATGATCGAAAACGCCAAGATCGAAGAGGGCCTGCCGGAGGAAGTTAAGCAGGATGACAGCGATCTTGCGCTTGATTCGCCGCGTCACGCTCAGCTTGCCGAACGGTATGGCCTTGAGGCCGTTGAGGCCGCCAAACACACCCAGAACCAGCAACTGCTCTCACGGGCTTACATCTGGCTGGGACTCACGCAATCGAGCGAATACTTCAACAACCTGGAGGATGCCCGCACCTCATTGAACCTGGCTCTCTCATTCATGAAGGCGGATCCCTACCAGCCGCACTGGGACGACCTGAAGACCTTAAAGGCCCGCGTGCTGCGGGGCGGCAATGTGGATGAAACCCTGCGCGCCTGGTCACAGGGCGCAGTGGGCGCGAAGAGCTTCCGTCAGATCACCGAAGAGTTCGCCGAATTCATCATCCCGAAGATCTGGGAGCGCGAGGATAGGAAGATCGCCCGGGTGGCCCGGCGTCTCTCGATTTCACCTAAGAAAGTCCGGAGAGTGCTATCGCGCGCCGGTTTGCTGGAGACGGGCGAAGGATGATGCCGGTCCGCCCGACCGCCTTCGAAATCGCATACTGATTGAAGAGCGTCGAGACAACCGTAAAGCAGACGGACCTGACGATGCTTATGTAAAGAGGGAGCAGCACGCTGACGGCGATGCCGGCCGCCCACTCCGGCTCAACCTCGCCGAAGGCCTGCGTCAGCGCCCCATAAAAGCCGGCGGTGATGGCCCGGTACAGGAACTCCGCCACCATCGCGCCGGTGGCGGCGCGCCAGCCGGCCGCCAAATTGGTGAGGAAGAAAATCGCGGCTCGAATCAGCGAGCTGAAGATAGCCGACTTCCAGTTTCAGCGGCGCAACAGCATTTCGACCGGGTTGCGCCAGATGGCGCTCAGACATTCCAAGACAGACATGAGAAATCCTCTTAGGGGGCAGAATGATGGTGGGCCACACCGAGCCGACGGCGGCATCAAACAGATTGCGATTAATTTGTTTGTACGGCGCGCGTGGTTTGGGCTTGGTGGCGATCGGGTGAATTCTTCGTGAACAAGCCGGCATGAAATCAATCTGTGACGCGATATGCCCTGGGCCGTTCAGCAATGTGCGAAGCGCCGCGATCGAACCGGCTGCGGCGCGCTTGCAGTATGATCGTGCGGATGATCATTCTGACGTGTCGGAAACTGTTGATTCTCGCCGGGGGCATGGCGCTGGCGGGGCCAGCCTTCGCCGAAGTCCATCTGCCGGCGGTGCTTACCGATCACATGGTTCTGCAAAGAGGCCGTCCGGTGCATGTCTGGGGGCGCGCGGATGTAGGCGAAGCGGTCACCGTTTCCTTTCGCGGCCAGACCGCGACGGCAACGCCAGATGAGCTGGGCCAGTGGAGTGTCTTTCTGGCGCCCGGTGAAGCAGGCGGTCCGTTCACGCTGATCGTGAAGGGCAGGAACGAAATTGAGTTTTCAGACGTGCTGGTGGGGGATGTGTGGGTGGCTTCCGGGCAATCCAACATGGAGTTCACAACCAAACAGGCGATTCATGCCGGCGAGGAGCTTGCGCGCGCGGATCGCCCCCAGATCCGGCTGTTTTCCGTGAATCGCGAGGTGTCGGCGTATCCGCTGGCCGATCTCAAAGCCGGCAGTTGGACGGCCTGCTCACCCGAAAGCGCGAAGGATTTCTCTGCCGTGGCTTATTTCTTCGGCTTGCAGCTTCAGGAGCATGAGCATGTGCCAATCGGTTTGATCGGCACGTACTGGGGCGGAACGCCCGCCGAGGCCTGGACCAGCATGGACGGTCTGGGATCGGATGCCGCCCTGATGCCGGTGTTTGCCTCCTGGGGCAAGATGGCCGACAGCTTCAGTGCCGGGCAGATTCGTCGCGAAATGGCGCTCGCGGAACAGGCGAAAGCGAAAGCGGAGGGACGTCCCGCGCCGCCTATCCCGTGGTCTCCGAATGACCGGCTCTCCTGGTCGCCCGCCGGCCTCTTCAACGCCATGATCGCGCCGCTGACGCCGTATCCCATTCGCGGCGTCATTTGGTACCAGGGCGAGAGCAACGCCGATGCCGAACACGCCTATCTCTATGGCCGTTTGTTCCAGGCTTTGATCCGCGACTGGCGGCGAGCATGGGGCCAAGAAGATCTGCCGTTTCTCTTTGTGCAGATCGCCAACTACAAGGGCAACGACTATTGGCCCCTCCTCCGCGAGAAGCAGCGCGAGGCACTGGCTCTGCGCAATACCGGCATGGCCGTCACCATCGATATCGGCGAGGTTGGGGACATTCACCCGAAGAACAAGCAGGACGTTGGGCTGCGGCTGGCGCTGGCGGCGCGCGCGGTCGTCTATGGAGAATCGCTCGAATACTCTGGGCCCACCGTCAATTCGGTCATGTCGCAGGGCCACGAGCTGGTGATCGCCCTCCATCACACGGAGGGCGGCTTGGTGGCGCGCGGCGATCTGAGCGGGTTTGAAGTCGCGGGCGCAGACGGAAAATTTGTGGGCGCCCTCGCTTCGATCGAGGGAACCACCGTCCGTGTTTCGAGCCCGCGGGTGGACCGGCCGGTGGCAGTGCGGTATGCGTGGAAGAGCGCGCCAGCGGCCAGCCTGTTCAATGGCGCGGGTTTGCCGGCATCGCCCTTCGCATGGCCGGAGACGGAAGCAAAGTGAGACGAGAGGGCTACTGGGTGCTCTCGCTGATTGGGCGGTTGTTCAGCGGCTGGGTGGGGCGGGCGTCGTCCGGGTAAAGCTTCGAAAACTGGGCGATCTCTGCCTGAGAGACGCTGGTGGCCTCCTTCATCACGAACCAGTGCACGCCCTCTGAGCAAGGCGGCGTGGTGAGCGAACCAACGAAAGAATAATAAGTCCGCTGCGCAGGCAGCAGTTGCGACGCGTCGATGGTGACGCCGGGAACGGTCACTTCCTTGCCTTTCTCCTTGGGCAGATTCGGCCAGGCCGCCTCCAGGACCGGGTTCGGCTTGCCGGCCGCAAGCCACACGCCAACCACGGCAAGGTGGCCATCGGCGCGCCGGTGTACAAGGTGGACTTCCATGGGGTATTGCTTGCCGTTGTACATGTTCTCGCTGGGCCGGTGGAAGTGGAACTGGATGAGCGGATAGGTCTGGCCGCTCACGGTGATGAAACTTCCTTCGGTGTAATTCACCTGAATTGAGTGCCCGTTGTCGATCACTTTCAATGGCGCCGGATGGTAGTTGAATTCAA
The DNA here is from genome assembly GCA_903970405.1 of Acidobacteriaceae bacterium. Lineage (GTDB taxonomy): Bacteria > Acidobacteriota > Terriglobia > Bryobacterales > Bryobacteraceae > CAJCIT01. The sequence continues at coordinate 28,065 of CAJCIT010000023.1, read as the reverse complement.
TCTCTGGAAGCTTTTCCTTGACGGCTCCCGTGATGTCGATGGGCGATTGTAAGCGGCCCGTATCGCAGGTGGAAAACGCAGGATCCATGCCCGCCCATTTTGCCGGACCATGTTCCTTGTCATACCCCCACGCGTGATTCGCCTGTCCGAACGCAAACTGCACTCCGAAACCGGTTATCAGTGCTGTTATAAGACGCAAGATTGAAAGCCGCATACACCTCCTCTCGATAGCATGAACGCATCTTGGCCAGAGTCAAGTCTATTGACGGAAGTTTCTTCGCGAGTGCGGCAGTGTTACAAACGGTTATGAAGACCTGCCGATAAGCGCTTCGGGGGGCATGCTTGGAGTCGATGTATTTAATGTTGAAAGACAAAGTCTGTTTCGTTACCGGCTCTACCCGCGGTATCGGCTGGTCGACGGCGCGCGAGTTTGCCCGCCACGGTGCGATTGTGATCCTGAACGGCCGTGCCGCGGGCGCAGCCCTCGATGACAGGTGCCGGGAGCTGGCCGATGAGTTCTCGGGAACGGTGGTGGGCTTGGCGGCCGACGTCACGGACATGGCCGGGGTGAAGGCGTGCTATCAGGAGATCTTTCGCCGTTTCCGCCGGCTGGACGTGTTGGTGAACAATGCCGGCGTCTTGCAGGATGCTCTGCTGGGCATGATTTCGGAGGCGAATATGCGCGCGGTACTCGATACGAATCTGACCGGCGCGATCATTCATCTACAGGAGGCTGCCCGGTTGATGAGCCGGAACCGGGCTGGTTCCATTGTTAACCTAAGCTCCATCATCGGAAGGTTTGGGAACGACGGGCAAACGGTCTATGCCGCTGCGAAGGCGGGCGTGATCGGGATGACGCTGGCGGCCGCTAAAGAGATGGCACCGAAGAATGTGCGGGTGAACGCGGTGGCGCCCGGTTTCATCGATACCGCGATGACGCGGCAGCTTCCGCCCGACAAGCGCGACCAGCGCGTAGCAAGTATCAAGATGGGCAGGGTCGGCACTCCGGAGGAGGTGGCCAATGCCATTGTGTTCCTGGCGAGCGACATGGCCTCGTACGTCACCGGTCAAGTGCTGGGGGTGGACGGCGGGATGCTGGTATAGACAGGTTTAATTTGGCCGGCAGGAGTGGGAGTGGACCTCGGAGGAAGGCCGCCGGGTGACGCGGAAAATGGAGAAAGTGCCATTTTGCCTCTTGTGGTAATAGAGCGAGAGTCCGTCGGGGGACAGCGTGGGACCTTCGGCAAAGCCGTCGATGGCCGGGATAAGTGCCGGTTCGCCGAATGGGTCCTGAGCCGTTGAGCGAACCGCCCGCCAAATGTGTGGTTCGACGCCGGGCCGAATCGGGCCGACACGGGTAAAGAACAGTTCCAGACCGTCGCTTGACAGAGATGGCGCGTATTGCAGGGCGCCGTCAGACGCAGCTTTGTTAACCAGCCGAAAGATGGCGTCGCTATCTGGTGAACGAACGAAAAGGGTGGAAGCCGATAGGCCGCTGGCTTTGGCCTCGAAGAGGATCGCCCGATCGGGAGAACCCTGTCGCCCGAAATGGCCATCCACCGCAATCAGCGTCTGGCCATCGGCGCTGATCTCGGCGTCGAAGTTCACGAATCCAGGAATGCCACGCGAAATGCCGGAAACCAGTTCAGCGTCGTGAGCATGTCCATTATCGAAGCGAGCCCGGTAAATGGTTGAGAACGTCTTCTCATAGCTGCGGGGCGAGACGAAGTAGAGCACTCCATCGCAGCTCACGGAAGGCACCCCTTCGAGGGCGGGTGTGTTGACCCCCTCTATCGGGCCGCGGTAGCCGAAGTGCAGATCGTCGATGCGCTCGGCGTAATGAAGGTCGGTATTCACCTTCGGGTCGTTCAAATTATTGAAGAGGAGATAACGGCCATCCGGGGTCAGGAAAGGTTCCATCGCGTCGCCGGAATAACCGGCGATGATCACGCGCTCGGGACCGGCGAACTCGCGATACTCGGGTGGCGGCGGCGCGGGCTGAGCGCTGCAAGATGCCCACACCGGTATCAAGGAGAATGCAGTCAGCCAAAGGTGGCCCGTGTGTGACATCCGTTCGCCGGTAGCGAGAAATTTCGGCGTTGCTCTAATCGTCGGTACCGAAGAAGCTGCCCAGGCCGCCGATCCCGCCAGTGACGGCCCTGAGAGGATTCTGCGATTCGCCGGCGTGCGGATGCTCACTCGGCGATAGCTCATGGCGGAGACGTTCCAGCGTCATGCTTTGCAGCAGCACCCGGCCGGGACCGGTCAAAGTAGCAAGGAACAACCCTTCTCCACCGAAGATGGCATTGCGGATGGTGCCAACCATCTGGATGTCGTACTGAATGGCCGGCTCAAAGGCCACCAAATGGCCCGTTTGCACCTGGAGGATTTCTCCCGGCTGGAGTGTGAAATCGACGTGATCGCCGCCGGCGTGGATAAAGACGGCGCCAGGCCCAGTCAATTTCTGCAGAATAAAGCCTTCGCCGCCCAGCAGACCCGCCCCTAGCTTGCGAACCAGGGCGATATCGACATTGACGCTGGATTGAGCGAACAGGAAGGCATCGCGCTGGACCATGATCTGCTGCCCGGCGGCCAGCTCGAAGACCTGAATCTTGCCGGGATAGTGGCCGGCAAAACCGACTTCGCCGGGTCCATTATTAGCGCGAAAAAAGGTCCAGAACAGCGACTCGCCCATCAGTTTGCGCTTAATGGCGCCCAGGAGCTTGTCGCCGATGGTCTGGCCGGTCATCTTCGTTTGCCAGTCCACCTGGACGGACTTGTAGATCATTTTGCCGGCTTCAGCGTAGATCTCCTGACCGGGTTCGAGGTGAACGCGCGCGATCTGGAGGTTGTGGCCTTCAATGTCGTATTTGAGCGGCGTTACGGTAACGGGAGGCGGGGCGTATCCTGTTACCGGGAGAGGACCGCCCGCAAACGGGGTTCCGCAATTCACGCAGAAGCGGGCGCCATCCTTCAACTGGGCGCCACAGTTCGTACAAAAAGCCATGCCGACATAGTAACGAACAAGGGGATGGATTTGTTCCGAGGGCGTGGACGGCAGATCGCGAATCTACGCGGGAAACAGGAATTTGAGCGCGTACTGGATGCGGTAACCCCACGCCTTCTCGTCGTGGCCGGCGCCTTCGTCTATATGAAAGGCGAGGTCCACGCCCAGTTGCCAGCCCTTCTCCACTAGCGCGTCCTTCAGTTCCTGGGCGTCGCGCTGGACCGCGAAAGGGCTACTACCCTCGGCCGTCCCAATATCGAGCCAGATTTTCGCAGCGGGGCGCCGCTTGAGGCGCCGAACGCGCTGAAGAATATCGCGGTTTGCCCACCACACGGATGGCGACATAATGGCCAGCTTGCCGAAGACTTCGGGGTATTGCAAACCGAGAAACAGACTCACCAGACCGCCCAGGGACGAACCGCCCAAACCAGTGTCCGCCGGCCCCGTGCAAGTGCGGTACCGCCGATCGACGAAAGGCTTCAACTCTTCCACAATCATGCGGCCATAGCGCCGAGCCATGCCACCGCGGCCGCGGCGGTCCCGAACGGGGGTGTATTCACTAACGCGCCTGACGCCCGCGTTATAGATGCCGACAATGATGAGTGGACCAATTTCACCGCGTTCGATCAACGACTCGGCGGCTTCGTCGAGGCCCCATTCGACACCGAGAAACGCGGTTGCCGAATCGAACAGGTTCTGGCCGTCCTGAAGATAGAGGACGGGATACCGGCGCGAGGGGTCGTCACCATAGCCGGGAGGCAGATAAACAATAACGTCGCGGTCGTCCGGCAAGTGGCGGGAGTGGAACGAACGGTGAAGCTGGATGTTCCCGGTGAGCGTGTGGACCAAATTGGCACCTGATTCCTGATAGGGAGGGTCACTCGGAACACGCCCTTTTCGAAAAGGTATTGAGACAGTTTGCCACAGTGCCTGGCGCCAGCCGTCAAACAACCGCCGCGATGGGCGCGACGCTTCTTGAAGCACTCTTCTGATTATATGCGTGGGCTGCCCTTTGCAGCATAAGGGCTGGCGTTCCTGCCAGGGCGTCCGCGCAAAAGGGGTCTGTCCCTTTTCTTCCGAAGTATCTGACGCGAAGGGGTTTACCTGCGTTCGCGAATCACCGGAGATAGGTTCCTTCGGTGGGCATCAGGACCGTGCGGCCAGTGAGCCGGATTTCGCGGCGTTGAGGGAGGACTTGGCTTTTCCAGCGTCGTTGGTGGGGCCGGTTGAGTACCGTGCATTCGCCTGGTTGGCGGCGATTTGGGTTTTCGGTGGCCAATGGCATGCAGCCCGCTCAAGCCAAAGCTTTAACCAGACTTTAGACTTCCCGGTCGCGAGTCAACTCTGCTGTGCCCGGTTACGTTTGAAACGAAAGAGCAGCCGACACGAATGTCGGCTCAGCAGCCTAAAAGGCCGCGCCACGGAGACTTGGCGATGGCCTCCGTGGCAGCCTTTCTTTTCACCGCTATTTGGCTGGAAATAAGGCAATCAGAACTTTACGAAATCGAGCGCAGCCGAATTCATGCAGTAGCGCAGTCCGGTGGGACGAGGCCCATCGTCGAAGACGTGGCCGAGATGGGCATCGCATTTTGCGCATAAGACTTCTGTGCGGGTGCCAAAGCTGGTGTCGAGCTTGTTGATGACGTTTTCCTTGGCGATGGGCTGATAAAAGCTGGGCCAACCGGTACCGGATTCGAACTTGGTGTCAGAAAGGAAGAGGGCATTGGCACAACAGATGCAGCGATAGAGTCCGCGGTCATGGGTCTCAGCGTATTTCCCAGTGAACGGCCGTTCGGTACCGGCGCGGCGGGTGATTTCAAACTGTTCATGGGTCAGTTGTTTACGCCACTCTTCATTCGTCTTGACCACTTTCTCCACCGTCACCACGCCTGTTCGCTCACCGGTGTTTGAGAACTCGACTATTTTGACCATCTTAGAACCGTTCGCGGGGCGCGCGTGAAGCCAGGCGGCGGTTCCGGCGGCGCCGGCAGCGAAGCCGCTCACTTTCACAAAAAACTGTCGTCTGTCCATTTTATCTCCTCGGCTTTATTCATTCCGTGCATTGGCCGGACTGGCTGGGGCCCGCTTGTGCCCCGCTCTATTCATTATGTTCGCTCAAACGTTCCGGGCGGTTACGACCAGCAACAAAGCAAACCAGCGGATTTGCGTTTACACTGAAGATATGCCGATCTTTGAGTACAAGTGTGACGATTGCGGAACTCAGTTTGAGAAGCTTGTTCGCCGGTCTGCCGAGGCCGAGGCCGTGAATTGCCCCAGTTGCGGGACAGATCACTTGACAACCCAGTATTCGACATTTGCCGCACACGCCGGGGGCGGACAGAAGGCCGCTTCGCAGCCGAGCGGCGGATGCGGCGGTCCGGCTTGCCAGGCCGGAATGTGCGGCATGAATATGAATTAGAGAAATCCGGGGTGCCGGTCCGCAGGCCCGTCGGTGCCAAGAGGCGGCGGGTCAGACAAGCCGGCCGGCGGTCAGCCTTGGACAACGATCGGCGCGCCGCCGAGTCTGTCGCCGAATGCGGTAGCCGGATCGATGGATGACTGCCGGTAGCTGTCCGCAATCCGTTTTGCCGTGGAGAGATGACGAATCGCAGATTCGGTGTGGGCGCGCTGGAGTCGAACCATAGTCAACGCCCAAAGGGTGAGTTCGTGAGCAACTCTAGCGAAACGCGAGATCTCAGGGTGACCCCGCCCGGCAGCGCGAAACATCGCCTGCTGCTCCTCGACCAAAGTGAGGACGCAGGCGTAGTTCCTGTCTTCGACTGCCTGACGAATGAGCCTTTGAACTTCGGGTAAGCGGGCGAACGGGCTCTGTTCTGGAGTAGACATAAGGTGTCACGCGGCTGGCTGGTTTACTATCGTCAGTTTGGGTTTGCAACAGTAGGGTTTTTTGCTCGCCGGCTGGATGGTTTCCGTTCACACTGCCCTCGTCGTGCGGAACGCGAACGAAGGGCGCCGGTTCTTTCACACGTTCTGACGGTTGCGCTCCCTTACGTCTTCATCCTCGCCATAAAATACAGTCCCGCCAGCAGAAATATTACATCCGGCGACCATGCCGCCATTGCCGGCGGCAACTGATTCAGATTCCCGATCTGTTCAAACAGCGTCCCCACGGTGAAGTAGGCGATGGTGATGCAGAGACTGATGCCAACGCCCGTCATCGCGCCGCGGGTCCCGGCCACGAAGGCAAATGGGGTGCTCAGCACGGCCATGATCAACGCGAACAGCGGCACCGCGAATTTCTTGTGGTACTGCACCTGCAATCGAATAGTGTCCAGCCCGCTCGCCTTCAGCTCCCGGATGTAGCGCGCAAGCTCCTGGAAATTCATTTCCTTATATTGCTTCTCCTCCTTCACAAACCACGACGGCGGTTCAACCAGCTCTTTGAATGACGATTCCTCAAACAGAGCCGGATGTTCGTTGTTGTGCGCGTCGGTGATGTTACTGAGCCCCTTCACGAAAATCCAGGTCTTCAGGTTCGGTTCCCACATCGCGCGATCGGCGGAGATCTGGTGAACCAGCCGGAAGTCCCGGCCGCCGAACTCGTAAATATTCACCTTGGACATGATGGCTTCCCGCGGGTCCAGATAACGGTAGTTGTAAATGCGCGGACCCATTCCGTACACCCACTGGCGGTCAGGCCGCAGATAAGTCTGAATCGGCTTCTTTTTGATCTCGCTGCGCAATGCCTCCTGCCGCCGGTTCGCGCCGGGGATGTAATAGTGATCGAACGCAAACAACAACGTGCTGATCACTGCCGCCGCGAATAACACCGGCGCCGTCAGCCGGTGGACGCTGATGCCGCCCGCCTTGAAGGCCGTCACCTCGTTGTTCTTCGTCAACACAGTGAAACAGATCAGCGACGCCATGACCACGCTCAGCGGCGTCTCATCGTAAATCAGCTTCGGCGCCAGGTTATACAGATAATCGAGCATCTTCGACATCGCGATCTGGTTCTTGATCATGTCGCTTACCAGCTCGAAGAAGGTGAAGACCTCAGTCAGCAGCACCAACGCCGCCAGCACCATCACGAAATAAAAGACAAAGCCGTTCAGCACATAGGCGTCGATCAGCATGGGGCGCAGCCCGAATCGCCGCAGGGAAACCAGAGAGAGACTAAACCGCCCGGCTGCCCCGCCCTTCTTTCTCTTGAACTTGGCGGCGATAACCGCAACCAGCGCACGGGCGCCGCCGATAATATCCCCATCGCCAGGCCGTTCCAGTTGCATCAGCAGGATTAAGCCCGTCACGGCGAAGATCGCATCCGGAAGCCACACCGCCAACGCCGGAGTCAGTGTGCCTTTCTTCGCCAGCCCGATCAGGCTGATCAATCCCGTGTAGTAAATAAATGCCAGCAGCAAAGTGAGCACGAAAGCCGTGGATTTACCGCCTTTCCGCGATGACACTCCCAGCGGAATTCCGACCAGCGCCAGCAAAATGCACGCGAACGGAATCGCGAATCGCTTGTGGAATTCGATGGCCGCTTCCACCCACTCGTCGTGCGTCAGCGTGTTGCGGTTCCTATAGACACGCTTATAGAGCGGCCCCGTGTCCACTTCGCTGACCTCGTGATTCAAGTGGAGGTCGCTCGGCTTCTGCGCCTCCAGCGCCAGCACTCCTTCCGGAGTCACCTCGGAAATGATGTGTCCGTCCTTGTCCCGGTAGGTGGTGTGGACGCCCTTCATATTGAGCTGAATGCGGTTGTTCTCGGGATCGGGCGTCACCATGGCTTCTTCGGCGATGGTGATCTTCGGCCCCTCGCCGCGGTCCCGATGCTGCGCTTCCAGATCTTCGGCGCTGGTGACATCGGCCAGCATCATCCGGCGCCACACCACTTGCACGCCCGTTACAACTTCATCCACGTACAGCACGGTATTGGGAAACTGTTCCTCGAAGATGCGCGCCTGAATGTCCGTGGTGAGTTGCGCCGCCGCCAGGTTTTTCGCGATGTCGGACGTCAGCTTCAGGGTCAGCGGCGCAATCCAAAGCGAGGCAATGGCGGTGACGATCAGCCCGAAGGTTGAGAAGGCCAGCACCGGACGGACCACCGAAAGGCTGGGGACTCCCGCGGCGCGCATTGCCGTGATCTCGCCGTCCGCCGACATGCGGCTGAGAGCGATCAACACTCCCACCAGAACCCCCAACGGCAGGCTGAACGGAATGGTGGCCGGAATCGCGAACAGGAACAGCTTCGCCACCACCAGCGGAGTGGCCGAACTACGCACCAGCAGCGCGAACAGGCGGTCCAGATTTCTCAGAAACAGAACGAACGTAAAGAGGACCGCGCCCAGTGCGGCACTGCCGAGTATCTCTCGAAAGATGGTCCTGCTCAGAATCCGCATTGCGAAAAAGCTAGCGGACGGCGTCCTTTAGGGCCGCGCCGCTATTCGCAGAAACCGCGCCGGAGTCCGCCGTCAGCGCCGGCGGAGGAACCACGGGCGGCTTGTTCGTATCGTGCCGCGCTTTGATGAGTTCAACCATATCGAACAGCAACGCCGGCGCCACCACCGCCGAGGTCACAGCTTCGGAAGTCGCCTCCGGCCATCCAAACCGCGCCCCGTTGTTCATGTAATTGAAGACGTACGGCGTATCGGAGGCGGCCACAATATTCCGCAAATCCTTCGCGCTGAACTCCTTGAACAGGACGTCGCGGATCATCTCTTCATGTCCATCCAGATAGACCCGATAGGCCAGAATGGGAGGCGTAATGGTGCGCGATGCGCCGGTGCTGCCAATTTGCTTCAGAACGTCCTCAAGTTCGGACAGGCCCAGTGTCGTCGGAAAATCCAGACGCCGGATGGCAATGCCATACTTCAGGCCATTTGCTTTCACCATCTCCAACAGCTTGGCCTTCATTTGTTCCGTCGTCACAGTCTCGGCCGCCTGGAAAATCAAGTTCCCGATGGCCGGATTCATCATGCCGTAGGGTCCATGCAACCGTCCGTGGCCGTTCGATTCGTGATAATCGCGAACCGGGGTCCGCGTCAGGTAAAAGGATCTGAGGACGCCCTTTTCAACAATCGACAGCCTTCCCGGCGCAACGCCTTCCTCATCGGAGAGGTACGAACCGAGCAAGGCCTGCCCATGGAACTCCGTCCGCGTGGGATCGTCAATCACGTTGACCCACTCCGGCAAGACCTTCGATCCCAGCCGGCTGCCCCACACGCTTTCAAGCGCGCCCTCGTCCTGGCCGGGCTGGCTGATGGGCTTCCGGGCCAGATGGAGAGCGTCTTCGAAAACCTGCGCCAGCATGGCGGGCGCCGCCTCCCCTTCGAACAAGACCGGCCCCGCATAATCGTCGGTCACAGGCGCCTTGATGGCCGCCTCCAACTCGCTGGCCAGTCGATCCACGCGCTTCGCCAGTTCTGCTTCGTCCGGCAAATCGTTCAAGTGACGCGCCGGGAACGTCACGGCGTCATGCAAGTATTCGCCGTCACTCGTAATGGCGCGCGCCCGCACCGCAAGATCGGAGAAGACTTCCGGAACGCGCACTACGCTTCCCTCTGAATTGACAAGCCGGAATGTGGAGTAGATATCGCGCGCCGCGACGCTTGACCAGGCAATAGCGCCGTGACTCGCGAACCGCTCCGAAAGCCGCTTCGTCTCCTCCACCCATTTCTTCTGGTCCAGACCGGTTAAAACTGTGGCCGGCTCCAACTTCACATAAGCGGGCGCGGGAGCGAAATCGGGCGCCGTGTCCGGGTTCTGCGCGTCCCGCAGAATGTTGCGTTTCAGAGTCAGCTCTTCGGTGGCGCGTTTGTAGATCTGATCGCTGGTGAACCAAAAGCTCATCCGCATCGTCGAGTAATTGTCGTCAATGGGCAACTGCCCCGCATGCATCAGCCCGGAGAACGTGCAGTTCAGGTTGTCCTGGCTGTAGTCTCCAATGCGGATCTGCACGGACGTGGGACGCAGGTGGCCCATCCCTGACGACAGCAGCCCGCCCAAACTGGCGCTTGCTTCAAAGATGTAAGTATCGTCCGCGCTGTAGGAAACAAAATACGGCTTGGGCAGTTCTTTGAGCTGAAGCGTCCTGGTTCTGTTCAGCTCATCCTTCATGGCGCGCAGAATCACATCCGGGTCAGTGGATGGCGCAGCCGGCGGCGTCTTATCCGCGGCCGCGGTCGGGAAGCAGAGCAGCATCACGGAAGCGGCAGCGACGGCGACAGCCGTGTGAAATCGAGCAAGCAATGGCATGGTACGGCTTCTTATTCAGCGGTAGGCGTCTCAAAAGGGGGCCGCGGAAGCAGCGGCGGCAGTTGCTGGGGATTCTTCTTCTTCTCGATCTCTATTTCGGAAACCAGGATCGCGGGAGAAACGGCCGAGACAGGCACGGTGCCGGATTCCGCTCCGCAATAGCCATTGAAGACTTCCAGCCGGTTCGACGTCGCCAAAATCTTGCGGAAACTCGCCAGCGGCGTTCCCACGATATCCACTCCACGAATCAGCTCGTCGGGCCGTCCATCCGGGTAGACTTTGTAAACCACGATCGGGACCACCGTGAAGGCCTGCAAACCCTGCCGCCGCGTCGTCGTGTAACCGCTCGACACCTCGTCGAAGTACAGCCCGTACGGTTTGTTCTGCCGCTTGATCTCCGCGATCAGTTGCTTCCGCAATTCCGCGTCGCTTACCTGATTCGACGATTGCACCAGCAGATTCGATTGCCGCGACACAATCTCGTGCCCCGGCTGTCGGCGGCCATGCCCATTCGAATGCTCAAACGTCCCCACCGGCGAGCGCGACAGGAGGAACGTTTTCAGAATGCCCTGTTCCACTACCTTCACTGGCCTCGCCTTCACGCCCTCATCGTCGTAGTCGTAGTAGCCATTTAAATCCACACCCTCAATCTGCTTGAGCGTCGGGTCGAACACCACGCTCAGGAAGGTGGGCAGAACCGGCTCATTCAGCATCTTGGTGAAGGTTTGCCCTTCCGCCACATCCTTCTGCCGGTGCCCTTCCACGCGGTGCCCAAAAATCTCATGGAAGAACACGGCGGAGGCACGGCCGGAAAGGATGGCCGGACAAACCGCCGGTTCAGCAGGCGGCGCTTTGATCAATGCCACAAGCTGGGTGGCTACTTTCTTCACCATCGTTTGCAGGGTGGCATCGTCGGGCAAGCGGCTCGGCTCAGAGGCTTCTGCGGCGGCGAACGTCGAAAGGTCCATCCCGTCCGGCGCCAGCGCCGATGCCGATACTTCGAACCGGTAAAGGTTGTTCCCGTGTTCCACGGACGTCCCGCCGGTGTCAACCAGCGTCCGGATCTCGCGTCGGCCAGTCAGGTTCAACCCTGAGATCAAGATCTGGGGGTACTTATTAAACTCTTCCGACCAGGCGCGGAGCTTGGCAGTCCATCCCAGGGTGTCCAACTTATATCGTTCCGGCAAGGAGGATGCCGACTCGGGCTTCTCATGCGAAAAGTCCGCCGCTTGCTCGCCCTGCTCAGCCAGCAGTTGCTGATCGGTCCTCAGTTGCAGCAGGCGCCGCGACGCAGCCCGGTAGACCCGGTCGGTCTCAAGCCACAGTGTGCGCTGGATCTGGTTCGCGTCATCGTCCAGGCTGAGCTGTGTGAACACTGTGAAGTTCCCGCTATTCCCTTTATAAGGATGGTAGTTGTCGAAGCGGTAATCGCCCACGCGAATGGTGGTGTCGACGCCCCGCCCGCGCGAGTGGCCCTGAGAGAGCACCGCTCCCATGGTGGTGCTGATGGAGTCCGTCTCCTGCTCGGTCACCGCATAGGCCATGAAATAAGGAGCGGGATCGGTCTTAGCGAGAGCCGAGAAATTGCGGGTCAGTTCGGCCTTGAGGATGGAGGTGAGCGGCGTCGCGGAGGCTGCCGCGGCCAGCGCGAATCCCGCGGCAATCGACAGAAACGTGGGGCGGAAAAGCGCCGAGATCGGGAGAGTGGGGAGGAAGCGAAGGCGGGCCTGATTCAGTGGCAAACTTCAGGATAGCAACGTGAGCCGCCTGCACGCGCCGAACGCCCCGGTTGGCAACTGGCCATGCCACATATGCCATTCCGGGTATGCCATTCGGGGCATTCTTGACCTTACTGAGACAGCAACGTAATGACGCCCTTTTGACGCAGTCCGGTCAAGGCCAATCCATGCCTTCCGTGGACGCCGGTCTTCTCAAAGATGTGCTTGAGGTGAATCTTTACCGTACCTGGCCGGATGCCCAGTTCCTGGGCAATCTCGCGATTCTTGTATCCCTGCTCCACTAGTTCCATCACCTGTTGTTCGCGCGGCGTGAGGTCCGAACGCAGCGGCGAGTCCTGCGGCACGGCTTCGCGAAAGACAGAGTCCTGCATCCAACTGCGGCCGGCCGCCACTGCGTGCAAACACGCCAGCAGCGAATCCAGATCGGCCGACTTCCGCACGATGCCCCGCGCGCCCGACTGCAGAAAACGCAGCGCCTCGGCCTCGGTGATCGACATCCCCCAGATAATCACACCCGGCCTCTGAACTCCTTGACCCTTGCGCGCCGAGGGCAGCCGGTTCAAAGCCTCCAGCACCAGGTGCGCTCCCAGGCCTTTATCGATGATCAGGACGTCCGCCCGCTCCGCCACGCTGCTCATCATCCATTCAGCCGGAGAGTTGTGGTTACTCAACAACTCAAACGTTTCCGTTTCCAAGAGGAGCTGTTGTAGCCCCTTCACCGTAATGGGCTGGGTTTCACAAACGCTGACGAGGTGCTTTGCGAGAGGCGTTTCCATATTAGTTGACTCGCATCCCTTATCGGCATTACGGGTCTAAACATTGAGTGGCTGTTTCCGCCGGTCTCTCTCAATCGAAAAAACGCCACAAACGACTCTCCGGACAGGCCTTGTCCCATTTTGGTAAACGAAGGCATGGACTCCCGGTTCCCTATTGCCGATCCTCGTTTGGCATCGCCTTCCGGGCTGAAGCCTAGGGCACCAGGCTTGGCGTGATTGTTTCCACCCGCGTGCCTGGTCAGCACCGCTTGCCCTTCTAACCCCCCAACGCGGCGAGCGCCTGATCGTTCTGTGCGTGGGAAGCCTGTATCCGTTCATCGAGATCTCGACACGCCTCGCGGCCAGCAGCTTGCCAAAGCTGTGGCTACCGAAACGCGATTCATTCTTTGGTGCATGCCATCCCCATGATCGGAAGCGGCAAAGATGGATTTGGGAAAAGCGCGATTTGGCGCTGGAGCTTGTTGCTCGAAATGACGTCGCCTCGCGAAAAGAGCGTGTTCAGATCGGAGATAGCCTGTTAGCGGTTTGGCGGCGCCCCTGAATCGCCTTTCGCCATCGCCGTCTTGACGGCGGGGAGAGCGGACTCGGTTTCGTCTCCCCCCACTCCGTTCAGGCGGTTCACCACGCGAAGCAGGTCGCCGGTTCGATAGAAATCCACCGCCACGATGTTTACCATATGATGACGCTCCGCCGCGCACTCTTCGGCGCGCTTCAGCAGAAACGGATAGGCGTTCACGATGGCGGCGTTCGAAGGCTTCGGAGTCGGCGTCGTCTCAATCCAGTGGTTGAGCAGGAAAAGCGATCCCGTATTACCGCCCCTGTTCGCGTTACAGGAAAATTCGTCAGCCTTGTGAAATGAGTACGGCGTCTCGCGCATTGTGGGGTAAGCGGGCCGGAGCCAATCGACACCGGGAAGGCCCGATTCTATAAATGCGTAGACGCGCTGGCCGCTGGCGATGGCCTGCCGCAGCGTCGGCCAAGGAGGGCCAGTGGGACCCTTGTAGACGAAGTCGCTGAGCCGCGATGCTTCGAAAACCGCTGCCAGATCCTGCGGCTTTACATAATCTTCAATATCCAGAACGATCACCTCATCCGGATTCCCCACCAGAAAGGCGCGGATCTGCCGCAGCTCCGGCTCCAGTTCATAGGCGCCTAACTCGCAAAAGCCGTGGCATAGGTAGAGACGGCGCTGGCCAGTATCCACACCCACCAGACTGGTGCGAAGGCGCATTGCCGCGGCGAAGCCTTCCTCCCCCACGGCCGCTTTGATCGCCGCCGTGTTTTTCTCAGTCGATAGATCGGTTTTCACGCGTGCCCCGCCTGGAAAACCGTAATGCACATCGATCAGCAGGGCGCGAATACCGTCTGAAAGCTGTTTCGGAATGCTCGCTTCCTGCTGCGGAAACAGCCAGCCAGGCATATCCTCGTTCGACATCGAGTTATGTGTTCCGGCGAAGGCAACTTCATCCAAATGCTTATCGCACAACTGCGCGTAGCCGTTACAAAACTCGGGCGAAGAGGCGTCGATCGCAACCGCCGATGACGACGAGTGAACGAAGAAATACCACGCTGCGCCGCCGACCAGTAAGCAGAGCGCCATCAAAGCGAAGACCGCGCCCCGAACCCTATGCGACGACGACGCCGGCGCCGTTTCACTCGCCTGGTTTGGGCCAACGCTTCTGAAACGCTCCACAAAGACGCGGAATAGCTCCCGCGTACCAAGGAATGCGGCGCAAACGCCCGCCACGGCCGCAGCCCCCAGAACCGCCGGCTGTGGAAAAACTGCCGTGAGAACTCCTGCTACCGAGAGCGTCACTCCTCGCAACAGACGCCTTTGTGGCCCCGGGGGCGGTTGCGTCAGAAACCGTCCGCCACGCCGGGCGAGTTCCATTGGCTCCCACGCGTCCAGGTGCGACGTTGCGCCCGCCATCACAATTACGCCAAGACCTACAAACAGCAAGGCCCAATGGACAAGGTCGCCCAGATACGCCCACCACAATCCGCGCGCGAAGCCGCGTTCCAGTTGATTAGGGATGAGCCTAGCCGCCAGTTCGCCGGCCGGCAGCAGCGCCGCAACAAACGCTCCGGCCACCAGCAAAGCAATTCCAGTGCGCAGCAAGCCGCGCAGCTTGTCGGGCGCCAGCAGCAGGGATAAAACAAACAACACCAGCGATGCGGGCAGCAAAGCGAGCCACAACCAGCGTAAGCTGGTCCCCGTTCGTGAGAGCTGCAGCAGATACTGCCCGTTGCGGCTGTCGCCCATCTTATTGAGCGCTTTGCCCACTTGGGGCGGGATCTTCGCGGCCACTTCCGGGCTTGCCTGCTTCAACGCGTCGCGCACCAGAATCTGAAGGTCCGGCAGCGCCAGCACTGCCCGCCGCGTTTGCCGGGAAAAGGCGGCTTCGTGAGCCCGCCGCGCCGCTGGCGCAAAGACAGACTGAAAGGCCCGCGACGACACCACCGCGTTTGCGGTCACCTGAATCAGCGGGCGGTAAGCGATCAGGTCGGGACGGCTCTGAATCGCCTCATCGGCGATGCGCTCAGAGACATACGCCGCCACTTTCGGATCGCGCAGGCTCTGGGCGGCGCGATCGCCGAACACCCGCGAATCGAATAGATTGTGCGCCGCGACAAACGAAACCGCGCCCACAAACAGAGCGGCCGCCGCAAGGATGAGGCAAACCCAGGATGCCAGCAATCGTCGCATGAATAATTTGGTACCCGCCGGTCACTGTTGCCAGCGGTAGACGCGAACATAATCCACCAGCATCGTCTGCGGAAACTCCGTCGTCTGGTCCGGGTTACCCGGCCACATTCCGCCAACCGCCAAATCCAACAATACGAACATTGGCTTGTCGAATACCCATTTCTTGTTGGCTGGCAGTGCGGCCGGGGTCACCGTGTGGTAGACCTGCCCGTCGAAGAAAAACTCCAGCCGGTTTGGCGACCAATCGAGCCCATAGACGTGAAAATCGTCCGCCAGGGCCGCCGTACCGGGCGGCTCAATCTGCGCCGTGATATCGTGGCCGCCCGAGTAACCAGGCCCATGAACGCTGCCGTGGTTTATGCGCGGCTCCTTTCCGATGTTCTCCATGATGTCGAGTTCGCCACAGGCAGGCCAGCCCACCGTCGTAACGTCATCGCCCAGCATCCAGAATGCCGGCCAGATGCCCTGCCCCTTGGGCGCGCGAATCCTCGCCTCCACGCGGCCATAAGTGAAAGAAAATTTGCCCTGCGTTTTGAGCCGCGCGGACGTGTAGCCGCCCGAGGAGCCCCGGCGCGCTGTAATCGCGAGTTGCCCCTGGCCGTTCAAGGCGGCGTTCTCCCGGGAATCTGTATAGTTCTCCAACTCCTGGTTGCCCCAACCGTTGGCGCCCAGATCGTAAGTCCAGTTCGACGGGTTGGGCGCGGTTCCCGCCGGCCCCTCGAACTCATCCTGCCAGACCAGCGTCAGCTTCTTCGCGTCGGACAGGGACTTTGCTTGTGACGGCCCAGCCGGTGTTTGTGAGAGCCCGGACGGCGCGGGGCTTAACGCCGCCACAGACAGCAGGACCAGGAACATGGGGGAACGAGTTCTCATCCTCCTTACTGTATGTCCCCGGCGGACTGTATGTCGCCTGGCGGTGTTGGGCACCGGCCCGCTCAGCTTAACAAGGTGTGTTATACGGCCAAATTCCGCCAGCGGCCACCGCTAATCTGTGCTATTGTTGGCAATTTGTTTCGTCCGTAAAGAGCCCCGTCACGGCCCCTGTCCGCAGTGCGTTCGTCGCCTTGCGGCCGGCCTTTCTCAGCCGGCGAAACGGTAATCGATCGTTCAATACGGAATAATGGGAACACCTTCATGAGCGGCAGCCTAACACGCAGAAAATCCTTAGCCAACCTTCTCCAGCAAGCCAGCGAAAGCCGCTTGAAGCGGACTCTGACCGCCCGGAGCTTGATCGCTCTCGGCATCGGCGCCATTATCGGCGCCGGTCTTTTTGTGCGAACGGCGGCGGCGGCGGCCGACAATGCCGGGCCTGCAGTCACGCTCTCGTTTGTTGTCGCGGCCGTCGGCTGCGCCTTTGCGGGCCTCTGCTACGCCGAGTTCGCCGCCATGATTCCTATCGCCGGCAGCGCCTACACGTACGCCTACACCACCATGGGCGAAATGACGGCCTGGACCATTGGGTGGGCCCTGATTCTCGAATACGCCCTTGGCGCCGCCACTGTCGCCATCTCCTGGAGCGAATACCTCAACAACCTGCTTGGCTCGCTGTTTCACTTCACCATTCCTTATCAGTGGTGCCATTCGCCGATGGAAACGTCAGCCTTCACCGGCGCTCACGGCGTCATCAATCTGCCGGCGCTCCTCATTCTCCTGCTTCTGACCCTTGTGCTGATCAAGGGGACCCAGGAATCGGCTTCGCTGAACTCGATCATCGTGATGGTGAAAGTAACCATTGTCATTATCTTTATC
Source organism: Acidobacteriaceae bacterium (assembly GCA_903970405.1). Lineage (GTDB taxonomy): Bacteria > Acidobacteriota > Terriglobia > Bryobacterales > Bryobacteraceae > CAJCIT01. The sequence goes on along the minus strand of CAJCIT010000023.1, from coordinate 10,872 downwards.
GCGGTAGGCTGGCAGTTCATCAATCCCGCCAATCACACGCCCTACCTGATTCCCGAAGGAACCATCGGGCATGAAGGTACGTTCAAGCACGGCTGGCTGGGTGTTCTGGGCGGAGCAGGTACGGTTTTCTTCGCTTTCATCGGTTTTGACGCGGTTTCCACCGCGGCGCAGGAGGCAAAGAATCCAGCCAGGGATATGCCTAGGGGCATCCTCGGATCCCTGGCCGTTTGTACCGTCCTCTACATCTTGTTCGGTTACGTCCTCACTGGCGTAGCAAATTGGAAGGATTTCGCGGTTAAGGGCAAAGAAGCCTCCGTCGCCTACGCCATTCAGAACTTTATGCCTGGTTATGGCTGGCTGGCCACGGCCGTCTCCATCGCGATTCTGGCCGGCTTCTCTTCAGTGATTCTGGTCATGCTGTTGGGCCAAAGCCGGGTGTTTTATTCGATGTCGAACGACGGGCTCCTGCCCAAGCTCTTCTCCGACCTCCACCCCACTTGCCGGACTCCCTACAAATCCAACATTATTCTGTTCTTCTTCGTCGGCGCCTTCGCGGGCTTCATTCCGGAATCGCTTGCCGGCGACCTCACCTCCATCGGAACGCTCTTTGCCTTTGTGCTGGTCTCGCTCGGTATCTGGATTCTCCGCAAGAGAGAGCCGAATCTTGCGCGTCCCTTCCGCACGCCGCTGGTCCCGCTGGTGCCGATTCTCGGAGTGGTTGTGTGCGGCGCGATGATCGTATCGCGAGACCGCCAGACCCAGCTCACGGCTCTCGGCTGGATGCTGATCGGCTTTTTGGTCTACTTCCTCTATTCGCGCAGCCACAGTAAGCTGAACACCGTGGACGTGAAGGATCCAGCTGCAACCCGTTAGGGTAACCGTTCCGACGTCGCGTCCCAGATAATCTTTCCGCCACCTGGGCCCGTCACGTCCCAATGTCCGAGCAAGGTTTGTCCGTCCGCGGAGACCGTGTAGCGGGTGGCGCCCACATGCGCCGGACCCTTCTTGGTTTTCGCCTCAAAGGAGCCATCCTCCAGCCGTCGAAGACTGAGAGAGTCGCTTAAGAGACTGCCTTCCACCGGGTACCAATTGCCGTCCATCTGAAGGACGGCGCTCACCTTTGACACCCGTCCGTCTGACCAGACTGAGTCATTGCTGTAGTGAATGGCGCCCCCTTCAAAGGCAAACTTTGTGAGTAACGATGTGGGCTGAGGCAGGTCCGGCCGGGAGGTTTCACACTTGGCGAGCCTCCACGTCCCAAGGAGAGGGGCCGCTGCTTCCAAAGGTGTCATGGGATTGATTTGCTCCTTATCCGGCGTGTACCATTGTTTCACCCGCCGGTCAGTTTGGGCGGCGTTGGTCGCGCTCGTGCATTTCGCGGATGTACTGGCCGATTGCGCCGGTGAGGGCGGCGACGCGGGCGTCGGTGGCTTCGCCGAGTTCTTTGAGCCGGGCGTCCGTCTGCCTCATTTGCTCTTCGACGCGGTCCATGCGGGCGTCTGTTGCGAGGGTGTGTTGGGCAAGAGGTCTTCAGGTGTGTCGTTGTCTGGCATGGCGGTTCTTTCTACAAGCTTAGGTGTTGTGGTTTCGCCAGTCTCGACGGAGGTTGCCGCGCGGACGTGAATGGGCTTGCGCATGGCTTTCTAGCGCCACCGGTCCCTGGCGGTCTTCTTCGCATCGCGCCCCTTCTGCTAAGCGCTTACTATTTTCCGGACCGGCGCGCATGAGCGAGTAACACAGGGGGCCGGGCGCCATGTCATTTCCCCCGCCGTCCGGAAGGGCGCCATTTGACGATCTTGCGTGAACTATCGTCGAAGCACTTCCTCCGGTCAAAAGGGGTTTTCAATCCGCACACCGGAAATCGTTTGCCCCGCATTTAGATCCTCTAACAAGATTCGATCTGCGCCGGCCCATATCGCAGCGGCGACGATCAGCGCATCCCAAAACGCGATTTTCGACTCATCCTCGATTCGAAAGCCACCGGGTAGCACAACTTTGCTCCTGCACGCGCCGTACGTGGTACACCCAGTCTACGTGACGGTAAGGAAACCGTGCACCCAATAAGCTACCGCCCCGCACGGCGCCAATCAGGAGATTGGCGTTCCCAGGCGACCCTACCGCAATAGCTCGTCCACAAAGACCTCGACTTCTTCGCTTTGCAGGTCTATCTTTCGAACAAAGAGTAACTCGGGATTTTCATCGCGTACGATCTGCAATTCAGAAAGCTGGCTAAACACATAAGGCTTCACAGTAGGGTCTCTCTCCCAGTCGACGTACATGAAGTACTTGTTAGTCCGCTTTATATTGGATAACCCGATGATGGTATGGAAGTATTGTTCCTCCGGTATGGCGGAAAACTCGAAAGACTCTCGCAGGCCGCCATCGGCGTGGTAGCGCTCCAGAATTGTATGGATGGTTTCACGGGAAAGAGCCCACCAGCCGCTGCCGTGATACAACTCGGGTAGCTGTATCTTTCCTTCAGCCATGCGCCGCCGCATGCGGTCCAGCCGCCGCAAATCCTGCTCGGTAATGAAGCGCTCCCCGGCTTCGAAGTACCGAAAACTCGTCGCGCGGCTGTCAAAGAAGAAAAATCGTTCATAGCGCTCCCAAACCCAGGGGGGGTTGGGAGCATGGATGGCTATCCAGTCAATATCCATTGAAAGGCGGGAATCCATCTCGGCGGGACTTAGTAAAGGGACAGAATCTTCGGTGGTGAAGATAAACATGTCGAAATCCGTCATCGTTTGCGCGAACTCGATGGCGCTGACCGCGGCTTGAACGGTATTGAAGCCGCCCCAGAAGATCTCGTGCCGATCCGGCAACTGTGTAACGTTAGGCGCTCCGTTCAAGCATTCATACGGCGCGGCGGACACCTTGGCGTCAACATGCAGGAATAGATGAGCGTCCAGATGGGAGAAGTACTTCGACAAGAGGGAAGCGCCCGAAGGGTTCCCCAGATAAGCCAAGCAGATAACCGCTACCCTCATTGCCACCCCAGCAGAAGTCAGTCGCCCCGATTTCGGATAATGAACAAGAATATCGTGGCCGAAACTTCTTCCCGCATCTGCCGCCGTTACAGGGAGTTCTGAAACCGGACGTTTCTATTCTGGAGAACGTGATGCTAGATTCCCGCGACGTGCAGAATTGCTTCATTTTGTTTCTGGGGAGAATGCCGGCTCATGCCGGCCCTCATGCTCCCGATGACGGTTTCGACACAAGCACCATCCGGGCATTACTCGGCGGCATTCTTGAGGACGAGGAGTTCCAGACCTCGCTCCTTCGCCCCCTCTTGCTTCGCGAGACTCTGCCGCACGGCCGGCTGGACGGCGGCATGCCATTAGGGATGATCGACTGGGCACAGCGCACACTGCCGATAAGCGCCGCCACGCGCCGCGCCCTGGGAGGGGTCCGTCACTGGGCACAGATCCTGGAGCTGTTGCTTTCGGACAGCGAATTGGTTGCCGCCGCCCCTCATCTGGTTGCCGCCGAGGTGGACCAAGTGTTGCGCACGCGGCTCGAAGAGGAGCCGTGGGCGCGATGCAAACGATCCGTGATTGGCGTAGTCGACGCCGCCTCGGCGTTTGAAATCAATGGTTGGGCGGTGGACTTGTGTGACAGGTCGAAACCTGTGTTGTTGGAGTTTTATGCGGACACGATTTTCCTCGGAACCGTTACGTGCAGCGAATCCAGGCCCGATGTCCGGGACATCGTTGGTGGCGATGGCAACTTCGGTTACCGGTTCAAAATCTCGACGGCGCACCGCGCGAGCTTCGCCCGGGGCCGCACACTCTTTGCCATCGATTCCGTAACGCGCGATCGAGTGGGAGTGAGCACGATCGTTTATGACGATGCCGCCCAAAGCTGGGATGCGATCGGTGCGGCGCGTAATGAACTTGCCCAGGTGCGGCAGATTCTGGAGCGGATCGAGTCGCGGCTGCCGGAGATCGGGCGCATGGCCAGCATCCCGATTGAAGCCTATGACGAGTACTGGCGCCGGTTCTACCAGCTCTCGCCCGACGTTCTGTGCGGCCAACGCGAACGAAGCCAGCGATTCGCTTATCGCCCCTCCATCTCCGTCGTGCTGCCGGCCTGGCGCAGCGATACCCGGTTTCTGGAAAAAGCGGTGGGCAGCGTATTGGCGCAGTCATACGATTGCTGGGAACTAGTGATTAGCGACGATGCCTCGGACCGTGATGAGATGAGGAGTTCACTGCGACGTTACGGCGGCGAGCCGCGAATCCGATGGATGGAGTCGGCCAGCCGCGAGGGCATCGCCGCGAATACCAATCGGGCGGTTGCAGCCGCCCGCGGAGAGTACGTTGCGTTCCTCGATCATGACGACGAATTGGCGCCGGACGCCTTGTATCAAATGGTCCTGGCGCTGCAAGAGCGCCGCTACGCCTTACTCTATTCGGACGAAGACCGCATCGAACAGCAGGACTTCGAGCGCACTGTTCATCACACGCCCTTTTTTAAACCGGACTTCGATCCAGACTTGCTGCTGGCCATCAATTACATTTGCCATCTTGTGGTGGTGAGGCGCGATCTGATCGCCGCCATCGGCGGTTTACGCAGCGGCTTTGAAGGCGCGCAGGACCACGACCTCCTGCTTCGCGCCATGTCCTCCCTGGCGGTAGAAGACATTCGGCATGTGCCGCGAATTCTTTACCATTGGCGCGTAACGCCTGGTTCCGTGTCGGCCACGCCGGCGCTGGCCGGAGAGATTCAAAAGAATATTACCGCCGTAGTCCAGGAGCATCTCGAACAGCTCCACCTGCCGGCCAAAGTTGAGGCGCATGAGGATCCTGTGGGCCCGTCCCGCCAGTTCGCCAACCGGGTCCGGTGGCGCCTGCCATCTCCGGCGCCAAAAATCTCGATTGTGATCGCCACGCGCGACCGGCTCGATTTATTGCGGCCTTGTATCGAGAGCGTGTCGAACTCCATTGAGTCTTATCCAGGGTCCGCTGAAATTCTGCTGGTGGACAATGACAGCGCCGAAGCGGCGACTCTGGCTTACTTTGAAACCTTGTCCGGCCTTCCCTCGGTGCGGCTGATTCGCTTTCGAGGCCCGTTCAACTGGTCCGCTATCAATAATGCCGGCGCGCAAGCGGCGTCGGGAGAAGTGCTGATCTTTCTGAACAATGACACGGTTGTCCTCACGAAGGAGTGGTGCGTGGAATTGGCGGCCCATACGCTTCGCGAGGATGTGGGAGCCGTTGGCGCGCGGCTTCTGTATGCGGATGGCACCATTCAGCACGCCGGCGTGCTGCTGGGCGTGGAAGGCGTGGCGGGACATGAGGCCGTGGGAGATCCCACCGCGGACGGGGGGTATTTTGGCCGCACTCATTTACTGCGGAGCGCGGCGGCGGTGACCGGCGCGTGCCTTGCCACCAGGCGGTCACTCTTCCTGGCGCTCGATGGATTTGACGAGGTGAATCTGAAAGTGGCGTTTAACGACGTCGACTTTTGCATGAGAGTGCGGGAGGCGGGTTATCGAATTGTGTACAATCCCTTCGCCGTCCTTTACCACTTCGAATCGAAGTCACGCGGGCGTGAGATCTCAGAGTCGCAGCAGGTTCGGCATCGCGCCGAGGCGGCGGCTTTTCGCGCGCGATGGGGCGCGGGTGAGATTGCCGATCCTTACTACAATCCCCACTTTGAGCGGTATGCGCGCCCGTTCGACCGGCTTCGGCCCCCCTTGGGAGAGCCGATGACCTGACTGGCGTGCCGGGCGCCAAGATCCGCGCTTTGGGCCAATCAGGAGATTGGCGATGGCATGCCCAGTAACTAACCTACGCAAGTATCCGATCGCGAAAACCGCCGTAGACCAGCCCCTTCACAAACTCGTTCTGGTAGAAACGTTCCGGGAAGCCCGGTTCAATCGCGCTGGCATCGTCCAGCTTCTTCACCTGCTCGCTGGTGAGCACCAAGGCCGCCGCGGCGAGATTATCCTCGAACTGCGACAGTTTGCGTGCGCCGATGATCGGAATTACGTCCACGGAGCGATGGAGCAGCCACGCAATCGCCACTTGAGCCATCGACTTACCCACCTCAGCACTAACCGTTTCCAAAGCGTCGAGAATGCCCGGCAGCCGGTCTTCACCTGCGCGGAAAGACTTCATCATTTCAGAGGCGTAGCGCGCATCCGGCGGCGTGTCCTTCCGGTATTTGCCAGAAAGCAAGCCGCCCGCAAGCGGTGACCATGCCGCCACCGTGAGGCCCAGCGATTTGGCCATGGGAATGAGTTCGCGTTCAACCGTGCGCTCGGTGAGCGAGTATTCGATTTGCAATCCGATAAAAGGCGTCCACCCGCGTAAGTCCGCGAGCGTATTAGCCTGCGAAACCCACCATGCCGGCGCGTCTGAAACGCCAGCGTAGAGGATCTTGCCCTGCCGCACCAGATCGTCAAAGCCGCGCATCACTTCCTCGACTGGCGTCAATCGATCCCAGACGTGAAGCCAGTAAAGATCGATGTAGTCAGTCTTCAGCCGCTTCAAGCTGGCTTCGACGGACTCCATCATATTCTTTCGCTGATTCCCGCCGGCATTGGCGCTCTTGGCCGGCGCGGCGTTGGTGTATTTGGTCGCCACCACAACATCGGAGCGGTGGCCGGCAATGAAATCGCCCACAAAGCGCTCGCTCGCGCCATTTGTGTAGATATTGGCGGTGTCCAGGAAATTTCCGCCGGCGTCCCGGTAGGCCATGTAGATCTTCTTCGCTTCTTCTTCGGAGGCGCCCCAGCCCCAATCCTCCCCAAAGGTCATGGTGCCCAGTGAGAGTTCGGAGACGCGGAGACCGCTTCGGCCAAGAAGCCGATACTTAAGTTCGAGTTGAGGCATCAGCCCTTGAGATGGGCCGGACGGAGAAACGTTGCAACTTGTTTCCGGGCGCGGCCGGGCGAATCGAATACCGCGGAGTCTACGCGGTTAAGAATCCGCGAAACTTCGCTTCTTCGAAACCGGGGAACACGGTTGCCACTTCACGATTTCCCATATGGCGCGTGACCACTTCCGAAAGCACGGTGCGGAAGTCGGTGGTGAGGTCAAGGTCGCGCCCTTCGTAGAGCTGCTCCTGCGCGAGGCCCGGCCAGTGGCCGTAGATCTTGCCGCCCTTGACATCGCCGCCGAGGGCGAACATCACGTTCGCATGTCCATGGTCAGTGCCGCGGTTCCCGTTCTCTTTCACAGTGCGGCCGAATTCAGACATGGTCACCAAATTGATGTCGGCCATGCGGTCGCCCATGTCCAAAGAAAACGCCGCCAATGAATCGCCGAACTCGCGCAACAGGTTCGGCAGTTGACCCACAGAGGCTTTCGCCCCTACTTCGTTCACGTGTGTATCCCAGCCGCCCACATCGGTGAAGGCCACTTCCAGGCCGACATCGGCTTTGATGATTCGCGCAATCTGAAGCAACCGCTGGCCCAGCGCGCCGCCGGGATACCTCGCGCCATTCGCCGGCGTGTAAGGCGTCTTTTGAATCGACTGCATCATGCGGACCGCGTCGAAGGTCTCGCGTCCGGTCCCATTGAGGATCTGGTCCGCCGACGTGCCATACATGGCTTCGAAGGTGTTCGCGACGCGGGCATCCTTCACTTGAAAATCATTGAGGTTGGCGATGGCAAGCGCCTCATGCGACCCGCGCAGGGAACGCGGCAAATCCGGACTGAGGCTCACTGCCCGCACCGGCGACGGATGAGCGTCCGGGCACAAGGCGCGGTTTAACCAGCCGTCCACGGTTCCCTTGTTGCCGGGCGTGCCCGATTCCATATAGTCCTGGGCATCGAAGTGCGATCTGGTGGGGTCAGGCGAACCTACTGCTTCGATGATCGCCAACTGCTTCTTGTCCCACAGGGGCTTCAGCGAGCTGAGCGAAGGATGCAGGCCGAAGAAGCCGTCCAGGTCGATGGCGGAATCGGGCGTGCCATCCGGCCGCTGCACGGAAATGGTTGGGCGCAGTTGGTAATAACGGGATTCGCCATGGGGCACCACCACGTTCAACCCGTCCACCGCGCCGCGCTGGAAGATGGCGATGAGAATCTTCTTCCGCTGCGCCGGGGCATCCTTGGCGTAGAGGGCGCGCGATAGCCACAGCGGTACGGACCCAATGCCATACATGGCGAGGGCTGAGCTTTTCAAGAACATTCGGCGGGTGGACATGTGTTACTTCCTGTGTTTAACTCTCTGGGCGCATGGTTAACGGCGTTGAAATGTCAACGGCGTTGAAATTCCGGCGATCCAATCACCAGGCCGGCGATGAGGCTTGACGTCTCCGGCTTGTTTACTTTGGCGCTTGCCGCCAGTTGCTGCTGCATGGCCGGGTCGTTGAGGGCCTTCGATATCGCCTGGCGGGTTTGCTCGGACGGATCTTGCATCAAGATGTCACGCGCAATCGCGAAGGGGTCTTCCTTAGCCTGCGCATTCCATTTCTCCAGATCCACCGTAACGCCTTGCACCTTGTTATGCGCCAGACCGATGGCGAAGTTCATTCGCTCCAGCAGGCTCGCCGAACTGATCCACTCGGCATTCGCGCTTGAATAGCCCGTCGGCTCAACCTTGCGATACAGCGGCTCACCTAAGCGTTGCACTTCACCCGCCAGCTGCACCGAGGAATCCACCTGCGCGTTTGAAGCGCGCACGGAACTCACCACCATTTCGAACGGCGTCTTCACCTTGGCGCGATAGGCGCCCTGCGACCAGAATTCGGGCGAGTCCAACATCGTTTTCACCACGGCGCGGATGTCGCCGTCCGATTCGGCGAACGTCTTCGCCATGCGGTCCACCAGTGAGGGAGGAGGATCGTCGGCTACAAAGCGCTTAGCCAGTTTCAACGAAATGAAGTGCGCGGTAGCGGGCTGATGCACCAGAATCTCCAGCACCTTCAACCCGTCGTCCATACCGCCGCCACCTTTGATGGCGTGGCCCAGCACTATCTTGTCGCCTTTGTCATGCACTTTGTCGTTGTATTCGAAGGTGGCGCCTTTTTTCGGAGCGCTTACCGTCCAACCGGTGAAGCAGCGCGCCACATTGATGACATCCTGCTGCGTATATCCGCCGTCGACGCCTAGCGTGTGCAGCTCAAGCAGCTCGCGGCCGTAGTTTTCATTCAAGCCGGAGCGCTGCTGCTTATTGAAAGGATTCTTCTGCTGCTGTCTTGCCGCGGCATCAGGCCCAACGGAGAGCGCGTTGTCGAGATAGACCAGCATGGCCGGACTCTTCGCCGTGGCCAGCAACAGGTCATAGAACTTGCCGAATACATGCGGGCGAATCGCCTCACGTTCGTAGGTTGGCACCAGGTACCGGTCGGCGGCTTTGTTCAGATAGACGTTGAAGTGGTTGAACCAGAAGTCAACCAGGAGTTCATTCAACTGGCGGTTCGAGTATATGGCGCGGAGCATCTTCTGCTGGAACAGGTCCTCCGCAACCACTTGCTGCGGATTGACTGAACGCATGAGTTTGCGGCGGAGCTCTGTCGGCGCCACGTTGAAGAGGCTTTGCCGCTCGTGACGGTTCAGCGCGAAGACGAAATCGTTCAGCTTATTCTCCGGGATTGAGGAGAGCAACGCGGTCTTCTCTTCGGGCTTGCCGTGGTGCAGGGTGTCGATCTGGGCCTGCGTCAATACGTCGGTGAGCGGAATACGCGGCTCGAGGTCGGAATCGTCGTTGTCGCCGGGCTTCTTGGCATCGGCCTCCGCCATGGCTTTTAGGGCTTGGGGAGAGGGATTGAGGTCAATGGCGCCGGTGGAGGTGTCCAGCATTTTGGCCGGAGTGCTCTGAACGGGAGCGGCGCCTTTGGTTTCTTGTTTGACCCGGTAGCGCTCAGCCAGTTCCAAAACGATGGCCCGCAACTCAGGATCGTCGGGCGGCTGCGCCTTTCCGCGGGCCACCTGCGCAATCAACTGCGGCGAAGGAAAGCGCAGATACGCCTGCCGAGGGCTCATTTCATACGATTCAAAGGGCTTCAGCCGCGCATCAAGCGTTGGCTCTTCGGGGATCCGTTCCGGATGGAGCTGGGCGTCCACCCATTTGGCCACTCCCAGACGTGCCACCGCGGCATCATCGCCAGTGCGCGCGCCAAACGTCAGCCGCTCCAGCGCATGGTTAATCTGCTGCTCGTTTGAGAGAGGCTGCGCGAAGGCGGCATATTGCGGTGGATTCGCTTTGAGAACCGCCTTGTGTGTCTTCGGTTTGCTGGCGGCGAGACACGCCCCCGCGAGCAAGACCGCCACTCCCACGGAGACGGCTTGTCTGGTCTTCAGCACCGCTATTCCCTTCGACATCTAGTTCGGCCTCACTTCATTTAACGCGAGTGCCGCCGAACAGTTGACACGATTACGGGTTTTCCACAGGCTGGCGCCCGAGCTTGACAGCCGCCTCAAGCTCGCACTGCTGAAGCGATATGCTCAACGAGATCGCTTCAGCGCGAGTAACTTGCGGCGGAATTCCGCGTCGGAAAGACCCACGGCAAGCTTGTCGGATTCTTCCAATCCTCGCCTGATCTGCTCATCGAGCTTATCCTGGTTCTCATAATAAAAGGTCAGCGCGCCGTGGATTTGAGGCAATGAAAGATTAGGATGTTGAAAGTGGATTTCTTCAGGACTTGACCCGTAAAGCGATCCTGTCCAACACAACCTCAGTGAGCTTAACTTTCGTTCCGGCAATCCAGGCGATACCCCGATTGTCAAGCTCGATTTGTGTTGCGAAAGTGGCGGTCACGCGTTGCCTCTATCTGTAGTACCGGTGAAAACGAGGTGACAATCATCTCGATCAAAGGCTGGGAAAACGATTGAAAGAAATGGCGGGGACGACGGGGCTCGAACCCGCGACCTCCGACGTGACAGGCCGGCGCTCTAACCAACTGAGCTACGTCCCCAC
>CAJCIT010000022.1 GCA_903970405.1 Acidobacteriaceae bacterium | reverse complement strand
TGAGGGCATCGAGCGCGGCGCGATCGATTAGCCCCCGTAAGCCTGCCTGATCTGGGTGCGCATCGCAGCCCCATCCCACGTCAAGTCAGCTCGATGCCGTGGCGATCCCGATCGCCGCTTGCCCCAGCGCGAGGCCGCCGTCATTTGCCGGTACTAAACGATGCCAATACACATCAAAATCCCGCTCGCGCAGACGGTCGAGCGCCAACCGGAGTAGCAACACGTTCTGAAAAACGCCGCCACTTAGGCAAACCGTATTGAGCCCGGTCTCGGAATGCGCGGCGATGGCGACTTCGGCGATAGCATCGGCTACCGCTTGATGAAAGCGGCGGCCGATATCACAAGGTGAGACACCTTGGGCCAGGTCGCGAACAATCTCTTCAAGCACAGGCGTTGGGTCTACCCGAAGAGGTGAGCCCTGCAAGAGTGTGAAGCGATAAGCCCCCCTGTCCGCGCTGTTTTCCGCCAAGGCTTCCAGTTCAATCGCGGCTTGGCCTTCATAGGTCACCCGTTGGCGGATGCCCGCGAGTGACGCAACCGCATCGAAGAGCCGCCCGATGGAACTGGAGTTTACGCAATTCAAATTGCGGTGGAACTGGCGCTCAAGCACGGCGCGTTCCATACCGGTGAAGTCTCTTACTGGCGCCAGGTTCTCTGACCACGGAAGGCCTGCTGCCCACAGATGGGCAAGCGCCGTGCGCGCCGGATGCTTGATGGAGGCATCGCCGCCGGGAAGCGGCACGTAACGCAAATGGGCGAAGCGCTGGAACGCGCGGCGGTCGGCGATCAGGAATTCGCCGCCCCAGATGGCTTGGTCTTCGCCGTAGCCGGTGCCGTCGAACGAAATCCCGATTGTGCGCTGGTCTTCCGGCAGGCCCGCTTCGAGTGACAGCGCCGCGATGTGGGCGTGGTGATGCTGGACGCGAAGCAGCGGCACTTGCATTCGCCGCGACGCATCCTCCGCCCAGCGTGAGGAGAAGTAGCCGGGGTGCTTGTCGCAGATGATCGACGAGGGTTCGACACGGAACAAACGCGCCATGTGATGGAAGGCCCGCTCAAACGCCTCCTGAGTTTCCAGCGTGCCCATGTCGCCGATGTGCTGGCTGAGGTAGGCAAAACGATCGCGCGTTAAGCAGAATGTCGATTTCAACTCGCCCCCAACGGCGAGCACCGAGGGCGACTTCGCCGGCAAACTTACGGGCATGGGCGCATAGCCACGAGAGCGGCGAATGGGCGTCTCACGCCCGGCGAAGCAGCGCACCACCGAATCGTCACACACCACTTCAATCTCGCGGTTGTGCCAGAGCAGGCCGCCGGCGATGCCCGCCAGACGGCCCAAGGCTTCGGCATTCTCGCGGACAATGGGCTGACCGCTCAGGTTGGCCGACGTCATTACCAGCGGCTTGTCGCCCAGTAATAGATGATGCAGCGGCGCGTAGGGCAACATCACGCCCAGATAGTTGTTGCCCGGCGCCACGCGGGACGAGATGGCGCTCCCTTCACGGCGGCGCAGAAGCACAATGGGGCGCGCGCGCGATGCAAGCAGGCGCTCCTCTTCAGTAGAGACATGCGCGAACGTTCGAATAAGAGCCGGATCGCGCGCCATGAGAGCAAACGGCTGTTCGATGCGGCCCTTGCGATCGCGCAGCAGTTGAACCGCGGCGTCGCTTGAGGCGTCGCAGGCCAGATGGAACCCGCCAATGCCCTTGACGCCGGCGATCTCCCCTTCATCGAGCGCTTCTTGAGCCAGCCGGATGGCTTCGGCTCGCGATGCGCGTGGTGTGGTCTCGAACCCGCCTTCAGCGCCAGCCATCCATTCCACGTGCGGGCCGCAGACGGGGCAGGCGTTCGGTTGCGCGTGAAAACGCCGGTTCTGGGGGTCGGCATACTCGGCGGCGCAGAGCGGACACATCGGGAACGCGCCCATGGTGGTGGAGGCGCGGTCATACGGCAGATCGCGAATGATGGTGAATCGGGGTCCGCAATTGGTGCAGTTGATGAAGGGATAGCCGAAACGGCGATCGGCAGGGTCGAGCAATTCGCGCAAGCAATCTTCACACAGGGAGATGTCGGGCGAAACGGGGGTACTGGCGGCGGGAGTTGCCGTGCTGGGCAGAATCAGGAAACCATTCGACTCAAGTACTTCGACTGGCGAAGACGCGATGGAATCGATGACGGCCAGCGGCGGCCGCCTCGCGGAAAGGGACTCCAGAAAGAGCGCCAGACCCTGCGCCGGTCCTTCGATTTCGATGTCTACGCCTGAGCTATGGTTCTGAACCCAGCCGCTGAGACCCAGTTCACGCGCCAGTGAGTAGACGAAAGGCCGGAATCCCACGCCCTGCACAATTCCCCGGACCGCGACGCGCCACCGAACATCGCCTGCGCCGCCCGCAACTAACGCGGATTGGCCCGTGGGCTTTTCCTGCTCTCGCGGTGGATGAGTTTGCTGCAGGACCCCATGCTCCCGGTAAACAGCATATACTCTGCCTAGGCGCTGCGATGTCAGCAGGCGCGCCACGCCGGGAGGCAAAGCATGTGTCTGGCAATTCCAGGGCAGGTGAAAAACATTTTTGAAGCGGACGGCATCCGCATGGGCCGGGTGAACTTCGGCGGCATTGTGAAAGATGTCTGCCTGGCCTACCTGCCCGACATTACGGTGGGCGACTACACCATTGTCCACGTCGGCTTTGCCATCTCGCGAGTGGACGAAGAAGCGGCCCACAGGACCCTGGAGAGTTTTCGCGAGTTGGGCCTGCTGGACGAGGAGTTCGGCGTCGAATCGTATGAGGCTGCAACGCAGCAGGAGGATGAGGCCGGTAATGAAGTACCTCGATGAATTTCGCGATAGCGAATTAGCAAGAAGCCTGCTTGCCGAGATCCGCGAGATGACTACGCGGCCCTGGGCGCTGATGGAGGTGTGCGGAGGGCAAACGCACTCCATCATTCGAAACGGCCTCGATCAATTGCTGCCGGAGAAGATTGAGCTGATCCACGGGCCGGGCTGTCCGGTTTGCGTCACGCCGCTCGCGTTAATTGACCAGGCGCTGGCCATCGCGTCGCGGGAGAACGTGATCTTTTGCTCATTCGGCGACATGTTACGCGTGCCGGGCAGCGAGAAAGACCTGTTCCGGGTGAAGAGTGAAGGCGGCGACGTCCGCGTGGTCTACTCGCCGCTCGATGCCGTGCAACTGGCGCGGCAGAATCCGGGGCGGGAAGTGGTGTTCTTCGGAATCGGTTTTGAAACCACCGCTCCCGCCAACGCGATGGCCGTGAAATTGGCGAAGCAACTCGGTCTCAAGAACTTTTCAATGCTGGTGTCGCACGTGCTGGTGCCGCCGGCTATTGCGGCGATCATGACCTCGCCGGGAAATCGCGTGCAGGCTTTCCTCGCCGCGGGACACGTGTGTAGCGTGATGGGGTACTGGCAATATCCGCCGGTCGCCGAGCGCTACCGGGTGCCGATTGTCATTACCGGCTTTGAACCCCTGGATCTGCTGGATGGCATCCGGCGCACTGTGGCGCAGCTTGAGGCCGGAAAGCACTTCGTCGAAAATGCCTATGAGCGGGCGGTGACGGAAGTGGGTAACGTAGCGGCGCAGAGGGTGTTGGCCGAGGTCTTTGAGGAAACCGACCGTGCCTGGCGAGGCATCGGCGTGATTCCCCTGAGCGGCTGGCGGCTCCGTCCGGAGTACCGCGCCTTCGACGCCGCGCACCGGTTCGATGTCTCGGGCATTCGGACCGAGGAGTCGCGCGATTGCCACGCCGGCGAAGTCCTGCAAGGGCGGATGAAACCCAACGAATGCCCCTCGTTCGGAACCAAGTGCACGCCGCGCAAACCGCTGGGCGCGACCATGGTTTCAAGCGAAGGCGCCTGCGCCGCCTATTACAATTACGGGCGATTTGTGGCTCTGGCGGCGACTCGATAATGGCAAAGAATTTCGAAGGGCTGGCTCTGGAAAGCCCCAATTTTGAAGGATGGTCCTGCCCGCTTCCGCTGCGCGACTATCCCTATATCGTTATCGGTCACGGTGGAGGCGGCAAGCTTTCAAGCGAGTTGGTGGAACACCTGTTCCTGCCCGCCTTTCGCAACGCGGCGCTCGAAAACCTGAGCGATTCGTCGGTGATTGAGGTTCCCGCCGGACGCCTGGCCTTTTCCACCGATTCCTTTGTCGTGCAGCCGCTGTTCTTTCCCGGCGGTAGCATCGGCGACCTGGCCGTCAACGGAACAGTGAACGATCTGGCGATGAGCGGCGCGAAGCCGCTCTACCTCAGCGCGGGTTTCATTCTGGAAGAAGGCCTTTCGCTTTCGACCCTGGCCGGCATTGTGGACCGCATGGCGTCAGCGGCAAGGCGCGCCGGCGTCGCCATTGTCACCGGCGACACGAAAGTGGTGGAGAAAGGCCACGGTGACGGCGTCTATATCAATACGGCTGGCATTGGTGTGATTCCAGCCGGCATTGACATCGGACCGTCGAAGGCGCAGCCCGGCGATGCCGTGATCCTCAGCGGCACCGTCGGCGACCACGGCATGGCGGTGATGAGCGTTCGCGAAGGGTTGCAATTTGAAACAGTCATCGAAAGCGATTGCGCGCCGCTCCATGGATTGGTGGCGGAGATTCTCGCCGCAGGCGAAGTTCACGCCCTGCGCGATCCGACGCGAGGGGGCGTGGCCTCAACCTTGAATGAGATTGCAGCGGCTTCGGCCGTGGGCGTGCTGCTTGAGGATTCGCGCATTCCCGTTCTGCCGGATGTGCAATCGGCTTGCGATCTGCTCGGCATGGATCCAATTTACGTGGCGAACGAGGGGAAGCTGATTGCCATCGTCGCGGCGTCATCGGCCGGCGCCGTGCTCGCCGCCATGCGCCGTCATCCGTTGGGACAACGGGCTGAGCGCATCGGAGAAGTGACCGCGAATCACCCGGGTCTGGTGGTGACGCGCACTGCCATCGGCGGGACGCGTGTGATTCCGATGCAACTCGGTGAACCGCTGCCGCGCATTTGTTGAAATAAGCAGTCTCGTCGGGGACCAAGTTATATATAAGATCTCTCTCGCATCCGTCGGTTTTTTCCGATAAGCGGAAGTGACCGCCTCCGCGGTCGAAGGGGTGAGATCAATGAAAAGCCATTTATTTTGTGTAGCCCTACTGGCCGGCGCCTCGGTTTTGGCGGCAGGAGCAACAACGCCTGCGGCAACCACGGAAGCGACTCCTAAACCCTCGAACAATACTCCTCAGATTAATCTGACGTCCGCGCCGGACGTTGTGGATCGGATCGAGACTCCGGCCTCCACCGCCCCGGCCGCCCCGGCGCAAACAGAGGCGTCGGACGCGGGCAATCTTCCGCTGCCGGTGATTCGTCTTGACGGCAACCTGCCTACCGTTACCGTTGATCCATCCGCGAAGCCCACTTCGGAAGAACCGGCGCCCAAGCCCAAAGGGGGAAAGCTTTGGGTGGCCAGCATGTTCGCCTTCGGGGGCGGAACGACGCTCGATGGCGTATCGAGTTGGAATCAGAGGGAGGCAAATCCCATACTGAGATCGGCCAGCGGCGACTTTGGGATGAGGGGCGTAATGATCAAAGCGAGTCTGGCCGCCTTCGTTCTGGCGCCGCAACTGATCAAGAAGCCGCAAAACGACAGGGCACGTAGAATCATGACAATCGTCAACTTCTCAGACGGCGCCGTCTATTCCGCGGTTGCGCTTCACAACTACTCGATGCATTAAGGCATTGCCTGACATAATCGCCAACTCTTCAGAGCCGCGACCGTCAGGGAGCGACCGGTTAGTCCTAGTCCCGACCTTCGCCGGTCGCCCGCGCCTCCTTCTGAACCGCTCGTGTACTGTAAACCGGCAAAGGGCCCAACCGGTCGCTCCCTGACGGTCGCGCCTCTGAAGGCGCGGGCGCCCCCGCTGGCTCCGATTTTTTCCCACGTTCTAACGGTTGAGGCTCGGAAGGGCGTTTTAGGACGAGTCAGGTGTAGTAGGGTCCAACGAAACTTGGCGCCTAGTTCTTGTCCTCATGGCAGAAGGCGCAGCCGATGCTCGCTTTGTTCGTCTTGTGGCATGTCATGCACGCCTGCATACTTGTTACGTTGCTCGATTTCGCCAACACATCCATTTGCGCCACGTCACCATGACAGGTCTGGCAGCCGAAGCCCGCATCGCTATGGTCTTTATGGCTCCAATAGACATACGTTGCTACAGCATTCACGCGCACCCATGGAATCGGTTCCTTCGATCTCGCGTACCCGGCTAGCTTCTGAATGGAGGCCTTCTCCTTTGCGACAAACGTGTGGCACGCCATGCACTTTGCCGTGGTTGGAAAGCCCATGCGGTCACCGGCTTCAGAGCCCGCATGACACTCGGCGCACTTCAAACCCAACGCGCTGTGCTGCTTGTGCCGGAACGGCAGGGGCTGCTCCGGGGCATTGCCGGCTGCAGCGCGGCTCGCCGTTATGAGAAAAATTAGAGCAAGAACGCCTCGAGTCATTCAGCAGAGTCCCTGGTGAATCAGCAGTTCAAGCACGGCCCGCTGGGCTTCATCGATTGCCTGGTTCGTGAATGCCGCCGCGCCGGCGTCTGAATTCGCAATCGCGATACTGCCGAACCGCTTGCGCCCCAGGACGTGCGGCCGCTCCTCCTGCGGCACGTCCGGATCGCCCAGTGTGTCATAAGTGTAGGCATAGCCAAACGGCCAGCGGTTCACCGTGATGGCCGCAATGTCGGCCGCCGGATCGAACCTGGTCCCGGCCAGCATCTGCGCCAATTGACGGCGCGTCTGCCATTCAAACTCTTCGAACGATGTCGACAGCAGCTCCTGCTGGCCAAGCTTGTTCTGCTCCTTTCGCGGCAGTCCCGGTTTGTTAGGGTTCCGCGTCAAATGCAGCAGAATCGGCTCCTCGGGGGTCGTCACGCCGTGGTACCCGCCCAGTGTCGTTGCCGGGTCCAGGCGTAACGACTGGTAGTAGCCGCAGGGGGCGCCAATCCGCGCGACCTTCAATTCCTGGAATGCCGTCCACCGCTTCAACAGAACCTTGGTATAGATCAACGGCACTTTCTGCCCATACCGCAGCGCCTCCTTCTGCGCGGCCGGCAGATCCGGAACCAATGAGGGAATCAGCATGTTGTAGCAGGCCAGAACCACGTTGCGGCCGCGCACTGCTTGCATTTTGCCGCCTTGCCGGTAGGTAACAGTGACGCTCTTTGCAGTCTCCGGCGCGCCATCGTGCGCCACCCGCACCGCCGTGCTGCTCAGCCTGATCCGCACACTCCCACCTGGGTCGTCGAGTTTGTCATAAGCCACCGGCGCCTGCACGATGGTGTGCATGGTCTGCGGTCCTTTTTCGGTGTCCGGTATAGCGCCAGGCGTCAACCGGTTCACCAGCAGCCGCGCGATGGTGGCGTTTCCGTCGGGAAAGTGAAAGAAGTAGGAGCCTTCCACAAACTGCTCCTCCAGGTCGAGATGCATCCCGTTGAAGCCAACCGAGCCGTGCTGCGCGGCCTCGAGCGCAGGCACGGTATCCACCCGCTTGTTGTTCCGCCCACCACTGCCAAGAAAGAAAGGCAGCGCGTCCGGACTCACCTTGGCGACGTTCAGCAGGAAGTCCTGATAGCTCATCTTTGCGAGCCGCGCCTTCTTTTCCTCTGCGCTCAGGCTTGCCATGTAATCCGGATTCTTGCCGTGCAGGCGGACCAAATCGCGCCGCGCGGCGTCCGTCAGCGGGGCCCGGTCAAAGAAGTCTTTCTGGCGGGGATTGCCGGCAACCAGACGATCCTCGCCAAAATGCTCTTTATCGAAAAACGTCGCTGAACCCAAACCGTATTTCGCTTCCAGATCACGATTGATGAACTCCTGGTAACGTTCTACTTCAATGCCCAGATCGCGAATCAGCATCTTCGCGGTGTAGCTGTATGGGTAAGGCGTGGCGATGTCCATGGTGCCGCCAAAGCCGATCAGCGTCTTGCCCTGATACTGGAATTCGTTGCGCTTGGCGTGACCGCCAAAATCATCGTGATTATCCAGGATCAGTATCTTCACGTCCGGACCCAGCGCCTGCCGGTAAAAGTAAGCAGCAGCCAACCCGGAGATGCCCCCGCCCACGATCACCAGATCGTAGGTTTCGCGGATTTCCGATGCGGGTACAACGGCGGAGGCGAACTGGCCCTGCCGCAACGCCTGAAAGTCTTCGACTGCGGCCGGATAGTTGCCGCGCAGTCCGGTCCGCAATGGAGGATACTCTGCTTCGGTCACAGCGCCGCTGGCAGGGGCAACGTCGCTTGCGAAGGCGAGAGGCGCGCCGATGGCCAGCGCCATGCCATTGAGAAAATCGCGCCGGGCGATGGGCTGGTTCATGCCCAGTTGAGTACGCTCGCGTGAATTGTCCAAAGGAGTGCCTCCCAGGTCTGGCCGTGACAGAGGGCCAATCAGGCTATTGTCTTACAGGGAGGGAACGTTCCTTACCATCACACTCTCTGAGAACGCACTGGCCGCTCGAAGAAAATGCCGTACTGAGAGAGCTCAAAGATTTCTGGACAGGTGACCAAAATAGTCACGTCTTATCGATCCCGCAGGGCCAGCTACAGGGGCAACTACTGGGCCAGATCGCGGGGCAGCTAGAGGGGCAGCGTGGTCTTCTCCGGCGTCTGATCGAGAGCAAATTCGGTCCGCTGCCACCCTGGGTGGAACAACGGCTATCGCAATACCCGAGCCATGACCTGGAACAGATTGGGATTCGCCTGCTCGGCGCGCCCACCCTCGACGAGTTGTTCCGATGACCGGAAGGCGGTGGCGACGGTCTCGTTCCGGCGCGACACATGCGTGAGTTCAGCAGGCACTACGAAGAGCTCAAGATTTTCAAGGCCGATCCCTTCGCCGTTTAGCCGCGCAAGCGGTTTCTAAGAGAATCGCTCCATCCCGCGGGAACCATTTGTTAAGGGGGCGATTAACAGACAGATGCAAGACTACGATGTTGTCCTGAAAGGGCTCTTGCAAAACTCGCTCCAACTCCATCTGCTGACAGGCGGCAGGATTATTAGCTGGTTGCCGACCGAACTCCCGAAAGTGCAGAATCTCCGCGTCGATCTACTCGGCGAAACCGATGACGGCGGGCTGATACAGATCGAGGTACAGAGCACCAACGACGC
>CAJCIT010000021.1 GCA_903970405.1 Acidobacteriaceae bacterium | reverse complement strand
GCCCTGACGTTCGAACAGTTCCGCGAAGATCCCACGCCAAGAGCCAGCTCTCGCTTCGTCTTTCTCTGAATCTATCTCGCCCCGTTCCACCGCGAGATCCCGCGGAAAATCAAAAGCGCAACGCCAATCCCGATGGCGTCGTCCCGCACATCCCACCATTCCATCGCGTTGCCGTAGATCCAGTGCTGAAGCGCTTCAAGCGAGAAGCCCAGACCGGTCGCTGCCAGCGCCGCTTTCAGTTCCCCGGCGGCGGTGGTCGCCAGCAGCATGTAAAGCGCGGCCGTCGCGCCGAACGATACAAAGTGAAAAGGGCGGTGAAATATATGCGTTCCAATGTGGCCCTTCAATGAATCCCCCATCAGCGAACCCGCAATCAGGATCAATGTCCACGGTACCGCGAGAATACGGAGCCACTTCCGCGGGAACGCGAGCTTCCACTGCTGGCCTTGCAATTCGATGGATGGTTGCACGTTTGAAGCTGCCGTCATTCCGAAATGCCGTAGCGGGCTGCGTCAGGCGCGGGCGGGGTCGGCCCTTTCGGGATCGATGCCCAGTTCCAGAATCGCAGCCTTCGCACGATTCGCATCGAACCGGCCCCATTCGGCAAGCCTGGAAATGGCTGCCGCCGCGATAGAGGGCGCGTCCACCTCGAAGTGACGGCGGAGATGCTCGCGATTATCGCTGCGTCCAAAGCCATCGGTGCCAAGCGCGGTCAGGCGGCCGGGGAGCCAAGGCGACAACTGGTCGGGCACGATCTTCATATAATCGCTGGCCGCGATAATCGGCCTATCGATGTTGCCCAACGCCTGAAGAAGATAAGGTTTGCGCGCAGGCCCACCCGGATGCAGGCGATTCCAGCGGTCCGCGGCCAGCGCGTCACGGCGCAGCTCGGTGTAACTGGTAACGCTCCAGACATCGGCGCCGATTCCGTACTTGCCGGCCAGTAATTGCTGGGCCTTGATTGCCTCGTTGAGTATGGGGCCGCTGCCGAAGAGCGTGACCTGCGCCGGCCCGGCATCGGAACGCTTCAGCAGGTAAAGCCCCTTCAGAATGCCCTCGTGGATGTCTTCCTGAGGCATCGGCGGCTGAGCATAATTTTCGTTACAGAGCGTGAGGTAGTAGAACAGATCCTCATTGTTCTCATACATCCGGCGAATGCCTTCCTGGATGATGACGGCGATTTCGTAAGCGTAGGCAGGGTCGTAGCTGGCGCAAGTCGGCACAGTGCTCGAGAGGACATGGCTGTGGCCGTCCTGGTGCTGAAGGCCCTCACCCAACAGGGTGGTCCGGCCCGCCGTGCCGCCGAGCAGGAAACCCTTGCCGCGGGCATCGGCAAAGGCCCAGATGAAGTCGCCGACTCTCTGGAAGCCAAACATTGAGTAGTAGATGAAGAAAGGAATCATGGGCACGCCGAGATTGGCGTAGGCGGTGCCGGCGGCGGTAAATGAGGCCATGGCGCCGGCTTCGTTGATGCCTTCTTCCAAGATCTGGCCGTTTTGCGATTCCTTGTAGTACATCAGAACATCGCTATCAACCGGCTTATAGAGTTGGCCCTGGGGGGCATAAATGCCGCGCTCACGGAACATCGATTCCATGCCAAACGTGCGCGCTTCATCGGGAATGATGGGCACAATGTACTTACTGAGTTCGGGGACCTTCAGCAAGTTCTTGAGTATCGCAACGAAGGCAGCCGTGGTGGAGGCTTCACGGCCCCGTGAGCCCTGGATGGCCTCATGAAACGTGTCCAAGGGGGGCGCATGCAACGCGATCGGTTTCGCGTGCCGGACAGGAAGGTACCCGCCGAGAGCTTCGCGGCGAGCCTTTAGGTAAACGATTTCCTGAGAGTTTTCAGGCGGCTTAACGAAATCGATGTGCTCAATGGTCTCTTTGGGCAGGTTGAGATCGAACCGCTTTGAGAGATAGTGCAACTCCTCTTCGTTGAGCTTCTTCTGCTGGTGGGTGACGTTCTTGCCTTCGCCCGCCTCACCAAGGCCATAACCCTTGACGGTTTTAGCGAGAATGACCGTGGGTTGCCCCGTATGGTGAACGGCGCGGCGCAGGGCGTTGTAAACCTTCACCGGGTCGTGACCGCCGCGGCGGAGGCGTCCTAACTCTTCGTCGGTCTTATCCTCCACCAGCTTCAGCAGTTCGGGGTATTTGCCAAAGAATTCCTGGCGGACGTACGCGCCGCCGCGAGCCTTGAAGTTCTGATACTCGCCGTCAACGCATTCTTCCATGCGCTTGAGCAGTAGACCGCTCTGGTCCTTGGCGAAGAGTTCGTCCCAATCGCCGCCCCAGAGCACTTTGATCACATTCCAGCCGGCGCCCTGGAAGGTGCCCGCGAGTTCCTGGATGATGCTGCTATTGCCGCGGACCGGACCATCGAGGCGCTGCAAATTGCAGTTGACGATGAAGATGAGGTTGTCCAGGCGCTCACGCGCGGCCAGACCCAGAGCGCCCAGGGATTCGGGCTCGTCTGTTTCGCCATCGCCTAGAAAGGCAAAGACCTTGCGGCCGGTGCGGGCGATGAGTTCGCGATTCTCCATATACCGCAGGAAGCGGGCTTGATAAATCGCATTGAGCGGCCCGAGACCCATCGAAACGGTGGGAAACTGCCAGAAATCGGGCATCAGCCAAGGGTGCGGATAGGAACTCAAGCCGGGCGTGTCACGCAACTCGTGCCTGAAGTTCAATAAATGCCGCTCGGTGAGGCGGCCTTCGAGAAAGGCGCGCGAGTACATACCGGGGGAAGCGTGGCCCTGATAATAAATCATGTCGCCCGGCTCGCCGTTGTAGGAGCCGCGAAAGAAATGGTTGAAGCCGACCTCGGTCAGGGTGGCTAATGAGGCATAGGTGGAGATGTGGCCGCCGATGTTGGGGTCGTACTTATTGGCGCGCACCACCATCGCCGCTGCATTCCACCGAATCAAGCTCTTGATACGCCGTTCAAGCGCGCGGTCGCCGGGATAGGGTACCTCCTGGTCCACCGGAATCGTGTTCACATAAGGCGTGCTGGTTCTGACAGGCGCCGGCACGCCGGAACGTACTGCCTTGTCATGGAGAGTCTCCAGCAGCCAAGCGGCGCGATCCGGGCCCGCCTGATCGATCACCTGCTCAAGTGCTTCCAACCACTCGGCGGTTTCCTGGGGGTTCAGGTCGGGATGGCGTTCTTCTTTGGTTTTCAGCATGGTTCCGAGGTAACTTTCACGATACTTTGTTGGTAATGAGGGGCGCAATCGAAGTCAATTGGGACGCCGATTCGATTCCCTGAGCGCGCCGCCCGAAAAGAGCGGGTATCGCGGGAGCGATAAAACGATCTTCTACTATTTGAGCAAATTTAGTCTTAAGCCCTTGCAATTGGAGTGCGCCTGCGGCAAGCTAAAAGGTTTTCGGAGAATCCACTTCCCTTCATGCGCGCCCGCGTCCTGTATCACGATCATTGCTTCGATGGAGCAGCATCTTCAGCGTTTGTCACGCGCTTTTTGCGGGAGAAATTCTATGAAAATACGGATTTCTTCTACCGGGGCCTGGCGCACCGCGCCGACCAGCTATTTGAGGCAGAATATTTCGATGGCGATGTCAACGTCATCGTGGATTTTAAATACTCACCGGATCCTCGCCTGACGTGGTGGTTCGATCATCACCAGAGCGCCTTCCTGAGCCCGGAGGACGCTGAGCATTTTCGGCATGACACCAGCGGGCGGAAAATGTTCGATCCGAGCTACCGTTCCTGCACCAAATTCATTGCGACGGTTGCCCGCGAGAAGTATGGGTTCGAAGCGCCCGATCTGGAAGATCTGGTCACCTGGGCTGACATTGTGGATGGAGCGCTTTATGAAAGTGCCGAGTCCGTCGTGGAGATGAAGGAACCGGCCATGAAGCTGACGCTGGTGATTGAAGGGGCTAAGGGTTCCGAAGTGGTTCAGAAGATCATTCGCGCCATGCAGACTGAGCCGCTGGCGGCGATTGTGCAGGAACCGGAGATTAATGCCCTGTATGAGAAGCTGCACCAGGACCACTTGCATACGATTGACGTAATCCGAAGAGAAGGCTCCTGCGAGGGCGGAGTGATTTTCTTCGATCTGGTGGCGTCCGGGATTGAAGGCTACAACAAGTTCATCCCCTACTATCTCTTTCCCGACTCGTCGTATACGGTTTCAGTCTCCACGTCAAGCTTTCGAACCAAGGTTTCGGTGGGTTCGAATCCATGGGCGCGCCCGCCCCTGCAGCACAATCTAGCGACTATTTGTGAACGTTACGGCGGCGGCGGCCATGCCAAAGTGGGCGCCATCAGCTTTCCGATAGGCGCTGTTGTCGAAGCCCGCAAAGCCGCCGCGGAGATTCGCGAGGAACTGAAGAGCTAGAGTACGGCTAAGCCCTCTGCGCTCGCCGCCCGGTGTAGCTGCTCGTCAACGGTGACTAGGGCAATGTTCTCGCGCAATGCAACCTCAAGGTAAGCCGCGTCGTAGGCCGTAAAGTTGCGCACTCTTCGCTTCTTCATCGGGAAAACACCAAGTGAGAACGATGGAAGCATCAAGAACGAATTGGCTCAAGGCCTGCTCTCTTCAAGCAACTGCTTGGCGGTCAATCCGCCCAGAGAGAGGCCATGCCGCTGACCGAACGTAGCCAACCGGCGGGCCGCAGCTGCGACAGATTCATCGACATCGGTTTTGTCCGGGTTGACAGCGCTTTGGGTCTGTGCCGTGGGAAGAGATCCGAGAGCAATGTCAATTAGCTCATCGATCGAGCGGACTAGGCCCCTGGATTGCTATTTGAACAGCCTCTTCAAGTGCCGGCGTGAGCGTAATGGTCATTGAGAGTTCTTCCTTTAGACTAGCTCGGTTCCTTGGCCCCGTCCGAAGCCGCTAAGACCGATTACCTCGTGACGGGGCGACAAGAGCGGCGTGCTCGCCCCCGACCGTCACAAAGCCACGCGATCGTTTCGGCGGGTGAAATTCGCCGGGTTGTTCGAAATAAAAGTACCGTCCGATTTCTATGCGTTCTGCTTTGTACAAAAATGGTCGAACGCTTCCGTCAAGAGCCGCGCAATCTCCGGGGCCTGACGGGTTTCGATGTCGTGCCGGTGAAGCATAAATACCGGCTGACCGTCGCGGAACAGGGCCATTGACGGAGACGATGGCGGAATGGGAGCGAGTCTTTCGCGAACGCGCGCGACCGCGTCGACATCGCCGCCCGCAAATACAGTTGCCGCGGAGTCCGGGCGGTTCGGATGTTGAAGCGCCATACCGACTGCAGGACGAGCCTTTCCCGCCGCACAACCGCAGACCGAGTTGACCACCATCAGGACGGTGCCGCTGCCGGGAGACAACGTCGCATCGACGTCCTGGGGCGTTCGGGTCTCTTTCACTCCGTATTGCGTCAAGTCCTGACGCATCACAGCAATTAGGTTTTCGGGATAGCGCACAATGGGTTCCTTCTTCTGGTTGGCTGAAATACCATTTTCATCCAACGGATTCCAAGACTCCAGTATGAACTACGCCCCGGCGGTCTTCGGATCTGCCTGGCGAAGAGCCTCGGCCTTCTCCTCCGGCCGGGTGTCGGCGAGGAACGTGCCGAAGCCGGTTTCGATGGTGGCAAGGTATTTCAGCTTGGTGGCGCTGCGCTGGATGGGCAACATCTGGACATGGAAGTGGTAAGGCGGCTGAAGCGGGTCGGCCGGTATGGGACGCGGTGTCTGCTTGACGGCCATCATGAGGGGCATCGGAAAGCCGTAGAGACTGTCGAGCTTGCGGCGGCAGACACTGACT
The DNA here is from genome assembly GCA_903970405.1 of Acidobacteriaceae bacterium. GTDB lineage: Bacteria > Acidobacteriota > Terriglobia > Bryobacterales > Bryobacteraceae > CAJCIT01. The sequence goes on along the minus strand of CAJCIT010000021.1, from coordinate 29,191 downwards.
GCCTCGGCGAGGTCCGCCCGCTCGGTTTCGGTGAGTTCCGTCAGTACGCCAACGTGTTTGCGGGCATAAATCGATAGCTCGGCTGGGAAGCGGGCGGCAAAGGGAACGAAACAGACAAAGGAACCATTTTGAAAGACGACACGCTCCTTCTGTTGAAGTTCTCCCGCCAACAGGTCACAGAAGAGGCAGGCGCCGCCGCGGACGCCGGCATAGTGAGCCGACGACTGCAGTTCCATTTGCATGAGCGGCGGAACGAAGGGCATGGCGTAGATCTGGCCGTGGGGATGGGGCATGGTAACGCCAATCGCTTCGCCGCTGTTTTCGAAAATGGCGATGGTGGAAACATCCGGAAGGCTCATCAGCTCATGGGAGCGCGAAGTCCAGAGATCCACCACCTTGCCCCAGCTTTGGAGGGTAAGCGCGGAAGGTGGAAGAGTGTGATTGGACGAATATAGGACCACATCGCAAGCCCCGCGGGCGCCAGTCGTGGCGAAGAGGCCTTGTGAGGGATTGTAGGGCTCGTAGGGTGGCGCCTCTATAGAAAAGGCTGGGAAGTCGTTCGGATAGAGAAATACATCGTACTCAAGCGGAACCTTACCTGAACCCGGGCAAAACGGGCACCAGTCGGCGGGCATTTGAGGCCGGCCCTGGCGGTGAGTGGAAACGACGACCCATTGGCCCAGAACCGCGTTCCATCGAAGCTGATGCATGTCGAGTCTCATTGTAAGCACTCGGGCGAAAGGCACGCGAACTCTAATCTCGGCCCGGGCCGGCTAGCAGCCCGGTTAGCAGCCGGGCCGCACCACGGCGCGCGAACACTTCCAGGAGTTCGAGCTTGCCTTTCGGCGGACCCTCGGCTCCAGTTTCTCCGTCAAAGCGCCCATTACCGCCGGCGAACGAACTGAACACATCTGGATTAGCGTCGATGAAGTATTGCCGTCGTTCATTCGCGGGCGCCTTGGCAACGATCCGGTGGACCTGGGAAACTTGAAGATCGGCTCCAGAGTCGAAATCGCAAAAGACAAAGTCGAGGACTGGGCCTACATGAAGAACGGATCACCGGTCGGACTGTTCACCGTTCGCGTGCTCATGGAAATCAGGAAGGAAAACGAAAAAAGAACCCCTTTGTAGCAGGTTGTAAGCCTGCGGCGGCTAAAGCCAAGCGCCACCGCCGCGGAACACGCACAGGGTAGAGGCCGCGGAACACGCACAGGGTAGAGATGGATAACGGTTGGCCAGGTCAGGTCAGGCGACGCCTAATGCCAGTACAGGTCGTGAAGCCGGAGCAGCCCCACACACCGCCGCTGTTCGTCGACCACCGGGAGAACCGAGATCTGTGAGGGCCGGTCCTCCATCAGCGCGGCCGCTTCTTTCAAGAGCGCGGAGGGCGACGTGGTAGTTGGCTGCGCCGTCATTACGTCAGACGCCTTCAGCTCACGAATGTCCGGATGACGCTGGAGCGCGCGGCGCAGGTCGCCGTCTGTGATCAATCCCTCCAGAACGCCGTCCGGACCAATGACGCAAGCCGCTCCCAGCGGGTAAGTGGTCATCGCGATCACAACGGCATGCAGGGAAACATTTGCTTGAACGCTCGCTACCTGGCCGGCTGGCTGCATCGCCTCGCCGACGCGCATCGTGAGATTCCTTCCCAATTGTCCCGCGGGGTGGTAACTCGCAAACTCGCGATGGCCGATGGCGGAAAGACGCATCAGAGCCACAGCCAGGGCGTCGCCCAGGGCCAAGGCCACCGTCGTGCTGCAGGTTGGTACCGCGTTCAGATGATCTGCCTCTTCGGTAACCCGGGCATCGATGACAAAGCGGGCAGCCTTCGCCAGCGGCGATTGCATGTTTCCGACGATGGCAATCAGTGGCGACCCGATGCGGTCAAGCTGGGGCAGAAGCTGAACCAGTTCCTGCGAGGCGCCGCTCTTCGATAGCAGGATAGTGGGATCGCCGGCTTGATAGAGACCCAGGTCGCCGTGCGTCGCGTCAGCCGCGCTCATGAAGACGGCCGGCTTCCCGATGCTGCGCAGCGTGGAAGCGATTTTGCGGCCGATATCGCCCGATTTGCCAACGCCGCTGACGATCGCCTTTCCGGGATGGGCATGCAGCAAGTCGACGGCGCCGACGAAGTGCCGATCAAGCCGTGTCGCTGCAATGCGAATCGCATCGGCCTCTGCCGCCAACGCCGCCCGCGCCGCCGCCAATGTCTCTTCGTGATGTTGACTCATTTAAATGCTTCTGCCGATAGCGCTCGGCGCCTCTTACAGCCCAGGTGTTCTTCGGACTGTAGCACTGCCTGCCCAAACGTGAAAACGCCGGAGGCCTCACGAAGGGCTCCGGCGTTTCACCTTCTTACCAGGCTGTAAGTAGAAGCTTTCGGCGTCAAATGAGGGCCGATACTCAGTGGATAGTGACTCGCGTCAATGCGACTATGTGCGGGGCTGAGGCAACCTGCTCGTCCACCGCCTTCGGGTGGGGTATTCCGTAACCTTGCTCATCAGTCCAGATTTGAGTGACAAAGCAGCCCTTATAGGCGCACTTCAAGACGATCACCGGACCGCGCGCCCGCGTCTTATCGGTGTGCTGAATCACCGAACTCGCCAGCGCAAACTTGCTTTCGCCGTTCAGAGTGGAGAGCGTAAACGGGTTTGCCCGGCTGACGGGAAGCGTGAGGTCGTAGGTGCCGGCCGCGTACATTGTTGAGCCGACATGGAAATCCATTGGGATTGTCCCTCGAATGACGTTCTGTGCGTGCAGTTGGGCGGTTGCTCCAAAGAGTACAACTACCGCTGCTGAAATTGACAATTGAGCTAACGTGCGATTCATGATTGGTTCCTCCGAGTTGCAACCTTTCTCTAAATTTAACTTCTGGTTGCTTATGTCCTTTGGAATGCACGTCTAGCCCCTTCTCACGAGGAGGCATTAGTAACCCGAGAGCGAGGTTGGACTGATTGATTCCATTGAAGAAGCTGTGTGACAGCCGGCGGAAAATGCCGCGAGTTATCGAATAATCCGGATAATTCATAGGATGGATCTGTTCGCGGACAAGCTACTTCTGCCTTTGGCAAATAAAATGCATGACGTTTGCTCATTACTAAGTGGCGCTGCGGCGGCGGAACCGGCGGCGAGTCGAGATAATGGCGATTGGCCTCTTCGCTCCCATCCTCAAGGTCCGCGGCCGCGGAAGGACGAAACTACGCTCCGGCTTGGCTGTTCGGCGTAACCATTCTGTTGAGCGCCTTTTTGCTGTTTCTAGTTGAGCCGCTGATCGCGAAGAGCATTCTGCCGTGGTTTGGCGGAACGGCCGGCGTGTGGACCGTCTGCCTGGTGTTCTTCCAGTGTGGGCTGCTGGCGGGCTACGTCTACGCGGATTTTTTGACCCGGCGTCCAGCGCGCTGGGCGTCGCCGATTCACGCGCTGGTTTTGTTAGGCGCGCTGGCGTGTTTGCCGCTGGCGCCAAACGCCGCTTGGAAAGCCACGGCTGGCAGCGATCCAACCTGGCGCGTGCTGGGATTGCTTACGGTAAGCGTCGGGGTCCCTTATCTGGCGCTTTCGGCCACCAGCCCGTTGTTACAAAGCTGGTATTCACGTGCCCGACCCGAACAGCCACCCTACTGGCTGTTTGCCATTTCGAACGCCGCGTCACTCGCCGCACTGTTCGCTTACCCGATCCTGATTGAACCGTTCCTTTCCACCCGCCGGCAATCCTGGGCATGGTCAGTCTTGCTCTGCCTCTTTGCGGTTTGTTGCCTGTGGCTGGTCTGGGCGCACCGCCAAAGCGACCTTGGGGCGATTGAAATTACCGGCAACGCGGCACTCAGGCCGGCTCCACAGGCCATTGTCTTATGGGTGCTTCTCTCCGCGTGCGGTTCAGTGCTGCTGCTGGCGGTGACCAATCACTTGTGCCAGAACGTAGCGCCGGTTCCGTTGCTCTGGGTTATTCCGCTTTCGGTTTATCTGCTGACGTTTGTTCTGGCCTTCAGGAAGGGGCCGTGGTATCCCCGCTCGCTGGCGTTGAGGTTTCTCGCTGTCGTGCTGGGCGCATTGGGGTATGCGGTTTATGACATTGCGGCCATGGAACCGATTCTCATCTCCGTTCCCCTCTTTTGCCTGGGACTTTTTGGGGCTTGCCTCTTTTGCCATGGCGAATTGAGCCGCCGCCGCCCAGCCTCTTCGCACCTGACCTTGTTCTATCTGGCGATCGCATCCGGCGGCGCGATTGGCGCCATCGCCGTCGGCCTTGTCGCGCCGCGCGTGTTCGACAATCTCTATGAGCTTCCACTGGCCCTGGTCTTCACCGCGTTGCTGGCGCTGCTGTTGACATGGCGCGATGGATGGGCCCAGCGCGCGCTCTGGACCACGGTGACCGCGGCAATGATTGTCGTGTCGGCTCTGCAAGTTCAGGCGTACCATCGGAACACGCTCGCCATGCGGCGAAGTTTTTACGGAGCCTTGCGGGTGGAACAATCGCGCGGAATCGGGCCCACTCAGCAGCGCACGCTGTTCCACGGCACCATCACCCATGGCTCCCAATATCTTCTGCCGCCGCTCCGGATGCAACCGACCACCTACTACACCAGAAATTCAGGCGTCGGCCTGGCGCTGCGCTTTTGTTGCACGTGGCCGAAACAGGTCGGCGTGGTGGGCCTTGGCGCCGGCACGCTGGCCGCGTACGGAAAGCCGGGCGACGCGTTCCGGTTTTACGAGATCAATCCGCAAGTCATCGACATCGCGCAGTCCCTGTTCACCTACCTCAGAGAGTCGCCCGCGAAAATCGAAGTGGTTCTGGGAGACGCCCGGCTGCAACTCGAATCGGAGCCGCCCCAGGAATTCGATCTGCTGGCGGTGGACGCCTTCTCAGGTGACGCCATCCCCGTACACTTGCTGACCAAGGAAGCCATGGCCGTGTACCTCCGGCACATGAAGCCCGATGGCATCATTGCGTTCCATGTCTCAAACCACTACCTGCAACTCGCTTTGGTTGTGGAGCAACTGGCGCAGGCGTATGGGCTTGAATCCTGCCTGGTGGAGAACGCAGCGAAAGAGGAGGAGCTCTCGGCCTCGTCGCAATGGATGCTGGTTACGCACAAGCACAGTTTTATTCAGACGCTGGCATTGATGCATATCGCCGAAGAAGTGCCGGTCCCGAAGAACTTCCGCGTCTGGACGGATGACTACAACAATCTCTTTGAGGTGCTGACGCCGCTCGGCTCGGGTCGCTAGTCAGTTAAGCGCGCCCCACGAATTTGAGCGGAGGCGCCGGAGCGGCACGAGCCGTCACAAAATGGCTTGGATTTATTTCTTGCTCTTTTTGAAGTATTTAGCGGCATTTCTTGGGTGTGGTGATGGCCCCGGAGTGGAGATGCTCGTCACGGGAGGGCACTCATTACGCCCCTTCCGACCCAGGAGTTTCGTCACCCATGAGAGTCATCCTCGCCTATAAGAACTTTGCGGCGAATCGCAACATTAGTCATATCGGTTTGGGCGTGGCGGCCATCAACACGGCAAAGGTTCTGCAGCGCGATGGCATCGACACGCAAGTCTGGCCCGTTCTGAGCCATACCGACCTGAGTCTGCGTCTGGCGGCCTCGCCAGCCGACCACGTCATTGTTTCGGCGCCGTGGATCGCCACCGTGCAGTTGCAGCAACTTTGTCAGAACTTTCCGCAGACTACCTTCTCAGTGAACTGCCATTCGAACGTAGGATTCCTGCAAGCCGATCGCAACGGAGTGAAGCTGGTGCGCGAGAGCATGGAACTGGAGATGGGAACTTCGAACTTCCATCTGGGGGGCAATTGCCGGCGTTTTTGCGACTGGGTCCGGCAGGCCTTTGCATTGCCCTGCGCGTATCTGCCTAACCTTTATTACCTCGATGACAGTTCAACCTTCTCGGAACGGGCGTTTACTGGCGGCACGCTCCGCATTGGAATTTTCGGGGCAACGCGGCCGCTCAAGAACCTCATGAGCGCAGCCGGGGCCGCGCTTGAGATTTCGAGGAACATGCGGGTTCCGCTGGAGCTGTGGATGTCATCAGGGCGGGCGGAGGGCGGCGGAGAGTCCGTGATGGGCGCGGTTCAGGAAATGTTGCACGATTTGCCGAATGTAAAGCTGGTTCAGAACGGCTGGCAGTCCTGGCCGAAGTTCCGGCGGGTCGTTGGGCACATGCACCTGCTGTTACAACCCAGCTATACCGAGTCCTTCAATATGGTGACGGCCGATGGCATCGCGGAAGGCGTTCCTTCGGTTGTCTCGGCGGCGATTGATTGGGCGCCGGAGCACTGGAAGGCGGACGTGGACAGCGTCCTGGACATCGCCAGGATCGGCCGTCAGTTACTACACGATGCACGGGCGGCTGCCGACGGCGGAAAAGCGTTGGCAAGGTTTAATGCCGATGGGGGCCGCGCTTACCGCCAATACTTGCAGATCTGATCTCCGGTCCCGTGGGAACGCGAGGGGCAAAACTTCGAAACGGCGTTTTTTGGCGGCGCGTCAACTGTTCCAAGACCAAATTCTCAGGCAGTTATGAGAATGTATTGGTAAAGAGCGAACGGCTGACGCCAGTCCCCCGCTCAAGGAACTCGAGTGCGATTAGAATTTCCGTTTTCCTCCATCGGAGCGATGCGTGTAAGCGCGGCCGCTCTTTCCTCTTTTGTCAGTCTCAGCGTCCTGTGCAGTCCGCTTGCTTACGGGCGCGGTTCAGCGGGGAGCGGCGCCGGGCAGGTTGTGGTTGAGCCTGGCCCTCCCCGTAGGGCGGCTGCTCCCAAGAGCGTTGAGCAGGCGCCCTCCCAGCGCTTTTCGCTGAGTGCGGCGCCGGCGGTCTCTTTGGGCGGCATCGACGAATCGGTGCGCGACCTTCCTTCGCCGAGGCGCGGAGTTGCCCGGGTGGGCATTGAGCGCACGGTATCCGCGCAGGTCCTGGCGCAGGGCTCGTGGCAAGCGACAGGCGATGGCGGTAGCGTTTGGCGGCTGGCTTTGCAATCCGTCAATGCCGTCGGTCTGCGCGTCCATTTTACTAACTTCGTCATTCAGGATGGCCAAGTCTGGGTCCACGACACCGCAGGCAAGCAAAACTTCGGGCCTTACACCGGCCGAGGCCATTTCATGGACGCCAACGTCTGGAGCGGGGCGGTCTATTCAGACACCGTCGAGATCGAGTACAAGCCCAGCGGATCGCAACGTTCGGGCGCGGTCCCTTTCACGGTGCAACTCATGCACCTCTATAAGGCAGGCGGGCTGGTGGCGCCGAGGCTCGCGGCAGCGACTCAGGCGGCATCTGCTTTTCTACCCGGCTCTCCCGCGGCGGCGTCGCTTCCGCAAGCGGTGACGACACAACAATCTGACATTCCTTCCTGTTTGCTCGATGCCGTGTGTTACATCGATAACCCAACCTATCCGGCGGTGGCCCTGGTGGATGGCGCGATGGCCTATCTGTTATTCAGCGATAGCAGTGGCAACGGCTTTCAGTGTTCGGGACAAATGCTCAACGCGCCGAATGGCTCACCGATCCTGCTGACCGCCGGCCACTGTATTAATGACAGCGCCGCGCTGGAATCGCTGAGCGCGGCGTTCGGCTTTCAGGACACAACGTGCAATGGGGACGCCCCGAACGCATCGGCTCTTCCGCAGATCTCCGGTGAGCAGCTTCTGTCTTTTCAGGATCAGGCATTTATCGACGACTCCACACAGTCTGCGATGAACGGCGACATTGACTATTCCCTGGTCCTGATGTCCGGGTTTCCCGATTCGCCTAACTTCACCCTGGCCGGTTATTCAACCGCGGAGATTCCATTTGGGACGAATGTCACGTCTGTGAGCTACCCCGGCGGATACCCGCTCCGTTTTGCGTATGCCCCGCGGGTGGACTCCACAAGCCTGGCCATCGACCCGTACTCCTCTTCGTATTTCACCAATGCCTACGAGATTGCCTACACGACCCCGGGCCGGACCGATGACGGTTCATCGGGCTCCGGCATATTCGATAACGAAGGTCACTTACTCGGCAGTCTGAGCACGGGGGTGGTGGACTGCAACAACCCGGATTCGAGCGGGAATTGCCCCGCGAACTCCAATGCCTGCGATGTGACGGAGTTCGCGTACGACACCTGGTATGAGAAGTTCGGTCCAGTGTACGCGATGGTTAACGGGTACCTGGAGAATCCCATTCAGCCGCCGGCTTCCACCAGCCCGAGTGTTTTCTCCGCCAGCCCGAATCCGGTGACGAGCCCCACCGGGCTGGGTACGGTGACGCTGACCTTCAAAGCACCCAGCGGCGTGACTTCCACCGAAATTCGGGTTGGCTCGCCGTCAGGAGCGCTGCTCGCGGAGGGTGGCGCTTCCGGTACAGCCGTTGCCAGCGGCTGGGTAAGAAACGGCATGCAGTTTTTCCTGCAGGACACAACCAACGGTGACGCGCTTACATCGGCGAATACTCTGGCAATTGTCTCCGTCACGGTGATTACAGGGCCGAGCGCGGGGCCCGGCTCGACGAACGCGAGCGTGTTCTCCGCCAACCCGAATCCCATTTACAGCGCCACCGGGCTAGGTTCAACCACACTGACCTACAATGCGGGCAGCGGCGTTACGGCAACACAGATTCACGTCGGCTCGCCGACAGGTCCGTTGTTTACGGAGGGCGGCAGCTCCGGTAGCGCTACCGCTCCCGGCTGGGTATCGAACGGGTTGCAGTTCTATCTGCAGAACACGAGCAATGGAAATGCGCTCACCGCCGCCAATACGCTGGCCGTGGTGACGATGACGGTGACTTCGACTGTCGCCGGCACCCTCACCGCCAGCCCCAGCACCATTGTGACGCCCAACGGCGAACCTTACGGACAAACTACGTTGACCTGGTCCGCGCCGAATTCCCAAACGGTGGATATATTCGTTGGCTCGCCCACGGGATCGCTTTTTGCGAGCGGGGGCAGCTCTGGCTCGGCGCCCACGGGCGACTGGGTTACCGATGGCATGACGTTCTATCTGGTGGACGTAGCGAGCGGCTCGTTGATTGCCAGCACCACGGTTCATGTGAACTTGAGCGGCGGGTCCACCATCGGTCCGGGGACGGTTTCGTTGTATCTCGATCCAAATCCCATCACCGTGGCTCCTGGGCAGACCGGGGCCACGGCGACGGTCTATTGGAACTCGGGCGGGGCGTCGCCGGTCCAGATCCACGTCGGCTCGGCGCAAGGACCGCTGATGGCTGAAGCGGGAGCGATCGGGTCCGCCACGGCATCTGGATGGGTGACAAGCGGCATGCAGTTCTTCCTTGTCAATGCCAATAACACGGTTCTGGCGTCGACAACGGCTCAATTGACGACCAACGCGATCAACCTCGGCGGCACGACCTTCACAATTACCAACAATCCGATTGTGGCTCCCAGCGGTTCGGGCACGGCAACCCTCACCTGGAGTACCGGCGTGAGTTCCAATGTGGAGATCCACGAAGGGTCTCCCTCCGGAGCGCTGGTCGGGTCCGGCGGCTCAACAGGCGCCGCGCAAGTAAGTGGCGTCACGAATGGGACGGTCTTTTATTTGCAGGACGTCTCTTACGCCTCGAACGCCAATGGAACCGCGAACAACGTCAACCCTTTGACGCTCCAGTACACGCTGGCGACGGTGACTGCGCAGGTAGTCAACTGAGTAGAATCGCGGCGGACGCGCTCATGGAAGGGTGCGGACTTGCCGGATTGAACAGAATGTGACCGGCGGCCCGGCCGTCAGAACAGGTGAAAGATCCTGGAGCCTGACGGACGTACCCCACGCTTCAGAGCCGCCACCGTCATTTGATTGAACTCAAGTCTGTTCGCCTGACGATTCCCGAAAACAGCAACATCATTTTCGGCCAGCGCCACTTCATCAAGACCGTTGAAGACCTGTATGAAGCCGTGGTCAACACCTCCGCGCACATCCAATTCGGCATCGCCTTCTGCGAGGCTTCGGGCGATTGCCTCTTCTGCGCGACGGCCAACCCGGTGGAAGCGATCGTCGCGGAGACCGAGCAAGGGCGCGGCGTGCTGGGCGTCATCGATGGCAGCTCACCGAAAGGAGTGGAAACGCCGGAAGACGCTATGAAGCGCATTGCACTGCTCAATACGTTCGGTTACAAGCGCTGACAGCGTGGGAGAATCGAAGCTTGGCGAAGCCTATTACGGACACAGCCGTCCTCGAACACATCCGCGGTCTGCCGCACGGCCGGGCCACTTACAAACAACTTGTGAAAGAGTTTCGCGCCCAGGGCGAGGAGCGCGGCCAACTGGAGGAATCTCTGGAGCGGTTGGGCGCGAAGGGCTACCTGGTTGAGCTGCGCTCCGGCCACTTCATCGCCATCGGCACGAGTCCTGAATACCTGACAGGACGCCTGTCGCAGCACCGCGACGGCTACGGATTCCTGGTTCCCGATCAGCACATCGAAGGCATTCAGGGCGATGTGTTCCTGCCGCCTGGAGAGGCCCAGAAGGCCATGCACGGCGACCGCATTCTGATCCATGTTTCCCGGGTCGGGCGCGAGGGGCGTGCCGACGGCGAACTACTGCGAATCCTGAAGCGCGCGCACACCACCGTGGTGGGCGAGTTTCGCATCAAGAAGCGCGGCAACTTTGTGATCCCGGCCGATGACCGGATTCAGCAATGGCTGGCCGTGCCGGAGGGGCTTGAGATTCCTCCGCGGTCGCAATCGCACGATCGGGTCGGCGCCGTGATCCGCGAAATCAAGACCGTGGAAGATCTGGACGGCATGATTGTCAATGCCGAGGTTCTTGAATTTCCCGAAGCGGGGGAGTATGGCGTGGCGCGGGTCACGGAGGTGTTGGGGTATCCGGACGACTTCGGCGTGGATGTCGAGATCGTCATTCGCAAACACCATCTGCCGCACGAATTTGCAGAGGATGTTTTGAGCGAAGCGCGGGCAATCGACAATGTGGTGAGCCTGGAAGAGATAGCGCGGCGGAGAGATTTCCGCCACTTGGACATCGTCACCATTGACGGAGAGACGGCGCGAGACTTCGATGACGCGGTGTGGGTGGAGCGGCTGCCGAACGGGCACTGGGCGCTCCAGGTTCATATCGCCGACGTCAGCCACTACGTAAAGCCCGGCTCGGCGATTGACCGCGAGGCGGTGCTGCGGGGAACCAGCGTGTACTTTCCCGACCGCGCGGTCCCCATGCTGCCGGTGGAACTCTCAACCGACGTTTGCTCACTGCGCCCGCAAGTGGACCGGCTGGTGCTATCCGCCTCGCTTGAGCTGGATGCGCACGGCGACGTGGTGACGCAGGAGTTCACGCGCGGCGTAATCCGCAGTGCCGAGCGCATGACCTACACTAACGTCCACCGGGTTCTGGAAGGCGACCCGGCGATGCGGGAGCGATACAGTAACCTCGCCGATCGCTTTGAGCTAATGCGGGATCTGGCGCTGATTCTCAACCGGAAGCGGGTGAAGCGCGGCTCGATCGATTTCGATATGCCGGAAGCGAACATCGAACTCGACCAGGCGGGCCAGATGACTGGGGTGACCCGCGCGGAGCGGAACATTGCGCACCGGTTGATTGAGGAGTTCATGCTGGCGGCGAATGAGGCGGTGGCGAGCCACATCGAGAAGGCGCTGATCCCCAGCCTCTATCGCATTCACGAGCAACCTGACCCGAAGCGCGTGTCGGATTTTGAAGAGATCGCCGCGCACTTCGGCTATTCGCTGGGAATCGGCGCATTGCCGGTGAAGCGGTTCGCGGTGGTGAAACGGCATCGAGACGGCCGCAAGACGCGGCGGGATGTAGTTCTGCCGAGCGAAAATTTCTCCATTTCATCGCGGAACTACCAGAAGTTAATCAAGCAGATTGCCGGCAAGCCCGAAGAACGGATCCTGAGCTACCTCATGCTGCGCTCCTTGAAACAGGCGCGTTACAGCGGTCAGAACACGGGCCATTTTGCGCTGGCGGCGCAATCGTACACGCATTTCACATCGCCGATCCGGCGCTATCCCGACCTGGTTGTCCATCGTGTCCTGACGGCGATGCTCGATACCGGGAAGGGATGGTCGGATGAGAACAGCCTGCGGGAGTTGGGCGACGACTGTTCTTTTACGGAGCGCCGCGCGGCGGAGGCGGAACGCGAGCTGGTTGAGCAGAAGAAAGTGAAGTTCATGGAAGACCGCGTGGGTGAGCAGTTCAACGCGCTGATCATCAGCACCACGAAGTTCGGCTTCTTCGTTGAGCTGGAAGACCTCTTTGTGGAGGGTTTGGTGCCCATGGAGACGCTGCCCGGAGACCGGTTCAGCTACCAGGAGAATACGCGCCGCGTGGTGGGCGACCGGACCAGAAAGACGTATGCGATTGGGGATGCCGTGAAGGTTATCTTGGACAGGGCGGACCCGGTTGAACGAAAACTGCAGTTTGCGGTGCTTGAGCCGGAGCGCCCTCGCAAAAAGAAGCAACGCTCCGGCTAGCTTCGATTTGCGCCCCGGCACCAATAGGTCTCAAACAGGCCGCCCATACCCTCGGCGAAGCCTTCATGCTCAAAGATCACGGCGGTCCACGAGGGGCGCGTGAGAACGGGATCCAGCAGAGCTACCAAACCGCACTTACAATCGAACAACGCAAGCTTGAGCGGAAGCTTGTCGAGGAAACGGATCTCAATGCCAGCGGAACGATAGTCGTTCAAGCGGACGGTGTGTTGGTCGTCGATCGGACCCGCCTCAATCAACAGGCGGCATCTCACGTTACGGGCGTGGGCATCGCGAACCAGTTGTTCATCGAGCGGATCGACGGCAAAAGGCGGACGGGAGAATTCGGCATACGCATGAGTTGCGTCGGCGAGCATGCGCCGGTAGTGCAGGGCGGTCTGAGTGGGATCGTTCACCAAGTTGAGGAAATCCAGCGTGCCCCTTCCGCCCTGGCCTTCTTCGAAAGCGCCGCGCAGATCCTCCATGAGACCGGTGGCCAGTCGCGCTTGTTCCGTGATCTCATTTTGCAAGGCTTTGTTGCGGCGAGCCAGGTGGCCGGGAATGGCAAGCGAGGGATCGACCGCGGAAAAGAGTTTTGTCTTCTCCTGGACCACCTGGGCGAATCCCTTTTCGATCAGGCTGTCGAGCACTTCATAAATCTTCTGCCGGGGCACGTGCGATCGCGCCGCCAGTTCCAGCGCTTTGAAGCGCGGATGGCCGACAAGGACCAGGTAAGAACGAGCCTCATAGGCATTCAAGCCGATTTGCTGAAGCTTTCGCCAATTCAGTTGAAAATCCGTCGAAGAGGGGTCTTGGCGTTTCACGAACCGTGAACATATCACAAGTTGCAACCGTGTTAACAGGAGGACGGAGCACCGGCGGATTAAATCAAGGAAGAAAGCACCGGAGGGCACCCAATCGATTTCCGGTGACCCCATCAAGGCTCGTTTTTTCACTGCTATCATCGGGGTGAACGGAAGCCCTCGCTGGCAGGGTGAGCCTCAGCGGGACACGGACGCGGCTTCGAGTGGTAGTGCTCAATGAACTATTACGAACTTCCCCGGACCCTTGGCGCCCTCAAACACAGCTCTTTCGCTCGACAACTTTCGCAGGAACGGACCGTCAAGGACGAACTGCGCGCCAATCTGATCTGCAAGCTGGAACGCGGCGAGACGCTGTTTCCCGGTGTGATGGGCTATGAGGATACCGTGATCCCGCAGATCGTCAACGCGATTTTGTCGCGGCACAACTTCATTCTGCTGGGCCTGCGCGGCCAAGCCAAGACGAAATTAGCGCGCTTGCTGACGGGCCTGCTGGATGCGTGGACGCCTTATGTAGCGGGCTGCGAGATCAAAGACCATCCCTTCCGGCCCATCTGTAAACGGTGCCGCGAACTGGTGCTGGAACAGCGGGACGAAACGCCGGTGGCGTGGGTAAAAAGCGAAGACCGGTATGTGGAGAAGCTGGCCACGCCGGACGTGACCATCGCCGACATGATTGGCGACATCGATCCAATCAAAGCCGCTAAATCCGGACAGACGATTTCCGACGAGCTGACCATTCACTACGGGCTCTTGCCCCGGGCCAATCGCGGCATTTTTGCCATCAATGAGCTCCCGGACCTTGCCGGAAAAGTGCAGGTAGGCTTGTTCAACATCATGCAGGAGGGGGACGTCCAGATTAAGGGCTACCCCATTCGCCTGCCGCTGGATTTGATGTTGGTGTTTACAGCGAACCCGGAGGATTACACAGCGCGCGGCAAAATCATCACTCCCTTGAAGGACCGCATTGGCAGCGAGATTCGCACGCATTATCCGCCGACGGTGGACCATGGAATAAGCATTACGGCGCAAGAGGCCTGGGACAAGCGGAGCTCGCCAGTGGCGGTGGAGGTGCCGCAATACATTCGCGAACTGGTGGAGCAGGTGGCCTTCACGGCGCGCGAAGACAAACGAATCGACAAACGGTCCGGCGTCTCGCAGCGTCTGCCCATCACCGTGCTTGAAAATGTGGTTTCAAATGCCGAACGCCGCGCTTTGCGGTCGAGGGAGCATGAAGCGGCGCCGCGCGTGCTGGATCTCTATGCGGCGCTGCCATCCATCACCGGCAAGTTGGAGCTGGAATACGAAGGCGAGCTCAAAGGCGGAGACGCCGTGGCGCGCGAAGTGATCCGGACAGCGGTGGGGAAGGTCTTCACTTCGTACTTCGATGGCGTGAACCTCCGGCAAGTGGTGCAGTGGTTCGAACTCGGCGGCAGTCTGCGCTTGAGCGAAACCACCCCCGCGCGCGATGTGGTCAAAGAACTGACGCGGATTCAGGACCTCTTTGACTTCACCGCGAAGCTGGGCGTGGGTGAAGGCGACAGCGACGCAGTGCGCGCCTCGGCCGGAGAATTCATTTTGGAAGGACTCTACGCCCAAAAGCGCATCAGCCGCAATGAGGAGCAGGAGTTTACCGCCAGTGACCGATCCGTCCGCGAAGAACGTCCTGGCGAAGAGGGCGGTGGCGGCCGTCGCGGCGCTGGAGATTTCCGGAGAGGCGGCGGTGGCGGCGGCCGCCGCAACCTGAATTAACAGTTTTCCCAGGCGCCTTCGGGCTTCCCATGAAATGGATCAATTACTCCCGCTTCACCGAGGACGATCTCGGCATTGACGCCGAGGATTTACTGAAAGCCCTGTCCGACTATTTTCTGCAAAGCGGCTATCACGATCCATACATGCAGTTCTCCGAGATGAACCAGCAGACGCTGGAGCAACTCAAACAGGCGATTGAGCGGGCCCTGCAACAAGGCGACATGTTCGATCCGGAGCGCGCTGAAGAGATTCGCCAGAAGCTGCAACAGATGTCCGCTGAGCAGCGCGAGAAGCTGATGCAGCGATTGGTGGAGAAACTGGAAGAAGCGGGCTACGTCAATACTGAAGCGGAGCCACCGGACAATCCCACGGCGCCCGGAACCCAAGGTGGACCGGAGAGCCGCATAAAGTTCGACGTCACCGACAAAGCGATCGACTTCCTGGGCTTCAAGACGCTTAAGGATTTGTTGGGCTCGCTCGGCAAATCGAGTTTCGGTTCGCATGACACGCGCGACATGTCCACCGGCATCGATGCCAGCGGCGGGGCCAAGGCGTACGAGTTTGGCGACACCTTGAATCTGGACATCAGCGCGACGCTTTTTTCGGCCATGCAGCGCGAGGGCGTGAAGACGCCGCTGAACCTTGAATACTCCGATTTGCATGTGCATCAGGCGGAGTATCAAAGCTCCTGCGCCACCGTGCTGATGCTCGATTGCAGCCACAGCATGATTCTGTATGGCGAAGATCGCTTCACTCCCGCGAAGAAGGTGGCGCTGGCGCTGGCGCATCTGATCCGGACGCAATATCCGGGCGATTCCTTACGCTGCGTCTTGTTCCATGATTCGGCCGAAGAGGTTCGAGTCAGCGAATTGGCCCGCGTGCAGGTGGGCCCGTATTACACCAATACCCGCGATGGCCTGATTCTTGCCCAGCGTCTGCTGGCCGCTGAGAAGAAGGACATGAAGCAGATCATCATGATCACCGACGGCAAGCCGTCGGCGCTGACGCTGGAAGACGGCCGGATCTATAAGAATGCGTTCGGGCTTGATCCGCTGGTGCTGAGCCAGACGTTCGAAGAGGTGGCGCGGTGCAAGAAGGCGGGCGTGATGATCAACACGTTCATGCTGGCAAGCGACTACGGCTTAGTGCAGTTCGTCCAGAAAGTCACGGAGATGTGCAAAGGAAAGGCATATTTCACCACGCCGTACACACTGGGACAGTATCTGCTGATGGACTACATGAACCGCAAGACGCGGACGATTCACTGATCGTCCGGTCGCGCGCCCAACGCTATTATCGGGAGAGGGAGGCGGGTTAACAACCGGCCGCGGGATGGTATCCTGCCCCACACGGGCAAGGCTCAGAGAATGACCGCTCCAGCGAAGGGTTCAGCGAGATCCGGACAAAGCTCTCCTCTTGGAGCCACCGTCACTCCGGACGGCGTCAATTTCAGCGTATACTCGCGAAGCGCGTGGGGCGTGGAGTTGGTGCTCTTTAACCGGGAAGACGACGTCGAACCCGCGCGCACCATTGCCATCGATCCGGCAACGAACCGAACCTATTTTTACTGGCACGCCTGTGTTGAGGGCGTCAAGCCTGGGCAGCTTTACGGCTACCGTGTCCAGGGGCCTTTCGATCCCGCCAGCGGCATGCGGTTCGATCCCGACAAGGTTCTGCTTGACCCATACGGGCGCGGCGTCGTTGTTCCGAAAAGCTACTCCCGCGAGGCGGCGCGCCGGGTAGGCGACAATGGCGCCACCGCAATGAAGAGCGTGGTCGTCGATCTAGGCGCGTATGACTGGGAGGGTGACACTCCGCTCCGGCGGCCGGCCTCTCGAACCATCATTTACGAGATGCATGTGCGGGGCTTCACACGCCATCCTAGCTCCGGTCTTCCGGAGAAAACAAGCGGCACCTATGCCGGCTTGATCCAGAAGATTCCCTACCTTCAGGATCTAGGCATTACGGCTGTCGAGCTCTTGCCGGTCTTTCAGTTCGACGTGCAGGATGCTTTGCCGGGGCAAGTGAACTACTGGGGCTATGCGCCGGTTTCATTCTTCGCCCCCCATCAGGCTTATAGCTCGCGCCGCGATCCGCTGGGCCCCATCGACGAATTTCGTGATATGGTGAAGGCGCTGCACCGGGCGGGCATCGAAGTCATTCTGGATGTTGTCTTCAATCACACAGCCGAGGGCGGCCATACCGGACCCACTCTGAGCTTCCGAGGGTTCGAGAACAGCGCTTACTACATTCTTGAAGAGGATCGCTCGCGTTACGCCGATTACAGCGGCACGGGTAACACGCTCAACGCGAATAATCCGATCGTTCGCCGGATGATCCTCGATAGCCTTCGATATTGGGTGGAGGAAATGCATGTCGATGGCTTTCGTTTCGATCTGGCGTCGATCCTTGATCGAGACCAGTCAGGTAACTTGCTGGCCAACCCGCCGGTGTTGTGGGATATCGACTCGGCGCCCGTCTTGGCCTCAACGAAGCTGATCGCCGAGGCCTGGGACGCGGCTGGCTTGTATCAGGTCGGCAGCTTCATTGGGGATAGTTGGAGAGAGTGGAATGGGCGATTTCGAGACGATGTGCGGAGCTTCCTGCGTGGCGATGAAGGCTATGTCGCGCCCCTGGCGGATCGTCTGCTCGGCAGCCCGCAGATCTATGGTCATAAGGAGCGCGAGGCGGAGGCAAGCGTCAATTTCGTAACCTGCCACGACGGCTTCACACTCAACGACCTCGTCTCCTACAACCAGAAGCACAATGAGGCAAACGGTGAGCATAACGCCGATGGCACGAACGACAACCGAAGCTACAACTGGGGCGTGGAGGGTCCGGCCAGCGATCCGGCGATTGAGACAATGCGAAATCGCCAGGTGAAAAACTTTCTGGCGCTGACAATGCTCTCCCTGGGTCTGCCAATGCTTCTGATGGGCGACGAGGTTCGGCGCACTCAAGGCGGTAACAATAACGCTTACTGTCAGGACAACGAAACCAGTTGGTTTGACTGGACGCTGGTCGCGAAACACGCCGATGTGCATCGGTTCGTAAAACTCATCAGCGCGCACCGGCTTATGCGAGATTTCGCGCCGGAGCTTCAGGACATCAGTCTGAACCAACTGTTGCGAAGGGCCGATAGAGCCTGGCACGGTGTAAGTCTCGGCAAACCCGATTGGAGCGTCAGTTCACACAGCCTGGCGTCCAGCGTGTGGTACCGGGATGGGAATCTACTCTTCTACGTGATTCTGAATGCTTACTGGGAGCCGCTCGAATTCGAGCTGCCGGCTACGAACGGCAACCCGTGGCATCGATGGATCGACACGAGTCTGGATTCGCCTCACGACATTGCCGAGTGGCCTTGTGCGCCACTGGCAACCGGCCTGATCTATCGAGCTGCGCCGCGGTCGGTGGTGGCGCTCTATGCCGGCGCCTAGCCGCCATTTCGCATATCCCTCTCGTATCGAGTCGTGGCGCGGGCACTCTTGCCTGCTGAGCCGAGAGTCATCTTGGCTGTTCCCCCTGGGAGCCAAATACGTTTAGCGAACTTCTGAAAACGCCCGGCTTAGCCGCGCGCGCACTTACATTTCCTTGAGATATTCGTGGACGAACTGGACCGACATGGCGCCCTCCCCCACGGCCGACGCGACACGCTTCACCGATCCGGAGCGCACATCTCCCGCGGCGAATACGCCCGGATGACTGGTTTCCAACAGGAAAGGGGGCCGGGCAACCGCCCAATGCTTCGATTGCGCCACGGTTGAACCCGTCTTGACGAATCCCTTGGCATCGCGTTCGATATCCGGAGGCAGCCAATCGGTGCGCGGCATCGCGCCGATGAAGCTGAAGACCGCCGGAGTTTCTATCGTCCGCTCTTGACCGTTGGCGCTGTCCACAACTTCAATGGCCTCAAGGTGACTATTCCCTTTCATTCGCCGGATTGTTGTATTGGGGAGTAACTCGATGTTAGGGGTTTGCTCTATCCGCCGGACCAGGTAGCTGGACATGTTCCGGTTCAGGTCATCGCCGCGAATCAGGAGCAGCACGCGGCTGGCATGACCCGCCAGGAAAACCGCCGCCTGCCCGGCCGAATTTCCGCCCCCAACCACGATGGCGGCGCAACCCCGGCAAAGCAAGGCTTCGGCAACTGTCGCGGCGTAATAGACTCCTGTTCCTTCGAATCGCTCAAAGCCATCGACGTTAAGCCTCCGGTATTGCGCGCCGGTGGCGATCAGCAGGCACTTAGTGGTAATCGGGTCGCTTCCGCCCGCTTCGATAACCGCGTATTTGTTCTCGAATGACAGGCGGGTGGCGGCAGTGGGCACGGAGAGGTGCGCGCCAAACTTATTTACCTGCAGCGTTGCGCGGTCCGTGAGCTCGGCGCCGGTAAGTCCGGTAGGAAAACCCAGATAGTTTTCGATCCTCATACTGCTGCCCGCCTGTCCTCCGGGACCGACGCTGTCTAAAACGGCCGTTCGAAGTCCCTCGGATGCGCCATAGACGGCGGCCGCTAAGCCCGCCGGTCCGGCGCCCACCACCACCAGATCGTAGACCGCCTGCTCCAGCGATTGATGGATACCGGTCTCCTCCGCCAGTTGCTGATTTGTGGGGTTCCGCAACAACAGGAGGTGCGCGCAGGCCACCACCGGCGTGTCAGCCTCGGTCATGCCGAACCCCTTAAGCAGTTGGTTCACTTCCGGGTCTGACTCCAAATCCACCCAGGTGAACAGCACGCGGTTCCTTGAGAGAAAGTCACGCACCCGAAAGGTGTCGGCCGAATAGCGCGAGCCGATGACGCGCAGTCCGACGAAGTCCGGCGACTCGCGAAGCAACTGCCGGCGGGCGATAAAGGCCTGCAAAATAATGTCGCTCAAACCCGGGCACTGGTTCAGCAAGCCCCGTAGGGCTTCGGCCGAGATTTCGAACACTTCGCAGCCGCCACGTGCAATCGCGCTGAAAATAGCGGGCATGCCTGTCAAATGCGAGACGTCGCCGGTGAATTGCCCCGGGCGGTGAATCGCGATCGTCTTTGGCTCGCCGCCGGAGTAATCCAGGATCTCCACTTCGCCTGACTTGACGATGAAGAACTTGAACGCGCGATCGCCCACCGCGATGAGCGTTTCACCGTCCCGGCATTGGCGCGGCGCCAGCGTCGTGCAGTTTGCCGCCTGAGCAGTCTGGGCTTCCGTTAAAACGGGAAAGGCAATCGAACGAAGAGTGTATTCAGCCACGCGTGTCCTTACTCCTGCTCCCCGAGCACCTTGGCGAAGCCTTTTCCATAAGGATAGAAGAGGTCTTTCTTCCCTTGACTCCACGCCGCTTTCAGTTCTGGACTCTGAATGTCCCAATCCGGGCGGCACTTCTTCAACACGTCGCGTAAGTCCCGGCGCAGTTCGCCGACAGTCGGCCGTCCGAAGAACCAATAACCGTTATATATCTTGAACACCACCAGACCAGGCTCCAAAACAATCGTATGCGGGATCATGGGATTGTTCGTTGGATCGGTGTACTCCGCGATGTCCAGGTCCTTTTGAACAATCCGGCTCGGGTCTGACAAGAACGGCCAGTGCGCTCCAACACCCGTCCGGTATTCGTTGGTCGCCACCAGATTATCCGTGCTGATGGTGACAAGGCGGCAATAGCCGACTTCCATGTCGCGATGAAGATGCACCAAGCCTTCCGCCTGGCGACGGTCTTTCGGGCAATAGGCGCCCCGGCTCAACACTACGATCAATGGATCGGGGCCCTGCAGTTCAGAGAGCTTTCGGCGTTTGGCCGCGTGATCCGTCAGTTCGTAGTCTGGAAATGAGGCGCCAGGCCTGATGTCAGCTCTCATGGGAGTACACCTTCTATTCTCGCGACGGCTTCTCAGTGTGCGGTGTCAGCCGCAGGGAAGTAGACCCCCGCTCGTGCCTGGGCGTTCCGAAAGAAACGGGAACCTAGCCGCTGCCTAGACATCATAGCGGAAGGTCTCACGCTGGTTTTCGATGCGCATCAGTTTGGTTGGCGGCCCGTCGCAGAAGTGTCCGATGGCAGCCCGACGGTGTCGAAAGGCCGACTCTGTTCTATGGCCGTCTCCCGGTCATCGCGGGCCAAAGCCTTTCTTTTCTTCCGAGTCGCCACCCCCACTCTGCGAGACGTGTCCGGACGAGTAATTGCTCTGACTGTTTCGGGAGTTATTACTACCGATGATTACTCAAATCGATCGCCTTCCGCATCAGCCCGTGAGTCCGGGAAAGAGGGAAGGCCTAAATAATGCAAGCGATGCCGACCTGATTAAGACGGTGTTGGCCGGACAGGTGGAAGCATTTCCGCTGCTGATGGGCAGGTACGAGACGATGGTCCGAAAGATGTTGTGGCCCAAGCTGCGTGATGAGTCCAGGGTGGACGGCGTGTTTCAGTCCGCTGTTCTCAAGTGTTTTGTAAAGCTCGACCGGTTTCGCTTTGAGTCGAGCTTTGGAACGTGGCTGACGCAAGTCGCGATAAGGCGCAAGTCAGCTTGACCACAAGGTTTATGGCGTTCCCAAGAGAGATCAACCCCTAACTTTTTGAGTCGGAACCTCCTCCGGTTTCGTAATGAGCTGATGTAAGCAGATGAAAAGAGGTCACGGACGGTGGCGGAAGCGATGACGCAGTCGGCTGGTTTGGTGGCGGAAGCTATCCTCCCAACCTTTACCGAGGCCGTGGAACTCCATAAATCCATGGTTTTCAGCATCGCCTGGCATTTCCTGCGGGATCGCTCCCGGGCCGAGGAACTGTCCCAGGATGTGTTTCTGGAACTCCATCGCCGCTGGGGTTCGTTGCGCTCGGCGGAGCATCTGGTCTTTTGGCTTCGCAAGGTGACTGGCAACCGCGCCATTGATATGATCCGCAGCCGGAAAGTGCGCCCCGAAACCAGCCTTGACGCGGCAGCCGAGCCCACGACGCTTGAGCAAATGCACGATTCGCTGCTTGCCTCCTATCTGGAGCGCATGGTGGCGACGCTGCCCGAAAAGCAGCGGCTGGCCATTGTGATGCGTTACCAGGAAGATCTGGAGCCGGATGAGATTGCCCGAATTTTAGGGATGAACGTGAGCACCGTGAAAACCAATATCGCCCGCGCGTTGAGTCTTTTGCAGGCCAAGACCGTCGGCCGCCTGCAGCCGAATACAGCGAGGCGGTTGAACGAAATGCCAGGGGAGACAGGGAAATGACACCGTTTGAACAGGAGCTGAAGAGAGCCTTAGCCCGGCAGCAACCCTCCGCCGACTTCACCGAACGCCTCTTCGCCCGCATCGAGGAGGAGCAAGCTGCCGCCCCGGTCCGCTGGTGGCAGCGTATTGCGCAGTGGCCGGCGCAAACAATCTGGGCACTGGCGCCGGTGTGCGTTCTCATCCTGCTCACCAGCGGAACCATGCTTTACACACAGCATCGACGGGCGGTTCAGGGCGAACACGCCAAACAACAATTGCTTCTGGCGCTCCGAATTACCAGCAACAAATTGCAAGCCACCCAGCGCCAGGTGAATGAAGTGGAATCGGAAAGACAACCGAATCAGAAAGACAACATCAGGAGATTATTATGAAAGCCATTATTTTGAGCTGCGGCCTTTTACTCGGCAGCCTACCCGCGCTGATCCGCGCCGACGATATTAAGCTGCCCGCCAGCCTTGACCATCTTGCCGAGCACGCCACGGAGTCCGTGGACGTGACGCTGGATCAATCCATGCTGCAACTGGCCAGCAAGTTCCTCTCAAACGACGACCCGGACCAGGTGAAGGCCAAGAAACTGGTGGGCAAGCTGAAGGGCATTTATGTTCGCAGCTTTGAGTTTGACAAGGAAGGCCAATATTCGAAGGCCGACGTGGAGGCCATCCGCTCGCAGTTGAAGTCCCCGCAGTGGTCGCGCATTGTCGGCGTCAAGTCGATCAAGGGCGAGAATTCGGAAGTCTATGTCCAAAAGAATGCCGATCAATTTCTCGGTCTGGTGGTGATCGCCACCGAACCCAAGGAATTGACCATCGTTCACATTGACGGCCCCATCAGTCCTGACGAGCTTTCGGAGCTCAGCGGGCAGATGGGAATTCCGAAGATCATGAAAGATAAGGCCAAGTCCAAAGACTCGAAACAGAACGAGGAGGAATAACATGCGCCGGACATGGATCCTGATCTTAGCGGCGGCACTGCTTGCGCCGGCTGTTGCGAGCGCGGGCGATTTCGACAGAATGGTCCGCGAGTTCTCACGCCAAAGCGGAGCGGCTCAAACCCGCATCCCGTTCTTCTGGCTGGCTCGCGCCGCCGTCGCTGTGGTTCAGCCGGCCGGCGCGAGCGAACTCAATCTCGCCATCTTTGAGAATGCCTCGTTTGAGGCGGAGCGTTTCAGCCGGCTCACCGACGCGGCGATCTTTGGCGACTGGAAGCCCATCGTCCGGGTTCGCTCAAAGCGAGGCGAATCCACCAATATCTATGCGAAGCCGGGCGGCCGCGAGGTGCACTTACTCATCGCCACTTACGAAAAGAATGAAGCTGCTTTTGTGGAAGTACGCGTGAACCCGGAGGCGCTTATGCACTTTGTGGAACAGTACGAATGCCACCACGCAAAGGACTAATTCTTCTTACTTTGCCGCCATGGCCACGCCATTTGCCGGAGTGGAGCCCAGTTGCTCCATCGTCTGGACCGCCAACGGGGCGAACACCGGGTCGAACCGCGGGTTCAGGCTCATCGCTTCGTAGAGCGCCTGCTGCGCCGTCACGCGGTCGCCGGCCTTTGCGTAGATCATTCCTTTGTGGAATCGGAACAGCGCCTCCGGCGTATTCTGCTTCAGCGCCAGGCGGATGTACTTGCGTGCCTCCTCAAGGCGGCCGTTCTTGAAGTAACACCAGGCGAGGGTATCGGCAACGTAAACATTCTTGCGTGTCTTATACTCCTCTTCCGCCATCGCCAGCGCTTCCGGCAGGTGGATGTCGTGATCGGCATAGAAACGCGCCGTTAGCATGTCGCCGCGCACGCCGTTTGCTTTGTTGATCCGCGCGATTGACTCCACCAGCGCATACTGCTGCTTCGCTTCCTCTGCCTTGCCGGTGAGCGTATAAATGTCTCCCAGGGCGGCAACCACATCCTGCTGTGGGGCAATTTCCGATGCTCTTTTGTACGATTCGATGGCGCCGTCATAATCCTTCATCGCCGCCTTCACGCGGCCTTGAACGGCCAGCAGATGAAAGTCATTGGGCGCCAGCTTCAGCCCTTGATCCAGCACCTGCTGGGCCGGCACATAAGCGCCCTGGCTGAAGTAAACCAGCGCCAACTGCGCTCGGCACCAAGCCGTATTCTCAGCGAATTGTCCGCCGGTGGATATCGCCTTGGCCAGCAACCATGTTGCCCGCCGCGTGTCTCCCGTCACCTGCAATAAATGCGCGCTGCGCCCGTAAGACGATAAGTCCGGGCGGCTATCCAGCATCTTCTGATACTGGTCGAAGGCCTCGTCATAATCGCCCATCTCAAGAGCGGCATCGCCCAACAGGCCATAAGCCGCTTCAAGCTTAGGATCGATGGCGAGCGCCTTTCTTGCCCAATCGATACTGGCCTCAAACTCATGACGCCCGCCATTGACCCACGCCATCCCGGCCAGGGCGTCTACTGACTTGTCATTCAGCGCCAAGGCCCTTCGATACGCTCCTTCTGCCCGCGTATAATAGCTTGCGTCTGCCGTCTCCCTGGCTTTTTGCATGTAGGCGTCGCCCAGAGCACTCCAAGCGCGCTCGCTTTTCGGGGACGCCGCCGCGATCTCCGACGCCTTCTTAATGGCGGCATCGGTTGGCGAACCGGGCGCGATCATTTTGTCAGCCCGAAGAGTTTGCGCCCGTGCGCTTACTCCGGCCAACGCGAACCAGAGCGACATTGACGGAACTAAAAACTTCTTGAACATGAGTGCCTCACTGAAAAAAGGGCGCCGCGGAAATCACGGCGCCCGGTTTAGAACGGCCGGAGGTTAGAACGCCCCGGGCCTAAGGATCCTTCCGGTTGGTTGGACCCGCATTCGGCGTAGCAATGTACGGGAACACATAGTTATATGGATGATCGTTGGCGTTGATGTTGTCGCCCAACAGGAAGATTGAGGCGTAGCTGGGGCCGCTTGCTACGGCGGTCAGCGCAATATCCACAACGTCATCTCCCGGACGGCGTCCGTTGGGCCAACCTGACCACTTGCCGCCCGTGGTGTCTCCTCCCAGGCCGCTCAAACGGTTGCCGGTCTGCCCAATGAGCGGAACCGGACCAGTGGTTGTATCCACGCGCAGCACGTCTGGGATGAACACCGCCTTTAGATCGGCGCGGCCGGTGGTCGCAAAACCGGTGCCGAACACGGCATTGATCAGTACCGGAAGCTCAGGGGTCGTCGCGTACTTCGCATACTTAGCCGCGTCGTCGGTGGGGACGTCACGATTGTAGTTGTCCTTGTCTTGCAGGGCCACCAGAACCTCGTTGAACAGTGGGTTACCCAAACGATCCACCTGAATCCACGGTCCGGACGTGACGGGATCTCCAGAGGTGCTGCGAAGCTCAATGCGGGGCCGGCTCACGGAGGCATACACGCCGATACCATGAGATTTGCCGGTGAAGGCATCGTTGTATTGGATGGCGGCCGGCAGCAGGGTGAGCGGAATCTGAATGGCGTAGGTCAGAACGTTATACCCCTTGAATCCGTCAATGCCATTGCCCGTTTGCCCATGCCCATCGGGCCCCAGAATGCGGGCTTCCAACAAGTCGAAGATGCCGGCGGTATCCGCGAAGAAGCTGTCATCGCGCGATCCGGCCCACGCTACTTCGCCATTCGAAAGCGTGTAGATGGTTTGAGCGGTGTAGGGATCGAGAGCGGCGAAAGTGGCTGCGCCGCTCACCGGAATGCCGCTCGCATTGTTGTACAGCGGTGTGGTCTTCTCGCCAACGTTGGGCGGTGGCACCAACAGATTGCTGCCGAGCACGGTGGACTGGCTGTTGCTCGCGTCAAACTCAGTCACTGAATATGACTGAGTATAATTCTGGCGGGCGTCGCCCACGGTTTCAATGGACCCGATGGCCGTGCCTCGCCCATACGACAGAATTGTCCCCAGGTTCTTATAGTTGCCGGCGGCTGAAGACACGGACGAGAACTGGAAGTTATAGCTCTTGATCAAAGCGCCGGTGTTCGGGTCCGCCAGATTGATGCTGTAGAGAGCGTCGCCCGCAAAGCGATCGTACATCACGCCGTCACCCGGCTCGCAGAATGGATGAACGTTCACGATGATGTTCAGTACCTGGGTTGTGCTGTTGGATTTCAATCCGATGAAAGCATAGACATCGGTGAGATTCGCCGATGGATCCTGCTTGATCAGAGGTGCGTCACTGTGGCTGGAAGCCAGAAGCGCCGTCGCGGCCAGCAGCAGTACGCTGCCGCCGGCGGCTAGCTTTGACATTCCGCTGGTGCGCCTGGAAAACAGAGAGTGCATTGATTTCTCCTTCGGTGGTTAGTGCTCGTTAGAGTTGTGTTGTTTGAGACGTCCGCCGGACCTGGCGATACAGAAGGATCGCTGGGGCCAGGCAGACGAAAAGGAAGGCGTAGCTGGGTTCCGGAGAGGGCGCCGGACTGGTGGTCACGCCGGAGACGTCGTAGATATCGCCAGTCGTCGAAGACAGAACCGACGCATCGAACGCCACCGTACCCGGCGAAAAGGGGCTGTCGAACGAAAAGCCGCCCAGCGGCGTGGAATCGAACGAACTTGTGTCTTCGAGAAATGACACAAGTCCCAAGCCGGAATCGAAAGCCGTTGTGAAACCCGCCGGCGCGGTCAGGTCCGTGACGGCCGATGGGTCAGCGACTACCGGAATATCGATCAGGAACACGTCGTCCCCCGTCGCGGCCGTGATGGTCTCCGATATTGTGTATGAGTAGTTATAGCCGCCGGGGATCTTTGTGACGCTGGGGCTCACTGTAACCGTGGTCGCCGAGGCGCCGGCTACGGCGATGAGCGCCGCCGCAGCAAGCCGCCACGCTCTGTTTTTCGTGAGTAATGAAGAGAACACTGCTTACCTCCTGACAACACTACGTAAAGGGAGTTCGTACTAGATTGGAAGGTAGTACGAATTTACTCAAATGACAGAAAACGCGGGAAAACTGCTGCCGCACGCGAGCCGAGAACCAGCCGACAGGCGGTCGGCGTTTCAACAAGTAACTAACATTAATTAGTGGTACTGAATCTGTGAGCGGTTTGGTAAGCGGTGATGGGTTATGCCAGAAACCGGATGGGCTTCAGAACTCCGGCTGCCGATAGCGTCATCAAAACTCCCAGTACCATCACAACCACGGCTGAAAAAATCGGCGCCAGCCGGAAGATGGGATGATTTCCGGCGCGCCCGGCGTTGGGCAGACGGCTCTTCGCGAAGAGGACGAGTCCTCCCACGGCCATCAGAACCAGAGCCAAGCCCGCGCTGAACGAAGCCAGCAGAGCCAGGCCCAGGGCCGCGTGTCCCAGGGCGATGGCGCTTAACATCAGAATCAAGGCCGAGGGGCACGGAACCAATCCGCCGCTTGCTCCTAGCGCCACCAAGCCACCGAATGAGATTTTGGAATCCGGCACCACGTGGGAGTGGGTCAATCCATTGTGCGTGTGGGTATGGACGAAGCCGCCGTCATGGTGGTGGTCCGGGTGAGCATGATCGTGCGGCCCGTGCCCGTGCTCGTGAATGTGGGGGTGAGTGTGGCCGTGATCATGGCTGTGCGCGCTGCCCTCTTCGGCCGTCAGGAGCGTGGTTTGGCTGGCATGCGTAACGCGGGCGCTAGCGCCGTGTTCATGAAGATGAGGATGTCCGTGAGCATGGGCATGTGCATGGCTATGGTCATGTGCATGGGCGTGGTCATGCGAATGTCCGTGATCGTGATGCCGATGCACCGGATGTTCATGCGTATGCCCCTGCCCGTGGCCGGCTGTCAGCGCCATGGCGCGCCCGTACAGCAGCCAGCCGCCGATGGCCACGATGGAAAGCCCGGAAATAACACCCAAAATCGGAATAACCCGGTCCGGTACCAGATACTGCTGAAAGAACAAGACGCCAAGCCCCAACAGGAACACGCTTACTGTGTGAGTAAAGGTCACCATGAAACCGAGGAATGCCGCGTGTTTCATCGTGCCCCGCGACCCCACCAGGTAGGCGGCCACAATTGTCTTTCCGTGACCGGGGGAAAGCGCGTGGAAAGCTCCCAGAGTGAAGGCCGCCAGTAACCCCAGGAGAACCGCGCCGAAGCCGAAGCTCCGATTGCGCAGCATAGTGGATAGGTAGTCACCGGCGACTACGGTTCCCGGCGCACTCGGCTGCTGGGCGCCGAACGATCCCGCGGCGCCGGCGGACACTGAGAGCGGCTGATTCGCTGCTTTCGCCTCGGCCACTGGGGCCGTTACTTCGTGCGGCGGCAGACCCACCGGCTGGTTTTGACTCCGCGGCTTCTGAACCGCAGGCAATGCACTGGCGGAAAGCCCCGTGGCCGGCGTCGACGCACCACCCGGAACACTCCAGCTGACGGTGGCCCGTACGTCTTGCGGCGGTACGATGCCCGGGTCCGCCGGATATTGCGTCAGCGCTTTGCTCAAGTCAGTGGATGCGACGCTCGACCGGGCCACGGAAACGCCGTCTTCTGAGCGGACCACAATTTCCTTCCATCCGGTGCGGTTCGGGTAATTGGA
This sequence comes from Acidobacteriaceae bacterium, assembly GCA_903970405.1. Classification (GTDB taxonomy): domain Bacteria; phylum Acidobacteriota; class Terriglobia; order Bryobacterales; family Bryobacteraceae; genus CAJCIT01. The sequence goes on along the minus strand of CAJCIT010000021.1, from coordinate 492 downwards.
GTCCTCCACAGTCAGTTCCCCGCCCCGCTCCGCAGGCGCAGCGGTCAGCATCTCCACCCGCATCACGGCCATGCCGCCGGCGCCATCGGTCAAGGTAGTGTGCACATCCTTTAACCGGACGGGGACGCGCTCGCCATTCAGAAAGAGCCTCAGATTGTCGAGCCAACCCGCCGCTTCCAGGCGCGCCTTTTGCCGGATGGCCGCGGTGGTCTCCTCGTCACGCCGGTCCGCCGCGACGCCCCACTTTTGAAGCAACTCCAGCGTAGGAATCTCAGCGAAATCCAGAATGTAAGTAACCTGGATTTCCTGCTTCTTGAATTCCAGCCGGGTATAGTGACTGATGCTGAAATTGCCCATTGGATGAGCGCTGAGGCTGACGGAAACCAGGAGAGCGGCGAGGGTCGCCTTGAAATGGGCCATAGTGGACTCGTAGACCAGTACGGGTCACTGTGGCCCTTTGGATGTTTGGGCCTAAGAATGCCCCGCCGGGGG
>CAJCIT010000020.1 GCA_903970405.1 Acidobacteriaceae bacterium | reverse complement strand
CCGGCGACGCGATCGAGGGCCCGCGTAAACATGGGATGAGTCCGTGCTTGAAATGTCGAGATTCCAGGGCGGCGCGCTGCGCCGCAAGGGGCCAATCAGGAGATTAGCGGTCCCAGGCCGATGGCTGGAGAATGTGGCCCTTGGCGGCTCGCTTGCCGCCGGGCACCGGAATCTGGGTTAATTTGTCAATGAGTGTAGGCATGGTTAGCTCACGGTTTGCGCCGGATGCAATTCGACGTCGGCTTCGATTTCGACCAGCATCCGGGGGTCAATGAGCCCTTTCACCTCCACCATCGTGGTGGCAGGGCGCACCTCGCCGAGGAATTCGAAGTGAGCCTTGCCGATGGCCTCCCATTGCGAAATATCCGTGACGTAGATGCGAGTACGCACGACGTCCGCAAGCGTAGCGCCAGCCCGCTGGAGGACCTTCTCAATGTTTCGAAGAGCCTGCCTGGTTTGGGCATAGGCATCGCCCACACCGACGACTTCGCCATGCTCATCGGTGGCCGTGGTTCCCGTCACATAGATCCGGGTGTCGAATCTCACGGCCCTGCTGTAGCCGACGATGTCCTCCCACTTCGCGGCGGACGAAAAGTTCTGTCTCATGATGCAAGTGTCACACTCTGAGAGCAGGGGCGGAAAGCCCGCGAGCCCCAAAAGCATGTCTCAAAGCGACAGCCCAGACGGTTCCCCGGTAAAGCTTTTCAAATCCAGGAAGAGCTGGGCGGCTTGGTTGGACAAGAACCATCTCCAGAGCTCCGGGCTGTGGCTTCGGATTTCGAAGAAGAGCGCGATATCGCCTTCCGTGTCCTATGCCGACGCGCTGGAGGTGGCGCTCTGTTATGGCTGGATCGACGGCCAGAAGAGGCCCGACGACGATCAGGCGTGGCTGCAGAAGTTTCTTCCACGCTCCGCCAGGAGCCTTTGGTCAAAGATCAACCGGGAAAAGGCCGGGGCTCTGGTCGCGAGCGGGCAAATGAAACCCGCTGGCCTGGCCGCCATTGAGAGCGCCAAGAAGAATGGACGATGGGAGGCGGCCTACGATTCACCCGGGGGCGCCACTGTGCCAGACGACTTCAATACAGCGCTGAATGCCAGCCCGCGAGCCAAGGAATTTTTTGAGAGCCTGGACCGCGCCAACCGTTACGCTGTTCTGTGGCGCATTCAAACCGTGAAGCGAGCGGAGACTCGCACCCGAAAGATTGAGCAATTCATTGCCATGCTGGAGCGGAATGAGAAGATCCATCCGTGAAGGTCCGTTGCGAGTGAGTTCCTCAGAAGACCAGATGCCGGCCGAAGAATGGCAGCACTTCCGTGTACACGCGGCCATCGTCTCCCCAAACCCCATGTCCCCAAAGGCCGTTGTACTCTTCCGCCTCGTGGGGAATGCCGAACTCGTCCAGCTTGTGCGTCAGGGCCTGATTCGAGTACACGTGATCCTGATTTGAATCGTTGCGAGCCCAGTCAAACTTGAATCCTCTCAGCGATTTCAAGTTGTCCGCATACTCCGCTATCGATGACTCGATGAAGAAGTTGTTGCGCAATCGTTCGGTGACTTTGCTATCGATGACAAGCTGGCCGCCGCTTTTGTGCGCCTGCAGATCGATAAACAGGGGCGGGTTGAGGGGATTGGGGAGGTGCGCCTGAAAGATGGTGGTGAATATTGTTGAGAAAACATCGTTCCTAACATCCTCCAGCGATTTGGCGTTCGCCAGCAGGTCCCAGTTAGGCCGTCCATACATCACTTGAACGCCCGAACCAGTCCCAACCGGATGCAGCGCGTAGACGGAACCGAAGACATCCGGATGACGCATGCCGAAACGGATAGCCCCGTATCCCCCCATGAAATCGCCGGCGATTCCTCGCGAGTCGCGGTGGGCCAAGGTTTGAAAATTCGCGTCGATATACGGCACCAGATCCTCAATCACGAAATCCTCCCAGTTACCGGTCACCGGAGAGTTTACATACCAGGAACAGCCAAGCGGCGTGTTCATATCCACTGAGACGAAGAGGAACCGGCTGACAAAGCCGGCGGCAATTGCATGGTCGAAGAGGCCTTGCGCCCCACTCGTATCGAAGGCGGCACGATAGCTCTGAAAAGGGTTGGGGAGAAAATAGACCACCGGATAGCGTTTCGGCGATTCGCCGTAACCAGGGGGAAGATACACAATCAACTTTCGGGTTGGGCTTGTGCCAATTTTGTTGCCTGCAAACTTCTCTGACCGTAATTCGCGGGTCACTAGGCGGCTGACGGCGGGAGCGGCGTTGACCGGCAAGCCGCTTAGAAAGGCGAGAGCGAGGACTGCAGCCAGGAGATGCGCAACGCTCATCAATGGCGGTGGGGAGTCAAGAGCCTTTGGCACGCGTAGGAGCTCCCATGGTGAACTCCGTGTTTGACGTGTCGATCGCCAAAGGGTTAGGTGGGACACGGCAGTGCGTAGGCCGAACAGCGGAGCGTTAGTCCAGCACGCAGACAAATTCGGCTACGATCTGATACTTGTCTTCGTCCTGATCGAGGTCCCACGAAGGAAAATCAGGATTCAGACTCTCAAGGCGAATGCGCGTATGAACGAAAGACCCGTCCTCCGCGGCTGCTTTTTCTGACCTATAGCGCTTCACGGTGAACCGGTTGTCATCCGCCAATTCAGCGCCGCGCACCAGGACCAGCCTTCCGTTCCGCGATCCAACGACGTTGCGGCGGAAAACGCAAAGGCTTCCATCTGGGACTTCCGGCTCCATGGAATGGCCGCGGATGGTGGCGACGAACATCTCCTTGCTCAGGCGCAGATTGTCAGGCGTCTCAACCCAGTTCTCGGGCTCCCATCTCTCGGTGTCAATGTCGACCTCGTTCGAAAGAAACGGTCCGGCCGCGACTTCGAGCGAATAGAGCGGCAGGTGGGTCCGAAACGCCTGCACCGGGACAGAGACGTGTTCCCGGTATAGGCGAAGGAGGGTCCGGTCGAAATCTCGGGTGGAGACTTGCTGGCGTTCAGACAGCCGGAAGGCCCAAGATGCCTCTTCCTCGATCTGGCTCAGGACTTGGGCGCCTCCGCGCTCCAACGCTTTGATGAGGAGGTCGGCTTCGATTTCGGCAAGCACTTCGCGATCTTCGTCGCCGGCCCACTCAGACCAGTCGCGGCGAAGCTTGACCAGAAGCCGGTCTGACTCGGGATCCAGCAGCAGGATTCCCGCGGTCTGAGGCGTTTGTCCCGGCAGATGAACCGTCAAAACACAGTACTCCCCGTTACGCTGAGCGTAATCAGCGATATTCACCACCGAAGCTGAACGGGAAGACATGGGTTCCACTCAACTTATCGGGTTAGGGGGCGGTTGCGTAATAACCTTTGCGGGCGCGGACTTTGACGCCGCCAAGGTCGACTCGTACCTCCACGTTGTGGAAAGGCTTCGGCTTACCCTTACCGTCGACTTCGGGAATGTAGCGGATGATGTATTGAGTAGTGACCTCGCCGGCAATATCGGTGATGGCCCTAAACATATTTGTGGCCACGGCCGAAGCGTAAGCGCCGGTTCCCACCTTCAAGGCATAGTTTCCATCGTCAGAGGGGTGGGAGAGATAGCCATCGGTGTCCTTATAGACGTCCTGGAGTGGGTAGACTACGCGGCCGCCCGTTTCCACGGCGAGACGGCTCATGTTGTCGTCGGCTTCGTTATAAAAGCCAAAGCCGGTGGTGCTGATGCCATAGATGGTGAGGAGATTACGCTGTGCGAGTTCCAGGACTTCGTTCAGGCCGTGCTTGCTGGCCGAATCGTGCCCATCGCCGATGATGACGATCACGCGGCGGGGTTCAATCGGCTCCCCCTGCACCAGCTTACGGTTCGTGCATGCCATATAGATGGCATCATAAAGGGCCGCGCCGCCGCTCGGTTTCATCTTGCGGAGTTTTTCCACCAGCAACTCGGAATCGGTTGTGGTGTTCTGTTGCAACTCGGCGTCGTTGGCGAAGGAAATCAGGTACCCGGAATACTTCGGATCGCCTGTGAGCAAGTTCTGAATTAACTCAATGGCGGCGTCTTGATAGTTTTTCCAGTGGACCTTGCTCGCGTTGCTCAGATCCATCAGGAAGCCGACCACAATGGGCTGATTGCGCTCACGGGTGAAGAACCGGATCTTCTGCGGCTGACCCTCTTCAAAAATGTGAAAATCCTGTTCATCCAGGTCGGAGACAAACTTGCCTTTGACATCGGTCACCGTTACCGGCACGATGACCTCATTAACCTCAACGCGGATGGGCGCCGAGGGACCTTCCACCTTTTGCTCCTGATTCGAACTGGAAGACTGCGCCGCGGGCTTTTGAGTTGGCGTTGGCTGAGCGGGGGCAGCCTGGGAAACTGGAGCCGGCGGTGGCGCCGGTGTTTGAGCGGCGAGGGTCAACGCGGCTGCGGCAATCAGAGCCGTAAACTTGGGTGAGAACTGCATGTAGGAAGGTAGCCTGATCGGATTATAGCGAGGGACGGCGGGCAGTGATTTATGGGTACGCGCAGTATGCGGATCCCGTTGAATCCGGTCAGCGCTGGACGCGCCCGGAGCCTTGGCCGCGCACCAAAGCCATGACTTCGGCGGTGGTGAAGCGGTTGAAATCTCCTGGCACGGAGTGCTTGAGGCAAGACGCGGCCACGGCGAACTCGAGCGCCTCATGGGGACCCTTGAGTTGCGTGAGGCCATAGATCAGGCCCGCGGCAAAGGAATCGCCCCCGCCCACGCGGTCCACGATGTGGGTGATCTCATATTTGCGGCTTAATCGAAACGTCTTGCCGTCATACAGACACGCCGACCAGCCGTTGTGCGAGGCGCTGTGCGACTCGCGCAGTGTGATAGCCAAATGTCTTAGATTCGGGAACACCGCGACAACGCGCTCAGCCAGTTCGGAGTACTTCTCCCGTTCGAGACTCCCCGATTCGACGTCAATATCCACATGAACGCCGAGGCACTTCTGACAATCCTCCTCGTTCGCGATGCAAACGTCCGCCAGCCGTGCGAGTTCGGGCATCACCTCATCAGCGCCCTTTCCCCATTGCCAAAGATTCTTGCGATAGTTCAGGTCAACGGAGACGGTGGCGCCCATGAGGCGCGCCGCCTGCATGGCTTCGCGTGAGAGCGCAGCCGCCGATTCGCTGATGGCAGGCGTGATGCCGGTGATATGAAACCAGGTGCAGCCGGCCAGGGCATCGTTCCAGCCGATGGAGCCTGGCCTGGTTTCGGCGATGGCGCTGTGGGCGCGGTCATAGAGCACCTTGGAGGCGCGCTGATTCGCGCCGGGCTCGACGAAGTAGATGCCGAACCGGCCAGGACGGCGGAGGATGCGGGTTGCATCGACCCCAAAGCGGCGCAGTTCCCCTTCGAACGCATCGGAAATGGCATTCGCCTCCGGCAGGACGGTGATGAACCGGCTGGCTACGCCAAACTGGGCGAGCGCGACAGCCACGTTGGCCTCACCGCCCCCAAACGAGGCCAGGAACTGAGGCGATTGGAGCAGCCGCTCAAATCCCGGCGGGGCGAGGCGCAACATGACTTCACCGAAGCTGGCGACAAGGGTAGACACGGCTGACGCGATCATAGCGTTTTCGCAGGCTGCGCACAACGGCGGGGCGGGACAGAGAGTGGGTAACCGGATTGGGGCGCCGGGTCGGTAATCAAAGGGGCCCGTCCCCAATCCGCGGCCCCCGTCCCCAATCCGCGGCCCCATTTCGGAGAATTTCTCGCCGCCCCAAACCGGGTGCGCCCCAAACCGGGTGCGTCCCCAATCATCCGGTGATGCGTCCCAAACCGGGTGCGTCCCCAATCATCCGGTGATGCGGGTGCATCCGGTGATGCGGGTGCGTCCCCAATCCGGTGATGATGCATTCTTTCGGAGAATTTCTGGTTCGTGCGGCGACATCTCCTGAGAGCGCGGCGTTCTGATGTCTGCGCTCGCTGTTGCAAATGGCCCGTACCGCGCGCTTCATTCTCGTCGATGTCGTCCATCACGTCGTTGCGCGCGGCTGCGCGCGCACCAAGATTTTCCTCAATAAGTCCGAGAAGATTCAGTATCTTGCCCGTTTCTCGAAGGTCGCCGACGAGGAGAAGGTTCTGGTCCACGGCTACTGCCTGATGGACA
>CAJCIT010000019.1 GCA_903970405.1 Acidobacteriaceae bacterium | reverse complement strand
TGCCCGAGAAGCCCTCACTCACTCCTCAAACACACCATCGGGTCCACCCGGGCCGCGCGCCGCGCCGGAATGTAGGCGGCAACAATCGCTACCCCGGCGAACAAGACGCCGACGCCGATTAACGTACGCGGATCGGTGGCGCTGACGCCAAAGAGCACGCTCTCCATGACTCGCGTCAGGCCAAATGCACCGCCAATTCCCGCGGCGATCCCAATCGTCGTCAAGCCGAGGCCTTGCCCCATCGCTAATCGGAGAATGTCGGCTTGGCGCGCGCCCAACGCCCAACGAATCCCGAACTCAGGCATGCGCTGATTCACTGAGTATGAAATGACGCCGAAGATACCCGTCAAAGCCAGAATCAGCGCAACGCCGGCGAACGCCACCAGCAGATTCATCATCAGCCGCCGCTCACCCAATTCATCCTCCACAAGGTTCTGCATAGTGCTGACCTCCGAGAGGGGCTGATCGCGGTCGAGACTCCGGACCTGCTCGCGAAGGGCGCCGGCAAACAGAAGCGGGTCGCGATCTGTGCGCACGGCAATCATGGCCGAGGGAGGCGCATTCTGGGCGAATGACACATAAACGGTCTGGGGCCACGCGCTGTCTTCGAGGTTCTGATAAGTATGGGCAACCACGCCGATAATGCGCACCGGTTTCGGATTTACGCCGCCGATCAAAAGTTGCTGTCCGACGGGATTCTGTCCAGGCGGATAGACTCCCTCCTTAGGGCGTGCGCCTGGCCAGAGGCGCTGCGCCAGGCCGTCGTCGACGATCGCGACACGCTCCGCATCCGCTGAGTCGTGCTCGGTAAAATCCCGCCCCTCTCTGACCGGAATCTTCAGCGTTTGGAAATAACCCGGAGCGACGGACAAGATGGTGGCAAGGGGCCGTTCGTTCAGTTTGAGCAGCGGTTTGGCGGCATCTTGAACCGGACTCCCCATAAAGCCGGTCATTGGCAGAAACTGCGCCGCTGTCGCATTTCTCACGCCTGGAAGCATTTTCACCTTCTGAACCAGATCCTCAAAGAACGCCTTCTTTTTCGAGGCGGTGTCATAGCGTGATGGCGGCAGGGAAATGCGCGCGGTGAGGAGTTGCACCGGGTCGAATCCAACGTTGACGCGGCGCAGTTGGGACACGCTTTCAATCAACAGCGTCGCGCCGATCAACAGCACCACGGAAAGGGCCACTTGCGTGACAACCAGCAATCCCCGGCTGCTGACGCCCCAGTGCTTGAGTCCGATGCCTCGCTGTCCCACATTGCCGCGGGCAGCATCCTGGCCAGAGCCGCGAAGAACGCGGATGAGATCGGGCTGAGATGCGCCGAGCGCGGGCACCAGGCCGAACAGCAATCCCGTGGCGACGGAGAGCCCCGCTGAGAAGGCCAGCACAACCCAATCCACATGAATATCGGCTGAGCGCGGCAGATTGAGCGCCGTCATCCGGGGAATGAGCCGCAGCGTCGCCAGTGCTAATAACATGCCCAGGAGTCCGCCGGCCAACGATAGAAGCGTGCTCTCTGCCAGCAGTTGGCCGATGAGGCGGCCTCGACCCGCGCCAAGCGCGGCGCGCACGGCGAATTCGCGCGAGCGCATAGAGGCCCGTGACAACAGCAAACTCGCTACATTGGCGCACGCAATCAGCAGAACAAAGCTCACCGCCCCGAACAGCGTCCAGAGCATTCGGCGGACGCGGCCCACCAGCGAGTCCTTCCACGGCGTCATCTCAATGGGCGACTTGATTTTGGCATCGAGCATGGTGGGGTGCTCCATCGCGTATTGATGGTGGATCACCGATGCCTCGGCGGCGGCTTGCCGGAAACTGACCTCCGGCTTGATGCGGCCGAAAAGCGTCAAGACAGGACTGAGCAGGCGAGACCGCGGGTCATCGATCCATTCCGAGGGCCGCGTGATCCAGACACCTATCCCATTCGTGGGAAAACGGAAGCGGGGCGGCAGTACGCCAACGATGGTGTAAGCCGTGTCATTGAGAACCGCGGTTTTACCGGCGATTTGTGGATCGCTCGCAAACCGGTTCTGCCAAAGCTCCGCGCCGATCATGACAACGGGCGCCGCGCCCGGCACATCTTCGCTCGGCAGGAAAGAGCGGCCGAGCATCGGCTCCACGCCCAGCGTCCGCATGAAGTTTCCCGAGACCCGAACTGCGCTCACCACTTCGGGCTCGGTCTTCCCGGAGAGCGTGAGGCTCTCCTGGTTTGTGAAGGCTGAGATCTCAGAAAAAGAACGAGCCGAGCTTTTCAATTCCTCAAAACGAGTCGGGGTGGCGCCGCCAGTGATTTGAACCAGACGATCAGGATCGGGGTAATCGAGAGGCTTCAATAGCACGGAGCGGATGACGGTGAACATCGCCGTGTTACCCCCAATGCCCAGCGCGAGGATCAGCACCGCCGTCGCGGTGAACGCCGGGATTCGTCGCATGGTGCGGATGGCGTAGTGCGTGTCCTGCCAGATGTTCGAGAAGGCCTGCGTTGCGGTCATGGAATGCCCTATTTTAGGTCAGCTATCGTTAAACGCCTTCCGAGCCGCGACCTTCAGGGAGCGACCGGTTGATCCTGGTCCCGACGTTCGCGGACCACTCGCCCTTCTGATCTCGGCATGAGGCGCCGGAGCGCTCACCCCAAACGATGAAGACTCGTTCCGGCTACCGCCTCGCCCGTGGCGCGGGCCTTCGGCCGGCTGAGCCGACATTCGTGTCGGCTGTTGTCTAGTTTCAACAGTAACCAGGCACAGCC
>CAJCIT010000018.1 GCA_903970405.1 Acidobacteriaceae bacterium | reverse complement strand
TTCGTCACGCTGTCGAGCGAAACGATCACTTCGCAGTTCAGCTTCTCCATCACGCGTCTGACTTTTCTCGTATAAACCGTACCGTTGGTCGTTATCGAGACAACGCACTTGGGATTCGTCTCGATCAGGTGGTCCCAAATGTCATAGTAGAGGTCCACCAGAAAAGGCTCGCCGCCCAAGAATTTCGCATTCGTCAAGTGGGGGAGAAAAGGCACGAGCTGTTGAACGAACGCCTTATCGTACATTTGGGGCAGCGGCGGCAGCCTTTCGCGGTTGGCGCGAATGCTCGACGAGAAAAAGCCGGAGCACATGGCGCACTCGAGGTTGCACTTGTTCGATAGCTCGAATTCGAGGCGCACCGGTCTCCTTGATCGAAACATCAGCCCCCACGCTCGAAGGGGACGCGCGTTCGAATCGAATTGCCGGGCCAGAAAACCGCTGAAATTTCGCGCATAGAACTGATCGGCGCACAACTCGCATCCGCCTGGAAACTCGTTCCGGCGCAGCGTGGCGCGCATCGACTTCGCCTGGACCCCGAGCCAGATCTCCTCGATCGACTGGTCGGGATACCTGCCCAACGGACTCGATCGGCTGTAGCAGCAAGCGCTGACCAAACCGTCGCGGCCGAAGTACATGCTGCTCTCCGCCGCATGGCAAATGCTGCCCTTGTCCACGCACCGCCTCGATGCGTTGTAGTCATTCAGGATGTCGGAGTCTACGGCCATAGTGCACCAGGTGATTCTTGAGTTCCGTCAGCCCACGGGTAACCGGGTAGCACCGTCACGGCGGCCGGATACGCTCAGGCAGGCCGCATCGGCTTGCGGCAGCAGAGCTCCATGCCCGCAATCAGCTCGAAGTACGGAAGCTTCGGCGTCCAAGCTACGCCGGCGACCCTATCAAAGTTGATCCAGGGCTCAAACACCGCGTTGTAACCCGGCTTTCTGAGGTATTCGAGCATGAGGCCTAGTTCCGAAACCAACCCGAGAAGGGAAACGAGATCGGGCAGCACCAGACAGTACACGCGATTGAGCGCCCTCAAATCCTCCAACTGGGTTTCGATCAGATCCGGCTTTGAGCTAAAATCTTGGCAATAGAAGTCCTTGATATACAGCAACCCGCCCGGCTTGAGAAGCCGCATCGCTTGTTCGATGACAGTCCGGTAGTCACGCGCATGGCATATGGTCTCCAGGAAAAGGACGCGATCGAAGGAGTCGGGTTCATAGATCTGTGCCAGGCGATGAAAGTCCCCTTCACGCACCGTGATACGGCCGTTGAGATGGAGGGCATCGATGCGCTTCTGCGCTTCCCTGACCTGCTTGGGCGAGATCGTCACCGCTTCGATCGCAAGCTGACGTTTCTGCGCGAAGTAGATGGACGGCCCACATACGCCACATCCGGCATCGAGAATCCGCGAGCCATCAGTAAGCCCGGCCGCGTCGATGATGTAGTCAAGCAGTTCGCTCGTCGAGGCTGGCCGGCTGCCCTGGAAGACCTCTCCAAATCCTTCCAGATAAGCTGCGGTCTTCTCTTCGTAATAGCGCTTCACGTCTCCAGGAGATTGCGCCGTGAGCGGCGTGCGCGCGTCACGAATGGGTGAATCCTGAACCGTCTCGGTCAGGATCGGCAGCTGGCCGTAACCTTCTTTGGCGAGGGCCGGCGATTGCGAGCTACGGAGTCGGGGAAAAAACCGCAATGGAGCGTTTAACCTCACTCACTGCCTTGTGGCGCTCGAGGCAAAGAAAAGAGCAAACGATGGTGTATCGCCGACAACCTGGGTCACTGGCGTCCGAATAACCGGGCGACAAAGCGACGTGTGGCTCGCAATGAAGCAGCGGGAACGGCTGCCGGTACACGTCGAAGGCTTTGAACTACCTCCGGGCTGAGAGGCTTGGCGGTATATTCGACCGTGCCGATCTTCTGGAATCCTTCCGGATAAGGGGGACGCATGACAGCGCTGTAATCCAATAAGGTTTCACTTTCCACTTCCAGGATATCCAGCAGCCCCGGCTCGACGGCATCGGTGACATAAAGACGTTGTTTCACACCGTGAGGTAGAAATACAGCGCCCATCGCGACCCTCACATCGAGCGATGTGTTGGGACACGATCCGTGCAAGGTTCGCTCGTCGAAAAACAAGGCCTCTCCTGCCTTCATCGGTACGGCAACCTTGCAGTCGTCTTCAAACACCTGACAGTAGGGATCGTAGGGAGTGGCGTTCAGTCCCATGGCGGAGATGTGGAGCCCGAGCTTGTGCGAACCGGGCAACACCGTCAGACACCCATTCCGCTCGTCGACGTCCGCAAGCGCAATCCAGACATGAACCGCCCGCTGAATGGACTGGTCCACGAAGTTAAAATCCTGGTGAAGGTGCAAAGGACCGGCGTCGGGTCTTCCCCGTTTCACGATGAAGTGCCGTACACATGTGCTGTAGGTCGGCATCAGCGCGGCAACATGGGGAGCGATGAGTCGTTCCAGTCCTTCCTTCACCTTACGTCGCGGCTCACCGTCAGGCAAAAATCCCGTCGTGAAGAAATCGGCCGGCGGTTCCGGCATCGTGTCGAAATATAGTTTCTTGCACGCCGCCACCTCCTCCTCGTTGAAAAACGGCAGAACCACGTAGCCATCTCTTGTGAAGTGGCCTTCAATGCCCGGGGCGGCGAAGACCGGCGGAAAATCGTCCTCAGTTTGCATAAGCTCGCAAGTCTACCCTAGACGCCGATCCGCGCCCGCCTGTGAGATTCGAACTTCGCGTGTCCCGCGTTGCAGTAAGCATTTGCTGGCGGAGTCATTCGGGGAAAGGCCTATAAACAATCCGGCTAGTATGTCAAATCACGACTCATGCCCCCTTGCGGTTTCTTTAGCTGCGGCTGCCAAGGGTCGCGCGAGTAAGATTTCATGAAGATTCTCCTTACCGGATCGAGCGGATTGGTGGGGCGCCATTTGTCCCGTTGGCCCGCGTTGACTGTCGTGCGCCAGGGTATCGGTGATCCGGTTCAAGCGTTCCGAGCGCAACAGGACTCCACGGGTCCCGAACTGTTGGTCGCTAGTTGATCATCCTGGGCGATCCTGTCCCAGAATCCATGCGTCTTCAACCTGACGCGGGGTCCGTGACGACCGAAAGCACGGCCGCGGCTCGGCTGAATTCACGATTGATCGCCGCGCATCGATCGCCACCGGTTCAGGCATCCGATTCCCTACCACGGGTTCGCCAGCGAATCATTTTCGTCACCAGCTGCAAGGGCTGGGGGGGCAGCGAGGAACTCTGGGCCAACGCAGCGGCGCGGCTCGCGAAGGAGGGGCATGCAGTAACCGTTTGCGTGTGGTCACCCCCTATGAGCAGCCTGCGTCTGCGCCGGCTCCTGAGCGCATCGGGTTCGGTTGTGAGGCTCGCATGGCCGCTCACTTTAAGTGGGTCGTCCCGAATTATCGGCAGGATATTCCGCCTGCCGAGGGCGGCGCTGGGCTTGATCCGCTTCTGGCTATTGCTTTGCACTGTTCGTCGGCCGGATCTCGTAGTGATTTCCCAAGGCGTCAATTTTGACGGTGTCTACCTGGCGTGGATCTGCCGCCGCCTCGGCCTGCCGTATGTCTTGGTCATTCAAAAAGCCTCTGAATGGTATTGGAACCCCGATTGGATGCTGCGTCATCAGCGGGCCGCCTATAGCGGAGCCCTCCACTCCTATTTCGTATCACGGCACAACCTGCGCCTCACCGAGGAACAGCTCGGCCTCGCGTTGCCGCTTGCCTCCGTGGTGCGCAATCCATTCTTGGTTTCCTGGGATCAGAGGGCGGATTGGCCGAGTGGCGAGGATTCGTGGCGCCTCGCCTGCGTAGCCAGACTCTACCCGCTCGAAAAAGGCCAGGACATGCTGTTGCGCGTCCTCGCGCGCGAGAAATGGCGAGGCCGCAAACTGACAGTGACGTTCTTCGGTGTCGGACCTTTCCGCCAGTCCCTCGAATCCATGGCAGCTTTTCTAGGCGTGATACGCGTGCGTTTCCACGGCTTTATCGAAGATACCGCCTCCATCTGGAACGATCATCATGGGCTGATCTTACCCTCACGCTGCGAGGGACTACCGCTCGTGGTCGTCGAGGCGATGCTGAGCGGCCGACTCCCGATTGTCACCGATGTCGCCGGCAACCGAGAAGTGATCGAGGATGGGGAGACCGGCTTTCTCGCCGGCGGTGCAAACGAGAATGCGCTCGACGATGTCATGGAGCGCGCGTGGCAGCGGCGCGCCGAATGGAAGCTCATCGGTCAGCGGGCGGCGGTGAGTATACGGAGCCGAATTCCTCGAGATCCCGCCGGCGTCTTCAGCGATAAACTCCTTCGCCTCATCGCAGCCAGAAGCGTCGATCGCGGTGCAGATCGAGTCGCTGAGCGGGTGTGAGGATTTTCAGCGGGTGAGATCCCATGTGCGGCATCGTTGGGGCGATCTCGAGACACGGGCCACTCGATGAGGCCGACTTCACGGCCATGAGAGACACCCTTGCGCACCGGGGCCCGGAGGGCGCCGCAAGCGCCTGGTTTGAAGACCGCCGCGTCGCCTTGGGACACCGGCGGCTATCCTTCCTGGACCTGTCGGCGATGGGCCGTCAGCCGCTTTGCAACGAACGGGCAAGCGTCTGGATCGTTTACAACGGCGAAATCTATAACCACGTCGAACTCCGTCGAATCCTCCAGGCGGAGGACCATGTCTTCAAGACCCGGACGGACACCGAGGTCATTCTGCATGGTTACGAACAATGGGGCGAGCGGGTCGTGGACCGGCTCAAGGGTATGTTTGCATTCGGGATACTCGATCTCGAGAGAAAGCGGCTGTTCCTGGCGCGCGACCGATTCGGTATCAAGCCGCTTTACTATCTGCATACACCGTCTCATTTTCTCTTCGCTTCCGAGTTGAAGGCTCTGGTTCGCTCGCGCGACGTCGCACGCAAGCTGGATCCATCCGCGATGGCTGACTACCTGATTTATCGCTACGTTCCCTCGCCGAAGACCATATGGCAGGGGATCAAGAAGCTGCCTCCGGCGCATCTACTGACATTCGGATACGAGGAATTCCGGGCGGAGACGCACGAGTACTGGTCCCTCGGGTTCGGAGAAGCAAGCACGGATCCCGACGCCCTTGTGAAAAGCACGGGTAAACACCTGAGCGAGTCGGTCGCATGCCACGCACGATGCGACGTCGAGGTGGGTGCACTCTTGAGCGGCGGTTACGATAGTTCGGCGGTGGCCTACTGGATGACCCGCGCCGGCTATCGGCCGCCCACTTTTTCAATCGGTTTCGAGGGCTGGGACCAGAGCGAGCATGTGTTCGCGAGCCTGGTCGCCGACGGACTGGGCCTGTCGTTACATCACACGCTGGCGAACGACTCCACGCTCGGGCTGCTCGACATCATGCCCGACGTATATGACGAGCCGCTCGCGGATATCTCCATTCTGCCGACCTGGCTCGTGTGTCACGACGCCGCGAAACAGGTCAAGGCGGTCATGAGCGGCGACGGCGCCGATGAACTCTTCGGCGGCTACTGGTGGCAGAAGAAGGCGTTCGCGTTGCACGCGGAACCCTACGCCAGACCGTGGGCGGGCAGGCTGTTTCGGCGCGAAACCCGATCGGCGAACGATTGGGTCGAGTTTTATTCGGACGCGATGGCGATGGGCCGGTTCGACCGACGCGAGTTGGAAGCCGCCTTCCACCCCGAGCACCACGGCGACCTGCCCGCGGATCCGGAATGGTTCTATCGCCAGCATTACGATCATCGGTTGAGCCCGCTCAAATGCATTCAAAAGCTCGATATCAAGTGCTTCATGGCGGAGCTTGTGCTTACGAAGGTCGACCGGGCCAGCATGGCCAACTCGCTGGAGGTGCGAGTTCCATTTCTGGACCACGAACTTTATGAAGAGGTCCTGGGGGTTCGCGAGGAGTGTTATTTCCGATCCGGGGTGACCAAATTTCTGTTGCACGAGAATATCAAAGCTCATGTGCCAGACGCCATACTCAGCCGCCAAAAGCAGGGCTTCGTCGGCCCCGAGGCGTTTTACAAGAACCCGGCGCTGTATCACGATATCTTGGATGAAAGCGCTCTGGCGTCCGCCGGGGTCATCCGCGATGAGTATATCCGCGAGCTTTTTGCCAAGTCGGATTGTTGGCGTTTGTGGAAGTTCGCCGTGCTGGAGAAATGGTACAGGCGCTGGGTATCGTGAAGGGCGCTTCGCAGGCGGGCAACGCGTTCGTTTTCGCGGTGTGCGGAAGCAGCAAATTCACGAAAGAGCTGAGCTACTCTCTTTGCGCGCTGAGGCGTGTATCGGATTCACGAATTATCGTGGTCACCGACTCGACTCGTAACGAACAGCGGATCGATTGGGACGATATCGTTGACGTAGCCACTCCCGAGGAGTTCGACAACCATCAAGCGAGCATCCACCTGAAGACGAGCTTGCACAGGTTGTTACCGACAGGTCGACGTTACTGTTATTTGGATGCCGACATCGTCGCACTTCGGCCCGAGGTCGACGATGTTTTCCGACAGCAATTCGGGCCCGTGACTTTCGCCGATGATCATAACGGCTTTAGCGAGTTCAGTCCTTACGCTCTGCACTGCGGTTGCTTGGAACGCCATCCAAAAGACCGTGCCGCCCTCGACAGTATGCTCGCCGCGATTGCCGCACAGTCACGGTCATCTCGATTCAAACGACTTCTGACACGCATCCCGTATGTGGACCATGAGTCCAAGCACGTGCTGAAGCGACGCGCCCGCTGGACTTACGATCCGCTCAGTCAGCGGTGGACGAGTCCGGAAGGCCACGAGGTCCACCACACGCCGCGTTGCAACCATCTCGTCGAGCGCATCCGCCGGCAATTCGGAATCCACGTGGAAGATGCGGCGTGGCAACATTGGAACGGCGGTGTGTTCGTCTTTGATCCGTCATCTCACCGGTTCTTGGATGCATGGCACCGTAAAACCATGGCGATTTTCACGGACCCGGCGTGGCGTACCCGTGATCAGGGAACGTTGGCTGCGACGGTCTGGGAGT
This sequence comes from Acidobacteriaceae bacterium, assembly GCA_903970405.1. Lineage (GTDB taxonomy): Bacteria > Acidobacteriota > Terriglobia > Bryobacterales > Bryobacteraceae > CAJCIT01. The sequence continues at coordinate 4,671 of CAJCIT010000018.1, read as the reverse complement.
TCGGACTTCAGGACTCCCGCGTGCTCCGCAAGGAGTTCAACTTCATCGTCGATTACTTTCAGTATGGCAGGCTCGCGATCTCCTCCGACGGTTCGCAAATCGCCGACGACACTTCCTCGGTCTCCACGGCGCCCGCCTTGATTCACGTCATCAACCATTTCGGCGACAAGACTTGGGACATCTGGAACTGGATCGACAAGCAGGTCGAGAACCACGAAACCGGCGGGACATAGGTCGTCGTCAACAGGGGCAACAACGTCATGAAATTAATCATGATCATGGGGATGCAACGATCCGGCACCACGGCGCTCTTTGAAACCCTGAGCACGGCCCGGAGTCTCGTCAGTCATGCAGAGAGTCCCGACGGTCCGATTTACGATCATTACTTCTTGCGGCCGGAATCGGCCATTCGGCAAGTCCTGCGTTCTTCCGGCTCCCCCGTTTTGTTGAAACCAGTTCGTGAATCGGAACGCCGCACGCTGGCTTCCGTGATCGACGAATACGCAGATTACGACCTCTCAATTCTTTGGCTGTACCGCGATCCCGTGAACGTTGTCTTCTCGTACTCCGTTCAAGGCTGGCTTGACGCAGGGTTGAATCTGAATGCCTGGCAGCGCTGGGAGACGATCGCGCAGCAATGGATTGCAAGAAACCGCCTGCTGATCCAACTTCCCGCCGCTTATCGTCCCAAACTCACCGTCTTGCGGTATGAAGATTTAGTCAGCGATGGTTCCGTTCTGAAAGCCTTGAAGCACAAACTCGGGATTCGAGGGCATGCTGCATTGGGCCATTCTATATTGCGGCGCGATTCGAGGGCCGGCCGCGCACAACTGCCGATTGATACTCAGGCTCGGATCGACGCTATTACGTCAGACACTCTGCTCGACCTGCAGCGTTTTCCCACGGGCCTCGATTTCGGACGAAGTTTTCCATGGAGACGTAAGCGCGCGCCCGCAACTACCCCTCCGGCCTCACACCTCGAAGAAGATCCAGGCGCGGCGCACGCCGAAGCCCTCCGCGCTAGTGCAGTGATCGACTTCGAATCGGAAAGGTTTCAACGCGAACCCTATGCCTGCCTGCGGCGCTTGCGCGAATATCGGCGTAATCATCTTTCGGAATCCCGGAAAGTTCAGTGGTTATCCGAGTACGACGAAGTTTCCCGTGCACTCCACGATTCGGAACACTTCATTTTTCAAGAAGGCCGCTTTCTGATGGACAGTGATATGCGGGAGGAGCGGCTCCGTGATGCGATCGCAGGCGAGGGCGAACACGATGGCGCGAAGTTGACCACCGCCAGTTTGGAAGGTCTGGCGCGAGAGGTCTTCACACGACAAGTGGCAGTTGGCCCATTTAACTTGGCCGAAGCCTGCGTCGTAGCCGTCGACGCGATGTTTTATAGAATGTTGGGAGTAGGCTCCGGCGGTCCGCACGGGCTCTTCGAGCACGCCATGAGAGGTGACTCGATCGACGCCCTGAGCAACCACTTCTTGCGCGGAGGCTGGATCTCACGTGTTGCAACGCAGGCATGTCTCTCGAGTGCAGATCTCCGGCGTTTTCTCCAGTTTGGAAGTTACTATCATTATGTGACCGCCATTTTCGCGCTGACAGCGGTACATTTCCTGCTTGGAGAGCCCGCTGCACTGAATGAGGTTCGCCGCGCTCCGGATCGATTCCCCGCCGCGTTCACGGAACTCAGCCGATTGGTGTATCCGCTTTTGGTCGTTGAACGTTGGACCAGCGGCGCAGTTGAGGTGGCGGGACGCAAGATTCCGGCCTACAACCTCATATATCTCTCGATCGGCGCCGCCAACCGCGATCCGGCCGCATTCGAGCGGCCGGACGAATTCGTCATGGGACGCGACTTCGCGACAACGAAAAAACCACTCGCCGGCTACACGGGCGCTTGCGTTTCGCGCGCCCACTGGGAGGAATGGGGCCATCTCGCTTGCGAAGCGCTGCTCAAGGTACTTCTAACCAGCTTCCCCGTCCTCGAGCCAGTTCATCCCTTGAGCGAATCCAAGTTCACGATCACGCGGAGCAGCGGCGACACACGCGGGGCTCTCCAAATCCCGTTCCTGAGATATTTGCGAACCTTCGAAGTAAAGTTTCAAGCGTAGCAACATCATGAAGCGATTCCTCAAGATTCACCGATGGTGGGACTATCAGCTCACGATCATGCTGGCTCTTGCTTACCAAATCATGGCGGGGGCGTCCTCTGTGCCGCGGCTATCGAGCTGGCTTACGGCGTTCGTCCTGTTTGTGCTCGCCTGCGTTGGAATCGCCGGGTTCGGGCATCTCGTCAATGACTATTTCGACCGTGCAGCCGACCGACTGAGTGGAGCACCCAATTTGGTGGGGGATCGCGCCGCCGGCTCCCTGGTGGCAAAGACCCTCGCGGTCGTGGCTCTGGCCTGGATCCCCTGGCTTTGGCTCCCTACGGATTCGGTCATCTTGAGCTTGCTCGTTCTCGAGTTCGTCTTATTTGTCATGTACAGCATGCCCGTGGTCCGTCTCAAGGAGCGCGGTCTGCTCGGACCGGTGACCGATTCCCTGTATTCGTATACCGTCTCGACGAGCGTCGCCACGCTGGTGTTCGCGAAGCTGGCTCAGTTTCACGTTCCAGTGTGGTTCTCCTTGTTGATAGCCGCATGGTCATTCCTCCTCGGATTGCGCCAGATCCTTGCACACCAGATCTTGGACGCATCCCGTGATGCGCACACGGGCTTACGCACATTTGTGACGATTCACGGTTGGCGACAAACGCTCTTGCTTCTCGATCGGGTTATCTTTCCCGGCGAATTGGGGTTGTTCTTGCTGGTTCTGTGTTCTCTGGCGCTTATTTCGGCGAGCGCCTGGGTCGGCTTTATGCTTTATGTTCCAGCGGTTCTTTTTGTCAATCGCACTCGAGACATACGGTTCGTCGTAAACCCCTGGCAATTACCAAGAATCGATCGATTGATATTTCTCAACAATACCATGTTATTTCGCTTCTATACCGTGTGGTTTCCGCTCCTGGGCTTGATTCCCTTGGTGCAGCGCGACCCCGCGTACTTGACGGTCGCCGTGCTGCATCTTGTTCTCTTCAACAACGGATTGAAATCCATGATTCGCTGGTGCCACGACAAACTGCGAGAGATGGCAGTTGCCTGAGAGGAGCGGTGCATGAATGTAATCGTTGGTTTGCCGCGATGGACTTTATGGGGGCCGTGCACATTCGCGCGCCGGCTCGTGCAAGGCCTGAACGACCAGGAAGTGGACGCGAGAGTGCTGTTGACGGAGTCGAATACTTCGCGTGTGCACGAAGACCACCCCGATAGCCTACCCAATGAGGAAATGCCGTTCGATGTGTTGCCGGTGGGTCGCGATGACAGCTGGGGAATGCGCTGGGAGGCGTTGGTTCGTTATCTCGAAGAGCGGGCGCCTTGCTTTTATCTGATGCTGCACGATTGGCGGAACAATATCGTTGCCTCGTGCCTTTCTGACCGGGTGTTTCTCATCGGGCTGATCCAGGCCGAACATGAATTGGAGTTCGACCAAGCCGGTCGGCTCGGACACCTTTGGAATGCGGTCGTGACGGTGAGTGAACCGCTTCATTTCGCACTCGCGTCTCGCTTTCCCCACTTGGCGCCGCGAATCGTCACCATCCAAAATGCTGTTCCCTGCCTGGCGAGCGTTCCAGAAAAGCGTTCAGAAGGTCCGCTTCGTATCGCGTACTGCGGTGAGCTGCGGCGCCACCAGAAACGGCTCGATGACATGCTGCGGGTCGCCCGGAGGCTGGCTGAGCTGGGATCTGACTTTGAGCTCACGTTCTATGGTGACGGACCTTACAGTTCCGAGCTCAGGAAACATGCGGCCGCAATGGTCGAGCGTGGTCAGGTGCGTTTTGCCGGGCGCCGTCACAACACGGAGCTCTTGAAAGAGCTCGAGCACAACCATGTGTTCTTGCTGACTTCAGAGTACGAAGGGCTGTCCATCGCGCTCTTGGAGGCCATGAGCCGGGGGTGTGTGCCGGTCGTCTCGGATCTGCAGAGTCAATCTCGGCTGGTCCAGACCGGCGTAAACGGGTTCACTTCGCCGGTCGGCGACATCGATTCCTTCGTCGATCATCTCCTCACTCTCGCCAGAGACCCGATCAAGCGAAAAATCATGTCCGAGGCGGCTTTCCGGACGATCGTTTCAGGCGGCTACGACACCGACTCGATGGTCCGGCAATATCGGGACCTCTTTGAGCGTATTGAGTTGATGGGCCAGAGGAAGCACTTTGCCCGTCCGCGGGAACAATTATCACCTCCACCGCGCAGGGTCGCCGGTGTCAACATACTCCCCGCAGATACCAGGCAGGACGTCGCATACGCCAACGCCAGTGAGCATTGGCCGAACCCGCCGGGCGTCGCGTCAGACCCCGGTTCGGTTACTCGAGAGATCCTCGATCAGACTTTTGGTCCACTGGACTACAAGGTCATCGTGGCCATTCCCGGCGGCCAAATCAGCGGCGTCGACACGTTCGCGACACACTTGGTTCGCGGGCTTTGCAAGCGGGGGGTTGACGCGCGGATCGTGGGCTCGCGATTGCTCGAACACGCCCAGGGTCTGCCGCTGGCGGACGACCTCGTCATTGACGACCTCGGCATGACGGACGATATCTCCTGGCCCAGGCGTTGGAAAATCATG
>CAJCIT010000017.1 GCA_903970405.1 Acidobacteriaceae bacterium | reverse complement strand
GAGCGGCGCGGTGCGCCGCCGGCTGGCGACCGGAATGGTGTGGACCGGCGCCGGTGGCGAGTGCGTCGAGTGCGAGGCGCCGCGCGCAGGAATGGAACGCGGTGGTCTGGGGACAGGCTGCTCTGGCCGCACGGCGCGTCGGGAGCGGTAAACAAAACTGGACGTGGCTCGCGCCTGGGCCAGAGTAGCCAGTCCCCCTTCCGTCGATGCGCGCGAGTGGAATATAGCCCGCTCGGAGCGGCGCGGTGCGCCGCCGGCTGGCGACCGGAATGGTGTGGACCCGACCGAATGACTTAGTCATCATGGGTGGCGAGTGCGTCGAGTGCGAGGCGCCGCGCGCAGGAGTGGAACCGCGGTGCGCCGCCGGCTGGCAACCGGAAGGGTGTGGCCGGCGCCGATGACTTACTCATGAGCGGGTGCGTCGGGTGTGAGGGAGCGGAGTCGGGGAACAGCCGAGATGACTCTCGGCTCAGCAGGCTTGGAAGCCCGCGCCACGAAGGTATGGAGTTCTACGGCCCTGTCGAAGGGTCACTTGGACGCGCGTGCGATTCTGACCGGATGATCTGGGTGAGGCAGCCCGGTTTGCATGGGCCGCATTACCCCAATGCGCGTTTTTTCGGCGTAGCGGCCTAAACCGTGACGGCGGTGCGTTCGGCGACGGCTTCCTGCGAAACCGATTCGTTAAAGCTGTAGCCGAAGCCGCGGACCGAACGGATTAACAGCGGGTTGGCCGGGTCGGCTTCGATCTTCTGTCGCAGACGCAGTATGTAAACGTCCACCGTCCGATCGGTGACCGCCCGATCATGACCCCAAACCGCATCCAGCAGTTGCTCGCGGCTGAAGACTACGCCAGGCCGCGACATCAGAAATTCGAGAAGGCGGAATTCGGTAGCAGTCAGGGAAAGCGGCTGGCCGCCGAGGCGAACCCGGCAACTGGACCGGTCGAGTTCAAGCGCGCCAGCTTTCAGCATCCGCGAGGCGCTGGCCTGTCCGCGGAACTGAATCTTGATGCGTGCGATCAGCTCGCGGATGAAGAACGGCTTCACGATGTAATCGTTGGCGCCGAGTTCCAGACCGACAATGCGGTCGGTTTCCGAGGCGCGAGCGGTCAGAAAGATCACCGGGATGTGCGCGAGTTCGGGGTGGATTCGAATGCCTTTGCAGATATCGAGGCCGTCCGAATCGGGCAGCATAATATCGAGGAGGATCAGGTCGGGGCGCTCCCGCCGGCAGAGGTCAATGGCCCCCTTGCCGGTTTGCGCGCCAACGAGAATGAACCCGTCTTTCTCAAGGTTGTATTTGAGAAGAGCGTACAAATCTGCGTCGTCTTCGATTAGGACAATTTTCTTCATGGATTCAACCTGTAACAGAGACCCAATGACACGGTAACCCGGTATCGGTTACATTTAGATTACGAAATGGTTAATTCGGTCTGAATTCGCGGCTCTTCGGGGAGTCCGGCATCAGACCGGCACCGAGCGGCGGCGGCTTCTTCAGACGGCAGGTCTGCGCGGGTCGACCTGGGTCTACCTGGGTCTACATGGATAAAATGGAATGCACCCGGTACGATTGGCGTTGAGCCCCCGCTGCTAAATGCGACGCAATCTTACTGATAGAAGTTGCGGTACCAGGCGTGGCGCTTGAGGGTGGCCAGCACGTCTGCTGGAAGCGGGCCTTTGTCAGAAACGCTACAACTGCTCTCCACGGTGGAAAGCCGCCGCATGCCGGGAATGACGGTTGAGACCGCCGGATGCGAGAGGCAGAAGCGTAGGGCGATCTCAGGCAGCGTTCCCTCGACGCCCGCGAGGTCGTGTTCGAGCGCGGCCACCTTCTCGACAATCTGCTTCTTGCGGCCGCCGCGGAAGTAGAAGTCGCGGAATTCGCCAGGCTCAAATGTGGTTTGCTCCGTGATGGTTCCGGTAAGGCCGCCTTCATCGAGCGGGACGCGATCGAGCACGCCGATGTTCCGCTCCAAACACAGCGGGAACAGATTCTGCTCCGGCGTCTGGTCAAATACGTTATAGATTACCTGCACGGCATCGATGAGGCCGGTTCCGATGGCTTCCAGGGCGGTATCGGGTTCGTGCTCGGTGATGGAGATGCCAAAGTAACGAACCTTGCCGGACTTCTTTAGATCTTCAATGGCGCGCCGCCATTCTTCGGTCGCGACCCAGGCGTCCGTCCAGACGTGGAACTGCTGCAGATCGATGCGGTCGAGCTTCAGATTGCGAAGGCTTTCTTCCGTGGAACCGATGATGTAGTCATACGGGAACACCTGGCCGATCGGGGTTTGAGGCGCGGCCGGCCATATCCGATTCTTGGGCGGGATCTTGGTGGCGAGATAGATGGGGTCCGGAGCGGTGCGGATGGCTTCTCCGCAAAGCTGCTCACTATGGCCATCGCCATACGCCAATGCAGTATCGATGAAGTTGAGGCCTAGTTCAAAGGCGCGGCGCAACGCAGCTAACGAGGCCAGATCTTCTCCGCCAAGCCACTGCTTACCGCCAATGCCCCAGGCTCCGTAGCCGATGTCGCTGATTTCGAGATCTGTCGCACCAAGTTTGCGATATTTCATCCCAACCATGGTACGCACGTTCTAATTGGCGCGGACCTCCCGAGCCCCGGCCGGCGCCGCGGGCAGCTTCGCGACCTGAACCGACTTAGCCAGACCGGCGGCTTCGAGGAGGCGAATCCCCCACCAACTCATGTCGATCTCCCACCAGGCGAGCCCATGCCGGGCCGACGTCGGATGAGCGTGATGATTATTGTGCCAGCCTTCCCCGAAGCTGAGGATGGCGACGAAGAGGTTGTTCCGCGAGTCGTCTCTTGTCGCGAAGCGGCGGGTTCCCCAAAAGTGCGTAATGGAGTTCACCATCCACGTGGAATGAAGCCCGATGGTGACCCGGAAAAACGTTCCCCACAGAAGAAAAGGCAGCCCGCCGAAGACCAGCAGCAAAATAGAGACGATGGCCAAGGGCACATAGTGATAGTTCGAAAGCTGAACCAGGAACCGGTCGCGGCACACATCCGGCGCATAGCGGGAGCAATCCTCGATATTGCAGTGGGTGGCGTTCCCGACCAGCATCCAAACGATATGACTCCACCACTTGCCGTCGCGCGGGGTGTGCGGATCGCCGTCCCTGTCGGTGAACTGATGATGGACGCGATGGGTTGCTACCCAGAACATCGGGCCGCCTTCCAGGGCGAGTGTTCCGCAAACGGCTAAGGCGTACTCGATCCATTTCGGCGGCTTGTAGGAGCGATGGGTGAGCAGGCGGTGGTAGCCCATTCCGACACCCAAGCTCATTCCGAGCCAATAGAGGACCAAGGCCACGAAAAAAGCGGGCCAGGTGAAGAAGAAAAGGGCCGCGACGGCCCCGATATGAAAAATAGAGAACGCAATCACTGAAGTCCAGTTGATTCCGTCTCGTCTGACGAACGGCGCTGAGTGCGCTTCCACGGCTTTGTTTTCCATGAGATCCCTGAGTGCTGGTGTCTTTACTAGCTCATGGACGACATCGGATGGGGACGGATTGTCAGAGTTGTGTAATCTTTTTGAGGCGACCTCTCAGCGGAGCGCCGGGATTCGGGCGGGAAGGCGTTCATGGAGTGGTGTTCAACTTGTCGGCGCAAGGCAGTGAGGCCGCTTTTTCGGCGGGCATTTTTGACAATTGCGCTTCGATGGCAGCCAAACGGGCTTCGAGCCTCCGAATGGTCTCGTCTTGCTGCTCAGCGTGCCGATGCTGCCGCTGGAGTTCGTTGAGCAGCATGGCGGGTAACTTGGAGTATTCCACGCCTTCGACCTGTCCATCCTTTGCCCGAAAGACCAATTCAGGGTAAACTTCAGCGACCTCTTCGGCAATCAGGCCGAACTGGAGCGGTTTCGATCCGCCGGGATCGGGCTTCTTATAGCGGAAGGTCACGGGACGCAATCGCAGGAGGTTTTTGCTGAGATCACCCATGTCCTGAATGTCCTCCTTGTAACGCCGGGAGGAGGGTTGAATGCCCAACTGGCCGTTAGAACCGATGAAGACGTTGGCCCCGTTGGAAATGGAGTTCCCCCAGATGCCGGCGATGTAAGCCGAGGTCTGAAGATCTCCGATCCGAATGACGTGATCGTCGGTTGACACTCCCTGATTTCCAATCAGAATGTTGCGGTTGCCGGCTGAGAGACTTGAGCCGGCGCTGGCGCCCACCGCGATATTGTTGTTGCCCGTACTCGAGTAAAGAGCCGCGTAGCCAATGGCCGTGTTGTCGCTGCCGCCAGATGAGTACAACGAGGCGTAGCCGACGCCGGTATTGGCGGAACCGTTGACGTTGGCCAGCAAGGCGCCAGTGCCGAACGCTGTGTTGTCCGAGCCGGCGACATTCTCCGAGAGGGCCCCCAGACCGAGGGCTGTGTCGCTGCGGCCGTCAGTCGGGGGCGCGTAATAGCCGTTGATATCCACGACGACATCGGTGGGATTATCCACCACGAAGTTCACTGAACCGTCGGCGCTCGCAGGCACGACGACGGCGCCGGTCTGGTACACCCCGTTGGGATTCCAGTCGAGCGATGAGGCCAGCGGCCACGGAGAGATCGGGTCGGGGTAGGCAAGGAGGTAACCGCCGGGAGTTCCGCCGGCCGGGACTACGGTGACGTAGAAAGAGTAGGCCTCGGCGAAGGCAGTATTCGTAATGCCACACGATCCCAGGATGGGAAGAGTGCGAGGCACAAAGTGGACCATCGGGGTCGATCCGAGGCCGGGATAGCCTGAGTTCGCCCGCGTATCGGCCAAGCGGCATGGCTGGACCGGCACGAAAACCAGTTGATCGCCCGCCACACTGCCAGCCTGTTGGAGTTGAGGAGCGCGTACCTGTGATGCCTGTATCTGTGCCCGCCGCACCTCACGCGGCGCTGTCCAGTTGTTGATGCGGCCCTCCGGCCGGTCCCTTAACAATTGGGCTGAGAGCACCTGTGGCAGCACAGCCAGCAGGAAACAGACAAATTTCACGGTCTTCACGATGTCCCACCCCTGTGACGGTTTCCGACGTCCACTCGACAGATTCCAAGTCCGAGCGCCGTCAACGGACGCCTGCGTGGCAAAGCCGCTTTCAATACGGCGTGTTGGCAATAAACTCCTCACCACATAGATCGGGCCGAGCGGGTCCAAGCTTTAGGCCTAGCCGGCTTCGGGCTAAGTTTGATCCCGCGACGTTAGTGTAAGTGCGGGACGGCGGGCGAGAGGCGAGGAGAAGAGGGCTAAATAATTGAGGGAAAAGGAGAAAAAATTATAAGGTAATCGGCGTGTTGATGCTTTCCGGCGACAGCTTCCTCGCGCCCGCCGCTCATCAGCCAACCTTCGCTTTCGATACCCGGTTGCGCCAGATACGCCGAAGGGGTTTAGTCACGGATGATCCGCGAGGGCCGATTGCCAATCGGCCGCAGGTTTTCAACCTGCCCCACACGTTGGCGGGAATCCGCAAGTGGATTGTTCTGGTCTGGCCTATATCAAATCTCTTCGAGCCGACCCTAACGTTTATTAAAGGCAAGTTGACGCGTCGATGCGTTGGTCATGGCAATCAACCTGGATCAAGGCACGAAAATCATTTCGGAAGAGGGGAATGCTGTTCCGAACCTGAATGGAAATGAGACAAATATGGCAACTGCGCGACTGAAAACCCCTCCACCCACCACCAACTATGAGTCGAAAGCTCAGGATTCAGTACGGAAGGATTTCATCGTCAAGGCAAGAAACGGACTGCTGCTTGGCTTTTTCCTGCCGGGGTCGTCGAGGCTTGGACAAATCGAGACAGCCGCGCCATCACCGATGAATAGCTGGCTGCAAATTGGGTCTGACGGCACAGTTACGTTGACCGTCGGCACGCCGGAGACTTTGGCGGTCTCGCTCGCGCGCCTAGCGCGAGTTGTGGCGGATGAGCTCGCCGCCGATCCGAACACAATCAAAGTGGAGCAGGTGGGACCGAGGCTCATATCGCCCCCGGCCAGCGCGGCCCTCCACGAGCCGGGCAGGAACCTCCGGCCTGACGTCTGGAAGGTGCGAAGCGCCGGTGCGATTGCCCGCGAAATGCTGGTTCTGGCGGCCATGAACAAGAATGGCGATGGGACCGCAGAAAACTATTGTGCCAGAAAGGGGATGATCACCCACCTGCCTTCACGCAAGACATATGCCTACGGACAGGTGGCGGCTGACGCCGCCTTTTTGCCCTTGCCGGGGTGCGGCGCGCCGCCCCTCGATGCCAAGATGCCGAAGATCGCGCCCACGAGTTTCGGCGGCGATGCCCGCGCGGTGCTCGAGGTGCACGGAAGGTGCGGCGTCGATGCTTACTCTCGGAGCATCGACGTTGCCTTAAGCCAGCACCGCGCAGTGCTGTGCGGGACGCTGGTCCCGCCGACCAGCCGCGGGGAAAATATCCCGCGGCGCTGATCGGTCTTCGCCCGGCAGAGCCGTCACGGCCGCCCGGCGGCCACTGTCAACCCGCCTCTGAACCCGGCACCCCCTATCAGATAGACTTCGGGAACGGAGTCCTTCTGTTACTTGAAGTTCAGAACTTGAGCGTGGCCTACTCGCGCAGCACGCCCACGCTCCGCGGCGTTTCCCTGTGTGTCCAAGCCGGCGAGACGGTGGCCTTAACTGGCGGCTCAGGCGCGGGAAAGAGCACTTTGGCGTGGTCCATTTTGCAGGTCCTGCCGCCTGACACCACACAAACAGGCTCAATCCGCTTCGACGGTGTTGAGCTGATGGGGCAAAGCGCTGCGACGCTACGTGCCCTGCGCGGGCGGGCCGTAGCCTGCATTCCGCAACAGCCGGCGCTCGCTCTCCATCCGCTCATTCGGGTAGGCCGGCAGGTGGAGAATGTCCTGAAGTCCCATGGGCTGTATTCGGCCGGAGGCCGCAACCGGATTCTGAGTCTATTTCACCAGGCCGGCCTCAGTGAGCACTGCTTCGATAGATACCCACACCAGTTAAGCGGCGGTCAACTGCAGCGCGCGGCGATTGTCCAGGCGCTTGTTTGCAGGCCCCGGTTGGTGATCGCCGACGAGCCATTCGCCGCTCTCGACACAGTAACCCGCCGTGAGATTCTAAGACTCTTTCAGGAAGTGAAGCAAAGTCTTGCCCTCAGCCTGCTTCTCATAAGTCACGACCGGCAAGTGGTCTCGGCGGTGGCCGATCGCGTTTTGGCGCTGAGAGACGGCAAAGCCTCGGAGCCTTTTTCAGAGGCGCGGTTGGCCGAATGATCGCCAGTTTGCGCGACATCAGCAAGCGATACGGCAGGCATCCGGCGGTTCAAGCTTTACGGAATGTTTCACTCTCCATCCCCGAGTCAGGGAGGCTGATGATTGTG
>CAJCIT010000016.1 GCA_903970405.1 Acidobacteriaceae bacterium | reverse complement strand
GCGCTCGTATTTGACGCCCGCACTCACCCGAACAGTTCGTTTCATAACGATGGCGGTAGACGTGCTTAGAAGCGGTTATGGTTATCCCAATCGATAGATTCAGACAAGGACAGACGCACAAACCGAAGCCGGATACGCCTACGCCGCCCAAGCGTCAGCCGGACGATGATCCGCCACCCGCTGCGCGAGCCCTGGCGGCTTGAATCATGTCCGGTAAGGCAGTTCTGACCGTTGGGGGTTCGCGAGGCTTCCGACTCGCCCCTCGCCCGCGAGTTTGCCTCACTGAACTGTCACCTCGCCTTGTGCGCTCGATTCGGGATGAACTGGCGCTGCGCAGGGAACGCAGGCGCTGGGGTTGTGAAGTTTTTACGGTGGTCTGCGACATTTCCGACAGAAGCGCGACAGGGCAAAGGTTCGACTCCGCGCCTCCCAGCCGAAAATTACCGCGGCAATCGCAGCCCCTAAACCCCTGTGCGGCACAATAGAAGTTAGGACTTCCCTCCGCACTCCCACATGGTTTCTAAAGCAGTTGCACTGACACTCGCCTGCTGTTTGTTCTCTTCCGGCGCGAGCGATAAATCCAAAACCTCGAACGATCCGGTCTTCCAGCAACTCGACCATATCGTTAAGACGCTATCCGGAATCACCGGACTTGAGCAGAAGCGCGCCGTGCCTTACGGCCGCATGAACAAGCGCCAGTTGCATCAGTTCCTTGCTAAGCGCATGAAGTCGTCTATGAAGCCCGATGAAGTGCATGCCGACGAGCTCTCGCTCAAACTCTTCGGGCTGGTGCCGACAGATTTCGACCTCAAACAGTCCACTCTCGATCTGCTCACTGAGCAGGCCGCCGCTTTCTACGATTACCAGGAGAAGAAGCTCTTCCTGCTGGACACCTCCAGCTTCACAGAGGAAGAAATCACGCTGGCGCATGAACTCTCACACGCGCTGGTGGACCAGCACTTCGACATGAGCAAATTCATGGAAGAAGGGCCGACCAATGACGATGAGAATCTGGCCCACTCCGCCGTCGTGGAAGGCCAGGCAACCTGGCTGATGATGGCCTACCAGCTCAAGCAGTCCGGCGCCGAGCCTGTTCCCACGCCGGACATGCTGAAACAAGTCACTGAAGGGTCAGACTCAAACAACGCGCTGTACCCGGTGCTTTCGGCGTCGCCGCTCTACATTCAGAGATCGCTGCTGTTCCCCTACGTGGAGGGCACACTCTTTTTCGATGCGGTGTATCGCAAACTCGGCAAGGAGTCCTTTGCGGCCGTGTTCAAAGATCCCCCAGTGGATTCCAGCCAGATCATTCATCCGGACCGCTACTTCGCTCATATTGCAGCCACCAAACCAGCGCTTCCGGCCTGGAAGCTGGACGGCTCTTCCAAGAAGGTAACCGAGGGCGACATGGGCGAGTTCGACTATACGATTCTGATGACCGTATTCGCCGACAAGGAGAAGGCCGCGCACCTGGCGCCCCATTTGCGCGGCAGCCAGTACAGGATCCTTGAAATGGGAAAGGAGAAACGTCCTGTGCTCGAATATATCGCCGAATGGGATACGCCGGAACACGCCAAGGAGTACTTAGCTGTCTATAAGCAGGTTCTGCAGGGTAAGTGGAAGGCGTGTGAGTTTCTTACCGGCACGGAGACGGAGCTCGGCGGGCGAGGCGATATCGGCTATTTCACAACCCGCCTGGAGGGCGCGTACGTAACCAGCCTGGAAGGCATTCGCGACAAGGAGGAGTGGGCTCGGATCTCGAAAGATCCGCCCGCGAACGCGCCGCCGGCCAAGCAAGCAGCGCCGAAGGAAGCAGCGCCAGACACGGCCAAAGCTGTTCCGGCCGCGAAGTCTTAGAGCCGTTGAATAACCCTACGGGTTGGCGCTTTCGAGCACGATCCGTTCGATGGGATACCCCAAGGCGCGCCACGCCTCAAAGCCGCCTTCCAGGGGCCGCACGTTCTTGATTCCCGCATCTCTAAGTTGGAGCGCCACCCGGGCGCTGGTTGCTTCGTTGGGTCAAGTGCAGTACAGGATGATCTCCTGGTCTTTGGGGATCTCTCCCGATCTCGATCGCAGATCTTCAGGCCGCAAGACCAGCGCACCCGCCACTTTGACGCCTTCGCGCTCCACCTCATGCGGATGGCGCAGGTCGATCACTGTCACCGGCAATGGGCCTTCGAGTAAGTCAAGCAAAGCTTGTGGGCTGATGCGGCCCATCTCAAAGGCGTGCAGAAAGCGCCAGCGCTGGAAATACCTGAATCCCAGATACAGCGCCAGCGCCGTTAGGACCACCACCCCCGCGTACCGGCCCAGCTTACCGATCAGGTCGATCACCGTCTCCACTTGCCGCTTGAAGATCAGGCCTATGGTGAGGTAAGCAGTCACCCAGAGCGCCGAGCCAGCCAGATCGAAGAGCAGGAAGCGCCATCGAGGCATCCGTATGACGCCGGCCATGGGAGTGGAGACCAGGCTCAGCCCCGGCACAAACTTCGCCAGCAGCAGGGTGCGTGCGCCCCGTTTGCTGAAAGAGTCCTCGGTCTTGCGGACGCAGGTATCGGGCTCCAGCGACAGCCGGCATATCAGGCGCAGAATCGAACTACCGCGGCGGCGGCCCATCTCATACCAGATCGCGTCTCCCAGCAGCGCCGCGCCCATGCCCGTCAAAATCGTCAACGCCATGGAGTAGCGCCCGTTGCCTACCATCGCGCCCATCACCAGCAGCATGGGGTCGGCAGGCACCGGCAGCCCGGCTTGCACCAGAAAGACATAAACGAACACGAACAGATAGCCGTGCCGGATCAGAAGATAAGACAGAAAGTTCAAAGCAGAGGCCTACTGGAAGTGTACCGATGGCGGACGGCGCGCTATGCTGGTCGATTCCAATGTCGAGATTCGCTGCCGCCTTCGTTCTTAATCGATGCACGCCGGTGCTGCTGGGTCTCGCTTTGATGGCGCCGGGCTTGCCACTCGCCGCCCAGGAGTTCACGCTCGAGAGGCTTTTTACTCGTCCGTTCATCTGGGGCGTCACGCCGTCGCAGCTTACTTGGGCCAAGCATGCGCATGTGCTTGCGTTCCTCTGGAATGAACATGGCGGCGCGTTTCGCGATCTTTACGTCTACGACGCAGATGCAAAACGCCTCACTCGCCTCACCGATCTGGAACACGTCAAGGACCCCATCAACCTCTCGGAGGATGAGCAGGATGCGAGGCTCAAGAACTACCTGCTGCCGCCGGGCGGCCTTAATTCCTTCGATGTTACAGAGGATGGGAAGCGGATCGCCTTCAGCTATAAAGGCGACTTGTATCTGGTGGATACCGGCTCTGCCGCTTCCCTGCTCCGCCTGACGAAGACCAAAGGCGGCGAGGGTCAGCCGCGCTTTTCGCCGGACGGGAAGAAACTCGCCTTCACCCGCACCGGCCAACTGTTTGTGCAGGATCTTTCGAACGGCGTGCTGGAACAGATGACGGACGTGAAGCCGCCGGGCACGCTGATGGGGTATCGCTGGTCGCCAGACGGCAAATACTTTATTTTCGGCGTAAATCCGGCGCCCGGGCGAACCCTGTTACTGCCGAACTACTCAGGCCAATTCGTCACCGCGCGGCCGTTCCCGCGCGACGTGGCCGCGGACGACATTCGAGGCTCGCAACTCTTCCTGGTTGAGGCCAGCGGTGAGAACTCCAAGCAGCTTGAAACCGGACGCGGACGCGCCGGATTCGGGGGCTTGCCCGAATGGTCGCCCGATTCGAAACACCTCTTCTTCAGCAAGGTGGATTCAACCCTCAAGAAGCAGGAGCTGGCCCTGATCGACGTACCCTCCGGCAAGCTCACCACCATCTTCCAGAACACTGACGACCGCTGGATCGATTCGTCCGATCTCGGTTGGGCGCCCGATTCCAAACACGTCTGGTTCACTTGCGATAAAGACGGATACCTCCACCTGTACGTGGCGTCTCTGGATGGCAAAGACCTTCACCAGATCACGAAGGGCGCTTGGGAGATTCGCCGCGAACCCTTCTCCGTCAGCCCTCCGCAATGGATCGGCGAGTATCTTTATTACTCATCGACAGCCAACGGTCCGTCGCAGCGGCAGTTCTTTCGTGTGAAGGCCGACGGCTCCGCGCAGCCCGAGCCAGTGTCGAAGACAGCGGGCCTGCACCTGGCCACGGTGACCGAAGACGGCCAGATGACGGCTGAGATGCGAGCCGACATGAAGAACCCGTTCGACCTTTATGTCAACGACACGCGCGTGACGCATACGCCGCAGCCCGGCTTTGAGAAACTGCCATGGGCACAGACGCGCTTCATTACCTATCCGTCGTCCAAAGACAAGAAGCCCGTTGCGGCGCGGCTGCTGCTGCCGCCAGGCTATAACCCCGACGATCCGAAGCAGAAGCCGCGGCCCGCCGTCATTTATGTACACGGCTCAGGCACCGCCACCAGCGTGTTGGAGCAATGGGGAAGCTACCAGGAGTTGCGCTTCGTCTTCAATAACTATCTGGCGCAACAGGGTTACGTGATTCTGGAAATGGATTACCGGGGCAGTACCGGTTATGGCCGCGAATGGCATCGCGGCGTCTACCTGAACATGGCGGGGCCCGATCTGGACGATGTAATTGGCGGCGTGGAGTATCTGAAATCCCTCAAAAACATCGACACCGGGCGCCTTGGCATTTGGGGCGTCAGTTACGGCGGCTTTATGACGGCCGCCGGCTTATTCAAAACGCCGGATGCCTTCAAGGCGGGCGCAGCCTTTTCCGGCGTCTACGATTGGGAGAACTACAACGCGGGCTACACGCAACAGCGCCTGACCACGCCGGCCGAGAATCCGGAAGCCTACCGCCGCAGCTCGCCTATCTACTTTTCGCAGGACCTGAAGAACCATCTGCTGATTGTTCACGGCATTGTGGATGACAACGTCCTCTTTCAAGACGCGGTCCAGCTTTCTGAAAAACTGATTCATGAGGGCAAGCCGTTCGAAGAGGCGTTCTATCCCGAAGAGAACCACGGCTTCACGCGCGACGAAACGTTGAAGGATGCCTTCGGCCGCACGGCGGCATTCTTTGACCGGTATCTCAAAGAGCATTGAGTGCTGCCGCGCTTCTATCCGATTCTCGATACGGCCATCCTCGCCGCCCGGGGATTCCATCCCGTAAAAGCGGCTGAGGCGCTGCTCGAAACGGGCGTTGGCATTCTGCAGTACCGGCACAAAGAGCCATTCATGCAGGCGCACTTCGATGAAGCGCGTCAGATCGCAAAACTGTGCGCCGCGGCGGGCGCTCTCTTCGTGATGAACGATCGGGCAGACTTTGCACTGCTTCTGACCAAAGAGGGTGGACGGTGCGGCGTGCATCTAGGGCAGACGGATCTCCCGGTGCGCGCCGCGCGGATCGTCGCCGGTCAGGATATCGTCATCGGCTATTCCACGCACAATGAACGGCAGTTGCGGAACGCCCAGCCGCAGCCGGCGGATTACCTGGCGCTGGGCCCCATCTTCGGAACCACTACAAAGGACCAGCCGGATCCCGTTGTGGGCGTGGAGAATTTGAGAAAGTGGCGATCGCTGAGCGCTAAGCCGCTGGTTGCCATCGGCGGCATCACGCTAGAAACGGCGCACTCGGTCTTCGAAGCAGGGGCCGATTCGGTCGCGATCATTGGCGGCCTGTTTCAGGAGCCTGGTTTGGCGGGTTTGAGACAGGCGGCGCAAGCATGGCTTGCCATCGAGGATGCCTAACCTGCTTTGCCGCAATACGGTTCACGTAAGCTTTTGAGACAGAGGCTTGCGATTTTTGCCGGAAAGGCGCGCCGAGCGGCCAGTTCAAGCCAAGAGAGCAAGCCCGAGAGCCCGACTCGATGACGTGCACTGAGTCTTGAAACTGAATTCTGAGACCCTGAAAGGGCTGATTTTATTGGCTCACGAATCGTCTCAAACCTACCCTTGCGAGACTGTTTATTTCTGATCAGCGCCGTTCGGTTCCGGGGCGTTGTTTGTTCTTGCGGGTCTGAGCTTTTGCGCTTGTCTAACGGCGTCCGCGTCCGCAAGGTCTTGCGGCCTGCCGGATGCCAGTTTCGACGCTATGAGGTCGTCGGCGGAAATGAAGTTAGCCTTTAATCCGGTCTTTTCGTCAACCACGATTTCAACGCGCCTTTCCCATGCCGCGTCAAAATCCACACCCGGAATATCGGGAAGGATATCGAAGCCTTTGGGGTCACGCCCAAACCGGAAAAAGTTGTTGCGGTCGGTGAAGTCGTCGGGGCGAATGCCTTGAAGCGGTGCACCGAACTGAGCAAGCGCGGCATAGGTTGCTTTGGCATTAGCGGGGTCCGCTCTTATGAAAAGATCAAGGTCTTTGGTAAAGCGGGGCTGCGCGTGATATATAACCGCGAAGCCCCCAACAACAAGGTATTTAACGCCATGGGACTGGAAGGCGGACAAAAGGTCTTTGTAGTCTTGGTACATCCGGCTCAATCCCCCAACCTTTAAGCTTGTAGGCGGCTTCGATCATTTCATCAAGAGCGTCCAGCCGTTCATGCGCGGGCCGACTTTGCCAGTAGCGGTACTCGTCCGCCTTGATGTCATCAAAGTTGGTGTACTTGCGCATTGTGATTGGCGTGTCTTCCATAGCGTCCCTTTTTTAGCATAAGGCGGCGGGGGCGGCAACGCTTCAAACGCGATGGTTAACGTGTCAAGTTGGACCCTTTGTGACCGTTACGAAACACCGGATGCACTGAACAGGTGGATCATCCAGCCTCATGGAATTTCGTTTCTGTGTGGGCTCGAATCACCGCGGCGGTTGTTGGCGCTCTGGTCGGCACGATTGGCGGCGCAGTCGGCCCGGTCATCGTGGGATGACTGAAGGAGCGGTAGTGTCTAACCCCACCTCCGCGCGGCGTCGGCTCAAGCTATTCTGAAGAACGTGGGAGGAGATCCGCAGCATGGCAAAACTTGTCTACGGATTGAACCAGTCCCTGGATGGCTACGTCGACCACACGAAGCTTGGGCCGCCTGTACCCGCGGCCTTCCGTCACTTCGTCGAGCTGGTGCGTGGCCTGACGGGCGTCATCTACGGTCGCCGCATGTACGAGATCATGCGTTATTGGGACGAAGATCTTCCTGATTGGGACGCGGAGGATCGCGACTTCGCGGCGGCGTGGCGGAGCCGGCCGAAGTGGATCGTGTCGCGTTCGCTCAAGTCAGTTGGCCCCAACGCCACACTTGTCGCGGATGACTTCGAGACGGCGATACGCAGGCTGAAGGCTGAGCTGGCTGGCGAAATTCAGGTTGGCGGACCAGTCCTGGCGCAAAGCCTAACCGAGGCCGGTCTTATCGATGAGTATCGACTCTACCTCCGCCCCGTCGTGCTGGGGGGCGGCCAGCCATTCTTCGCCGGCCCCCGGCCGCCGCTCCACCTGGTGGCCAGCGATCTAATCGCCGATGACTTGATTCGGTTGACGTACGTTCCCGCTTAATCGCGCGAGCGGCCCGACAATCACCCGAAACCGTGCGACCCATGTGTCGAAGCGCTCGTGCCGGCTGTCCAAGAAGAGCAACGCGTGCTACGGACCGAAGCCGCGGTTTATGTCCCAGAGGGGATAATGCGGCAGAGTGCCAGCCGGGTCGCGCACGAATGCTTCCGTCTGAATTACCAAATCCCGCCTGCGCTGGAGTGCCGCGGGTCCAATGTCGACGCGGCCCAGGGCCGGTGTCTGGGCGCCGGCGCGGGTCGTTCCGGGAGGCGGCTTGAGGCCGTCAGACAATTCGCCTCTTTTCAGCAGGGCCGTCAGCGATTCCCGAAGTTCTTTCGTTGCGGTGCCAAAGCGCTTCTTCCACTTTTCCTCAATATCGCGCGTGCGGCTGTAATACCCGTGCTGAGCCTTGATGCCCGCTTCGGACAAGCGCACGAACTTGCCGCGGCCGCGCGCAGGGTCTCTTTCCACGATGATGTACGGCTTGTGCTGCCAGCCAATGCCAGCGGTCTCTTCCGAGCAGCCGGTTCGTTTGGGAATCTCCGTTTCAGGGATCGGGTCGTCACTGAGAACGCGGATCGCGTTTGCGCACAGCGAAATCGGCGTTTGGGACTCCCGTTCGAAATCGAGCGCGAAAGCGAGCAGAACTCGGGAAAGCAGCACCGGCAGCGGCAGGCCGCCTTCCGCGGGCGATTTCCGGGGACCGAAGTCCGGCAGCTTCAGAATCGCAACGGGCAAGCCTTGCGGTAATTCGAGGTCGATCTGTTGCTCGATTACTTCTAACGAGCGACGCAACCTCGTCGCGTCGTCGCCGAAGCGTCTCGACCAGCGGGCGTCGATTTCCGGGATCAGTCCGGGCCAGATTCTGACGGCGGCTTCACCGCTGGCCGTGAGCCGAACCGGCCAATCGGCGCGGATCCCTCGGCCGCTACCGAAACCGGCGCGCTTTCCGGGTTGCAGCTCAACGACGCCCCATCGTTCGAGGCAACCAAGCCAAGCTGTGATGCCGGCCTCGGCTGTGAGCGCGCGCGCAGCGAGCGTTCGAAACGAAACTGGTCCATCGGCTACGAACTGGAGCAAGTTGAGCCAAATGACCAGCGAGAGGCGCGCGCTACGGCTCTGCGTTTGCAGAATGCGGCGCTCGAATTCGCAATCGAGCTCCACCGTATAGGCGACCAGAATTTGCGAGAGCAGGGCCGAAAGCGCTTTGTAGGGCGCCGACATCATGTCATTAATTGGGTGGCGAGTAAGGGTGTGTCACGACCACGTTAGCCAGACCGCGAACGTCCCAAGGTAATCCCAAAGCTCGTCTCGACGCCTTCTTCGTTTTCCGCAGATGGTTCCTGCAAGAAGCGCGAGCGACTTCTCGCTTACGGTCACGCGTGGGTATTCAAAGGGCCTCTGCAGCCACTTCTAGGAGAGAGTGGGTTGCGGAGTTCCCGTCCGCCTCGA
>CAJCIT010000015.1 GCA_903970405.1 Acidobacteriaceae bacterium | reverse complement strand
GAAGGCGATGTCGGCGCGCGGGGCGGAGATGCTTCGAGAGGATATGGATTCCATGGGTCCCATCAAGCTGAAGGAAGTGGAAGCAGCGCAGCAGCAGATTATCGGGACTGTCAGGCTGCTGGAATCGGAGGGTGTGATCAGTCTTACCGAATCTTCCGGCGATAAATATGTCAACTAAGTAAGTATGTCGACTAAGGTGGTTGTGAAGCGAGGAGGCGTGACGGCCGAGCCAATTCGTTGGCCGGCCGTACACGAACACGCCCGCGTTTCCCAGGAATCGGAGATTCCTGACACCAGCGCAAAAACGTTACAGACTCAGATCGCCCAGCAGGGCGCGGAAATCGACGCTCTCAGAGCGGAATTGGAGCAAACTCGCCAAGCAGCGGAGCAGCGGGTTCAGCAGGCCATGGAACGCGGACGGAACGAAGGAAACTCGGCCGCGCGGCAAGCCTTAAGCGAGCGGTTGGAGTCTGAGCTGGCCAAAGCCGCCCGTTTGATCGAGGAGCTTACCGCGTCGGGCCCGAAGTTGCGTCTCCGCGCGGAAGAAGATTTGGTGAGACTGGCGGTGGCGATTGCGCGGCGCGTTCTTCACCGCGAGATTACTGTGGACGCCGACGCCCTTACTGGTTTGGTGAAAGCCGCTTTTGCGCGCCTCGATCAACGCGACGTCATTGAGGCGCGAACCGACCCCTCCTCCGAGGCGGCCTTGCAAAGGATTTTGAAAATGGCCGAGGGCACGGGCCGGGTCAAGCTTGTAGTTGATGCGGGGCTCCGGCCGGGCTCCCTGATTCTCGAAACCTCGCGAGGCTATCTGGATGCCTCCGTTGAAACACAACTGGACGAAATTGAGAGGGGGTTCATTGACGTTGTCGGTCACAGACGCTAAGAATCCGGGCTGGCCGGAGGAGCCGCTTGCCATCGGGGCAGCTTTTCACGCGGCAATCGATTTCCAACCCTACTTCGATTTGCTGGCACGGGGAAGTTCCCTGCAGTGGAGTGGAACGGTGGCGGAGATGGTCGGCTTGCTGATTGAATCCGTTGGTCCCGCCGTTGCCATCGGCGATTTCTGTGAGATTCAGGCCTCGAATGGCCGGCTGATTCGCGTTCAAGTGATCGGGTTCAGAAATGGACGAGTGCTCTCAATGCCGCTTGAAGAAACGAGCGGCCTGCAACTTGGGGACCGGATCGTGGCCCGTCCGGAACAGGCCCACGTGGCGGTGGGACCCGGATTGTTGGGCCGCGTTCTGGACGGATTCGGACGTCCCATTGACGGAAAGGGCTCAATCGCCGCGGCGGCTTACTACGATCTCATGGCCACGCCGCCAGGCCCCCTTGAACGCGAGCATATCGAAGAGCGTCTCACCACGGGTATCCGAGCGATCGACAGCTTGTTGCCATGCGGCAAAGGGCAGCGAGTGGGCATCTTCGGCGGCAGCGGTGTGGGGAAGAGTACGCTGTTGGGCACCATGGCCCGTCACAGTTCGGCGCAGGTCAACGTCATCGCGTTGATCGGTGAGCGAAACCGGGAGGTGCGCGAGTTCATCGAGAAGGAGCTCAGCCCGGAAGGGCTGGCGCGGTCGGTGGTTGTGGTGGCCACTTCCGACCGGCCAGCTCCATTAAGAATCCGCTCCGGGTTTGTGGCACTGGCGATTGCGGAGTACTTCCGCGATCAGGGCAAGGATGTTTTGCTGGTGATGGACTCCGTCACGCGTCTGGCGATGGCGCAGCGGGAGATCGGGTTGGCTGCCGGCGAACCGCCCAGCCAGAAGGGGTATACGCCTTCTGTCTTTTCTCTTTTGCCGCGCGTCTTTGAAAGGGCGGGCCGGTTTCAAACCGGCTCAATTACGGGTTTCTTCACGGTGCTGGTAGAGGGCGACGATTTCAACGAGCCCATCTGCGATGCGGTCCGCGCCATACTGGACGGCCATATCCAGCTCTCCCGGTCTCTTGGCGCCGCGGGCCACTATCCAGCCATTGACATATTGAACTCGGTGAGCCGGCTTGCCACTCGCGTCGCGGCCCCGGAGCAGCGGCTGGCGGCGCAGCGAATTCGCGAGGCCCTGTCGGTGCTTGAGCGCTCCGAGGATCTGATCAATTTGGGCGCTTACGTTTCGGGGAGCAACCGAAAGCTGGACTCGGCCATTCGTCTCCGCGATCAGATCGAGGGTTTTCTTAAACAGGACGCGGGCGCCAGCGCTCCGATTGACGAAACGTTGCGAAAGCTTGACACGCTGGCCGCCGAGATGAAGTAACGAGAGTGCAAGGGAATCGCTTGGCGCTGGCATAGGAGAGGCTGAGAGCAATGAAGAAATTTGAATTCCGGCTCAGCCGCGTTCTTGAATACCGGCAAGAGGAGGCTGGTTTGGAGCGGACCCGCCTGGGCTCACTTCAGTCCCAGGAAAAGGGTCTTGAAGACGAAAGGCGTTCTCTGGAGGGCCAACTTGTCGAAGCCCGAGAAGTAACGATAGGCGATAGCGCTCTTTGCGGCAGCACGCTTCAGACCCTGGCTCAATTCAAGCGCTACGTGAGCGAACGCACTGCGCAACTTCAGCGGGAGAAGGCCAGCCTGCAATTGAAGATTCGTGAGCAGCGGCTTCGGGTTCTCGAAACGGACAGGCGGGTGAACTTGCTGCTGAAGTTGAAAGACCGGAAGCAGCAGGCGTGGACGCGCGAGGAGGGAAGGGAGTTGGAAGCTTTGGCGGCCGATTCCTACATGGCAAAGCTTGCGGCTCAACGGCGTCTTCGCGCGAGCGGCGACAGACCTGCTTGAGTTTGAATGGGCGTTAGCTAACCGCCCGCCGGCACCGACCGCTACAGGAAGCACGGGGCACACGCCGGGTTTGCGCACCACTACATCCCGCACAACGGCTACAGTACGGCCTGTGCGTTTACCAATCGCTGTAACTATCGAGGGGGCTTTCGCCTTACCTACGCCGACCCGATGAGGTCGGTGAGCTGAGCGAGGCGGCGGTTGAAGGCAACTTTGACTCTTTCGTCCGAAATTCCCTCGTTCAAAACAGCCGAAACGTTCGCCATCACCTTTCCCAGGAGGAACCGCTTCCAGTATTCCGGCTGTGAAAATTCGAAGCC
>CAJCIT010000014.1 GCA_903970405.1 Acidobacteriaceae bacterium | reverse complement strand
CGAGGATTTCCTCCTATTGAGGAGGGGATGCATGGCGGAATCGCTTTCATCCTTGAGGACATCAACTGACTTGGAACTTGCGAGTGCAACGTGTGGGAGCTTCGAAACGAGGGACGCAGAGAATTCTTCCCAGTCCAGTCTGACTCGTGGGGTAGTCTGATGATTTAGCTTCCACAGGTGACGCCTTGAGTACTGAGTCTGAGACTGAGGATCTGTGAGAGAATCGACGCCTGATTAACGCCAACCCTTCAGAGCCGCGACCGTCAGAACCTGTGAAAAAATCCCGTCCCGGCCAAATAAAACATTTCCTAGCTAAAATGTTTGTCGGATAATCGAGGTATGGAGCCCGCCACCCAAAACCCACTGCTCGAGATACCCGAACAGCCGGAGCCGGAAGAGCAACGCCCAGTCACGGCGCCGCCGCGGCTGCGCACGGTCAACCGCGATCAATCGCTGGTGGCGCAGATCTGGGTCGACGAGCTGATCGGGCCCGATCACAAAGCGCGGGCCATCTGGGAACTGGTCGGGCAGCTGGACCTCAGCCCGTTCGAGGAACCGCTGAAGAGCCGCCAGGGCGGGGCCGGCAGAGCGGCCTGGGATCCGCAGTTGCTGGTGAGCCTGTGGGTCTACGGCTATAGCGAAGGGATCGGTTCGGCGCGGGAGATCGAGCGCCTCATGCAGTGGGAGCCGGGCTTTCAATGGCTGGCCGGCTTGGCGCAGGTCAACCATCACACGCTGTCCGATTTCCGGGTGGCCCATCGTCAGCCGCTGGACGGCCTGTTCGCGCAGTTACTGGCGATGCTCGAATCGGTCGGCCTGCTGAGCCTGGAGCGGGTGATGCACGACGGCACGAAGATCCGCGCGCAGGCCGGCGCGGACACGTTCCGCCGGGAAGAGAGTTTGCGGAAGCATCTGGAGCGGGCTCGCCAGGCGGTGGAAGCGTTGGCCGAGGAGACAGCCGAAGCGCCGGCTGGGGACCGCCGGCAGGCCGCGCGGCAGCGGGCGGCGCGCGAGCGGAAGGAGCGGATTGAGGGCGCTTTGCAAGAGTGGGAGAAGCTGACGGCGGAGAGTTCGGAGAAAGAAAAGGCGGAGCAGCGAGTCAGTATAACCGAGCCGGAAGCGAGGCGGATGAAACACGGCGATAATGCCATCGCGCCGAGTTACAACGCGCAACTGTCCACCGATGCGCAGAACAAGATAGTCGTCGGCGCGCATTTGAGCCAGTCGAGCAGCGATGCGCGGAGCCTGCAGCAGGCCATCGACGAGGTGGAGGAGAATCTGGACCGGGCGCCGGCCCAGGTGGTGGTGGACGGCGGATTCACGAACCGTGACAACATCAAGGCTTGCGCAGAACGGAACATCGATCTGGTGGGGTCGCTCGCGGACCCGGTGGAGCGCAGCGAGGCGTCGATGAAAGCGGCGGGCATCGACCCGGCATTCGCCCCGCATCATTTCAAAATTCTGGACAACGGCAAGCAGTTGGAATGCCCGGGCGGTTGTAAGTTGAAATATGCGGGGCAGAGCCGTAAACGGGAAGACTTATACCGGCAGTATCGGGCGCAGGGCGCGGATTGCCAGGCGTGCCAATATCAGAAGCGCTGTTGTCCGAACCAGGTGGAGAAGGGCCGAACGGTGTCGATCCGGGTGGAGGAGCAAGCCGACGTGGCGGCCTTCCGGAAGAAGATGGAGCAGCCGGAACAAAAGGCCATCTACCGGCAGCGGGGTCCGGTGGCGGAGTTTCCGAATGCGTGGATCAAAGAGAAGCTGGGGCTGAGGAAGTTCCGCGTGCGGGGAATGCTGAAGGCGGGCGCGGAACTGGTTTGGGCATGCCTGACTTACAACGCGATGCAGTGGTTCCGGCTGACCTGGCGGAAGACGCTGGCGGAAGCGTAACAGGATAACGGCCCAGGCACCGGACAACTACGGCGCCGGGGAGCAAACGTGCCGTATTTCCCGCATATATATGTTTTATTATCAACAACTTACGGAGATACGACGCATTGTACTCATAAACGTCTCTCCCGTCCCCGTTTCCAGGCACTCAGCTCCCCGTTTTCCAAAACCGCCAAACGGCACAAATCAGCCAATAATTTATACCAGATGTGCCGCCCCTGGCCAGAGAGTTTCTCAGGAATTGAATTTTTCACGCCTTCTCACAGTCGCGGCTCGGAATGATGTTTAAGCAAGCGGTAACTACCGAACAGTGTCTCCCGCATGGCCCGCAGGAATCTGGAAGAGCGTGGGATCGGGCGCGGCCTGCAGGATGTTAGTCAGTTGATACGTCGTCTCACCGAAGCGCGGGTCGGTGTTGATGGTTTTCACGTTCATCTGGAGATCCTGCGAATACCAGCGCTCCGACACGATCTGGATGGGGCGGTCGTTGCCAATCTGTCCGGCAGGAATGGTGGTGGTGGTGCGGAAGCCCTGCGCGGTTACGCCGTTGATAGATTGGTATCCGAGATCTTCTTCCTGGCGCGCGGCGGCTTTGGCCAAAGCTTCGGCTTTCAGTTTGCCTTCGACGGTGCTTGCGGTTGACGCGCCGCTCGCGGCGGTTGCCTTTACCGACGCCAGTTCAGCATCGATCTTGGCGGCGACTTCTGCCGACACCGGTCCTTTGGACATCGCGGATTCCTTGCGCCTGACAAGGTTGCGATTCCCGTTTATTTCGGCTGTCATACCCTGGACCGGGTCGTTAATCAGCACGGTGCCGTCCTGGCGCTCGGTACGCGTGCGGCCCTGGTCGTCCCGGTAGAATTTATCGGTGTCGGTATTCTCGATGCGAGTACCGTCGCCCAGAGTCTGCAGGGTGTGCCGCTCTTCCATCGCCGAGACGG
>CAJCIT010000013.1 GCA_903970405.1 Acidobacteriaceae bacterium | reverse complement strand
TATTCCTTCATGCGCAAACCGGAGGCGGAGTTCAGCGACCTTGCTCTTGCCGATTCCTACGGCGGCGGCGAGGTCGCGGACAGTCCAGCTCGCGGACTCCGGGTTAGCGGCAAATTGAAACAAGAGTTGCACCGCTGCCGGGGTCATCCGCTCCGACTCGGGTGGCTTTGGCGGCTTGCGTTCGCCAATCACGGTCCAGTTGTATTCATCGCCCAGAGCCAAATGTATGTTGCCGGCCTCATCGGCGAACGAAATGCCCGCGTCAATGAAGCACTTTGCGGTTGGCGCGGCGAGGTATGGAGCCAGCAGGAGTATTTCGCCATTCATGACGTTCCTGCTGCCATCCTTTGCGGCCTTCCTTTCACTTTGGATCTGACCGATCACGGCGTTCACAGTACTGCGGTCGAGATAGGATCTCTTCACGATGAGAGGAAGGCGGTGCTTGCCCCGCGGAGTCGTGATTTCGAGAACGTCGCTGACGTTCCGAACACCGGAGTTCGCGGGAACGAGACGGAGATGCCGCACGAAGGGCACAGCGCGAATCTGATCGAACTGGGGTTCAACTTTTGTCGGATCAACAGACATGTGTCCATGAATATACCATGTCCATTACTAATGGACATCAAAAAAACGGGACAATCAGGCCATGGTCTCCGAGGACCGGCAAATCTTGCTGATTGAGCGAAAAGCAGACTCCCCAACCTGTTGAAAATACAGAGACCCAATGGAAATCTTGCCCCAAAGAAGCCGACTTCAGGCTTCACACACAGGAGGTCCGGGGTTCGAGCCCATGCTCGCCACCATTCATATCAATAGTTTGCAGGCATTGTGAGCCGGCCAATCGTCGACTTTTGGTACACCGGCCTCCTGCTTTTTCCGCGAGTTTGTGTGAGTGTTCCAAAACTCGTCGCCGATTGACGCGCCTCTCTACTTCGTACCTCGGGTCGGGCAACCCTGTCTGCAATCGGAAGTGCGGTCACCTCTCGTACCGATCCCGCCAGATGAACCGGGTCACGAGAGATGCGCACGTTGGTTATCAGACACCATCCGAGTATGGCGAGGGAGCGAACACGACCATTACCTGTACGGCACACCCCGGCGCAATCCGCAGTCAGTTTTCTGGCTGATACCGCGCCCCGCCCAGCGGCGCGATACGATGCAGGTAACATGTCAGCCCGGCCTTACGCCGCCGATAGACGCCGCTTCCTGCCCGTCGTGATCGTCGTTGTACTCTTCCTGCTCTTCTTCGTTGCGCGATTCCTGTCTTCCTTTGCCGTCGAACTGGCTTGGTGGCAGGAGATGCATCAGGTCGACACCTGGGTCAACCAATACCTCTACGGGACCGTCCCCAGCTTTGCCCTCACCCTGCTGTTCTTCCTCGCGTTTTGGCAAGCCTACCGGCTGGGCATTAAACGCGGCAGTGTTTACTCGCCGACGCGCCCCTCGGCTACGGTAAACCGCATCATTTTGTTGGGCCTGTTTCTGCTGGCGCTGCTGGCCGCGAACATGGCCATCGATTCCTGGACGGTGGTTCGCTACGTCGCCGGTCTCCGTCTTCCCTCCACCGCCGGCCAATACATCGACCCCATTTTCCATTTGCCGCTGCGCTTCTACTTCTTCGATCTGCCGTTCTACCACCTTGCCTTGGGCGTCGTGTTTACAGGCGTGATCCTCTCATTGCTCATCTATTGGGCGAGCGCTCACCTGGGGCAATTGCGCGACAACTTCCCGCAATTCGCGAGCCCCGGCGTGATCGACATCAACCGGATCACTTTCGGGGGCGCCTTCGACAGCGGCTTCGTCAGGACGCTGATCGCCACGCTGCTGGTTTGCCTGGCCGCGAAGTTTTATTTCGACCGGTACGATTTCCTCTTTCAGGATCACGGAACGCATCTCGTCGGCGTCAACTGGGTTTCAGACCACGTGACGCTGCCGCTGCAATGGATGCTGATTTTCGCGGCGCTCGCGGCGGCCGGGCTGGTTCTGGCGCGGATGCCGAAGCTGGCCCTGGTTCTGCTGCTGGCTCTTCCCATTCGCTTCATTCTTCCCTCCATCGTCAGCAGTCTCTACGTCCGGCCGAACGAGCTGAACTTAGAGAAGCCGTATATTGCGAACCACATTGAAGGCACGCGAACGGGTTTCCGTCTCAACACGCACGTCACTGAAACGGAGTTGGACGCGCAGGCTGAGATTAAGATCGATTACGCCAAGCACAAGGCGCTGCTCGACAACGTACGCCTCTGGGACTGGCAGGCCTTTCACGACACCATTTCGCAAATTCAGCCCCTGCGGCCGTATATCTATCAGGACACTGACGTGGACCGCTACACGATCGACGGCCAATTGCGGCAAGTGCTGCTGACTCCACGCGAACTCGACATTCAACAACTCGGCGAGGCGCGCCACCGCTGGATCAATCCGCACTTTGTCTACACCCACGGCTACGGCATTGTGATGGCGGAGGCGAATCGCATCACCGCCGATGGCCTGCCGCTGCTGTTTATTGAGAATGCGCCGGTAACCATCAACACGAAGAGCCTCACGCTTACGAAACCGGAGATCTACTACAGCGAGCTGACCCATGAGCCGGTCTTCGTTGGGACAGATCAGTTGGAATTCAACTACCCGTCGGAGTCCCCGGACAAAGGCCACGTACGGTACGCCGGCACGGGCGGCTTCCCCATTTCGTCCTTCGGCATGCGCGTTGCCGCGGCAGTGGATTACGCGGACCCGAATATTCTGCTGACCAGCAACATGACCGCGGGCAGCCGCATGATGATTCACCGCCAGATTGTCGATCGCGTCAGTAAGCTGGCGGGCTTCCTGGCATGGGATCCCGATCCGTACATTGTCCTGGGCGCCGACGGGCGGCTGGTGTGGCTGATGGATGGATATATGTTGTCCGCGCAGCACCCTTATTCGGCGGAGTGGGAGTCGCAGTCGCTCGGCGACTTCAACTATATCCGCAACTCAGTAAAGGCCACGGTGGACGCATATACGGGCGAAGTGCATCTCTATGTGTTTGACCCGGCCGATCCGCTGATTGCGGCTTACCAGCAACTCTTCCCGCAACTCCTGGAGAGCGCGGCGAACATGCCGGCCGATCTTCGCGCCCACGTCCGGTATCCGGAAACGATGTTCCAGGCGCAGGCCGACATCTATCGCAACTTTCATATGCGCGATGCGGAGGCTTTCTACAATCGCGCCGACACCTGGGATCTGGTGAAGACCGGGACAAAGAACGGCATTGCTCCGGCGAGCCCCACTTATGTGCTGGCTTCGCTGCCGGGCGAAACGAACAGTGAGTTCCTGCTGATCACGGAGTTCACGCCCGCCAACAAAGACAATCTCATCGGCGTGATGCGCGCCCGTTGCGACGGTGAGCACTATGGCGAACTGGTGATCCAACTGCTCTCAAAGCAGAACATTATCTACGGGCCGATGCAAATTGAGGCGCGGATCAACCAGGACCAGACCATCTCTAAGGATCTGACGTTGTGGGGCCAGCAGGGTTCGCAGGTGGTGCGCGGCCAGCCGCTGGTGTTGCCGATTGAGAACAGTTTCCTGTACGTGACGCCGATTTACATCCAGGCTTCGCAAGCGCGCATGCCGCAATTGCGGAAGGTGGCGCTGGCGATGGGCAACCTGCTGGCGTACCAGGACACATATGAGCAGGCCCTGCAGGAATTGATGGGCCAACCGGTGGAGGCGCCCGAGAGTATGTCAAACCCGCAGACGACGCAAGCGGTTCCGCCGGTAACCGGAGTGGCGGCAGAATCTTCGCACGGGCCCGCGGAAATGAGCCGCGGGAGTGCTCAGACGCTGAGTGAGGTTCGCGATCATCTGCGCAAATACCGCGAGTTGACCGGCCAGGGAAAGTGGACAGATGCGGCGAAGGAAATGGAGCAGGCGGAGAAGCTCTTGAATCAGAAGCCGTGAACAATTCCTAACCGTTTGTGGGGCGGGCTGGGCCAGCCCCCATGGGCATTGCCTGACTTAATCGCAGGCGCTTCGGAGCCGCGACCGTCAGGGAGCGGCCGGTTGTCGGTCCCGGCGGATCGCCCGACGCCCCCTTCTGAACCGCGCGCGTAAGCAAGCGGGTGACGAGCAAGGCCTTCACTCCAACCGGTCGCTCCCCTGACGGTCGTGGCTCGGCCGGCGGTTTGGAAACCGTTGCTACTGTGCTTGGCGGCTAGAGGAGCCTCGGGGCGTCACCTTTCGACCGCCGGCCGTCCTGCGGCCAAACTGCCAGCGTGAAGCAGAAGGTGGATCCAACCCCCGGCTCCGACTCCACCCAAATGACCCCGCCCAGCCCCTCGACAATTCTCTTGCAGAAAGCCAGACCCATGCCGGTTCCGGAAGCACACTCGCCCGGGCAGCGGCTGAAAAGTCCAAAGATTCGGCGCTGTTGATCCTTGGCGATGCCGACGCCATTGTCTTGAACTCTGATGACCCACTCCGGCCCGGCACATTCCGCGGTTATGGTGATTTCGACCGCGGCCTTACTTCGATGCTTGATGGCGTTGCTGATAAGGTTCTGAAAGAGCCGAAGCAGATCGCAATCGCTTCCTTCCACCGCGGGCAGAGGACCCAGAGTAATGGTGGCGCGGCTCGAAACGATGGCTTCCTGCAGGTTCTTGATGGCCTGTGCCGCGACGCCCCCCAGGTCGACAGCATGAAAGGATCCGTTAAAGCCATGAACGGCCGACGACAATAGCTGATCGACCAAGGTCGACAGGTTTTGCACGCCCTCGACGATATAGCGCGCGATTTCCCTATCGGCTTCATCGAGTGCCGCCCTCCGGGCAAGAAGCTGGGTGAAGGAGGAGATGGTGCGGAGCGGCTCCCGCAGATCGTGTGCGGCCGTGTAGGCGAATGCCTGCAACTCAGCGTGCGACCTGACAAGCTCCTTAGCCATGCGGTGCCGCGGCTCCTCTTCCGTCTCAAACAATGCCTGATATCGTGCCAGCGAGTTCCCCATTCAGTGTTACCTTTTTGTTTCGGAGTTGGCGGGAAGGTCCGCGTCTTAGCCAGTCTGCAACGCGAGTGCGCCCGAAGAAGGCATCGCGAAGCGGCGAACACTACGGCTTCCCTTTTTTAAACTTGAGGATCTCTCTAGAGCACTTCGAGGGCCACGCCGAATCCACTCTGGCGGGAGGCGGGCATTCGGTTGGAATTTTCGTTTTTGGATTCCGGAGCCGTGACCGAAATGACCATATTTGGTCATTTCGTTGCCTGACTCTTGAACGCTCCCTGTAACTCATTTGCGGAGGGAGCTTCTTCCGTTAAACATGTGACTATTCCCGTCGTCGGTAAATACGCTTCTTACTTCGCCTTCCGACTGACCAAATAACGTCAAGACAAACGAGCCACCCCGCAGAATTACGTGCTATCATGGAACCGACCCCGGCGGCCTTCTTAGCGGAGAGGGCCCATCTCCCCATTCACCGATTTGCTGCCTGGTACGGGACTAAGGAAAAGCTGTGGCTTCTGCAATCCCGAATTCTACCTGGCTACTGGCGAATGGACCACGGCAGCTTGAGCTGTTATTTCGGGCCATCGTGTTCCAGCCCGGCGTCCCGATTCTCATTGTCGACAACGATCGTAAGTCCCGTGACGCCAGCGTCGGGGCCGGCAAGCTGCTGGGCCTTCCCCGCGAGAAGCTCATCGGCCGGTATCTGGACGACTTTGCCGAACCGGATTTCAAATCTGTGATCTCTGAGCGGTGGCGAGAGTTTCTCAAGCAAGGCCAGCAGGAAGGAACCCTAAAGCTTGTGAACGCTCTCGGAAGTCGGCAAGAGGTTAAGTACCTGGCCAAAGACAACGTATTGCCTGTCCGCCATCTCCTGGTGTTGAGTGACAAGACCGCGGATCGAGCCGGTGACGACCCGGTGGCGTCGAAGGCCAACGAGCCGGCAAGCAAGGTAGTTCCCCCTTGGGTGCAGGACTATGCGCTTTGCCTTTTGGATGCGGAAGGGACGGTTGTAGCTTGGTATGGCGGCTCGGAACGGCTCTATGGATACACCAGCGACGAAGCCGTGGGCCAACCTTCGAGTTTTCTCTATTCGGGGCTTTCCTCGGACGAGGATGCCCTTCGGAGCAAGCTCGAAGACAGCCTGAGGCGGGCGGCTGCCGGGGGTCACATCGGGGCGGAAGGATGGCAGGCCCGCAAAGATGGGTCGCGATTCTGGGCCAATGCCATCACGATGGCCCTCAAGAACGACCAGGGAGAGCTGCAGGGTTTTGCCAGAATCGTGCGCGACTTTACTGACCGGCACGAACGGGATGAAAAGCTGAGGCGAAGCCGGGCCAAACTGCGGCTGAGCGCCGCGCAATCCACCATCGCCGGTGTCGCCTCCGGCGAGTTCGACCGGGTTCCCGAGGTGAACGACACGCTTCTTGAGATGCTGGGCTACAGCCGGAAGGATGTCGCTGACGGCGGGTTGAATTGGCAGGATCTTACTCCGCCCGAATACGCGGCCCAGGACAGTCTGGCCCACGAGGAGTGCCTGAGGTTCGGAGCGTGCAGTCCGTACCAGAAGGAAATGATCCGCAAGGATGGGAATCGCGTGCCGGTTCTGGTCGCGACGGCCGTCCTGAAACTCTCTCCTTTTCGCTGGATCACATTCGTTCAGGACTTACGGGAGCAGGACCGGATTGAGAGTCTTGACGAAGACGTAGTCGAAGTCAATGAAGGCTTCGCCGAGATGGTGGGCGGCAGCGCCGCTCTGAGGCGCGTCATCCAGCAGGCGGCATTAGTTGCGCCAACCGATGCCACGGTTCTCATCCTCGGGGAAACCGGCACCGGCAAGGAATTGGTGGCGCGCGCCATTCACCGGATGAGTCCGCGCCGGAATCTTCCTTTCATCACTCTGAACTGTGCCGCCATTCCCACCGGGCTTCTGGAAAGTGAGCTCTTCGGCTACGAACGGGGAGCATTTACAGGCGCTTTGTCGCAGAAGATCGGGCGCTTTGAGATGGCCAATCACGGCACGCTCTTTCTGGACGAAGTCGGCGACATCCCGCTGGATCTTCAACCCAAACTGCTGCGCGCCTTGCAGGAGAAATCGTTTGAGCGATTAGGCGGAACGCGGACCATTCCCATCGATGTCCGGCTGGTGGCGGCAACCAACCGCAATCTGACGGAAATGATGGGGAACAAGCTTTTCCGAAGCGATCTTTACTACCGCCTGAAGGTGTTTCCCATTACCACGCCTCCCTTGCGCGATCGCCCCGAGGACATCCCGGTGCTGGCGCGGCACTTCACTAAGCAGTACGCCGCGCGGATGGGCAGGCAGATCGACAAGATTCCAGCCGAAACGCTGACCGCTCTGACGAATTGGCATTGGCCCGGCAATGTACGGGAACTTGAAAACTTTATTGAGCGCTCGGTGATCGTTTCAAGAGGCCCCAGTCTTCGCGCGCCGCTGGCCGAGATCAGGCCGGACATGAAGCAGGCCGCCAGCACCGCCACGCTGGAGCAAGTGGAGCGGGATCACATCTTGCGGGTGCTTAAAGAGAGCGGCGGCGTGGTGACCACGGCCGCCACTCGTTTGGGGTTGCACCGGACCACGCTCAACGCCATCATGAGGAAGCTCGGGATCTCCCGCAAGGACGTTTAGGTTGTAGCCCGGCCCAGCGCCGGTAAGTCTGGACACGGCGAATGGCCGCTGTCACCCGCTTGCGCCGTTCAGAAGCACGGGCTGTGCTTGAACGCTTTCCGGGTCCGAGATCGGGCTCGGCCTTTCGCCCTTAAAGCAACGGCCATCGGCGTGCTTTAGGTAACTCCGAAAGAGGACTCCTTCAACCTATGCTTTGGACAATCGCTGTCGTTCTATTTATCCTGTGGGCACTCGGCTTAGTCACCGGCTACACTTTATCGGGATTCATCCACATTCTACTGATATTGGCCGTTGTGGTCGTGATCATCCAACTCGTCCAGGGACGCCGGTCGATTCTCTGAGCGCAGTAAACAGGACGCCTCGGCCAGTCGTCAAAAAAGGCAACGAAACTTCGGCAACTGAGCGGCGTGCGGCGCGAGCCGTAAGCAGACTTGACTTGCGCGACTGGCTGTTGAGCATCGCTATCGTTTTGGGAACGGTCGCGATCGTCTCCACCGTGGCGAGGTTGATTCCGTTCGAGCGGGGGGAACACCTCAACTCACCCGAGGCGGAACCGTAAGCGTACGGTGCCTTAGTGGGTGTTTTGACGGGTCAGGAGACATGCAAACTTGGAGCGCTGTTCTTGCCCCGGTGCGGTTTTACGATGATCTCGACATCCTGATTGAGCGCGACGAGAAAGCGGAGAAGGCGCTCGACAGAGAACTGTCGAAACTCGCCCCGCAACATCTTGGAAATATCCGGCTGCCGAATGCCAAGCAAATCGGCGGCCTCAACCTGTTTAAGGCGGCGGCTCTTCATGATCGTGTCGATCTTGAACACCAGATGGGCCTTGATCAGGTGCTCTTCCGCGCTCGGAACGCCGATATCCTTGAAAACATTCCCGCTACCCGTTTCGTATACCCTCTTGCTCATGCTTCCCTCTCTTTTGCAATCTGCTCCGCCTCGCGTAGGCGTTGCTTAACTAATTCGATATCCCGCTGAGGCGTCGCGCGCCCGGTTTTCGACTTCTTCTGGAATGCATGAAGGACGTAGATTTCCCCTGCGTAAGGTACGGCTCATCGGTCATTGCCAACGCACTATAGTGATTTCACTATATCACGTCAAGGTCTTGTTTACGTGATGCGGCCGATCCTGCCGCAAACCGCCTAAGCGATCGATGCTCATTGCCCTCGATAACGGCCCCGAGCCCCGCTTCGGTATTCTCTCCTGCTATACCGTTGGGTGAGGAGTCTCCGCGCCCGGCATGAAAGTCACCATCGAAGGAATTGACCTCCACCTGTCCCACCCGGACACTCTGGACGTGAATTGGGTCGGCCAGGAGGAGGCCATGCGCCAGCTCATGGCGGCATGGATGGTGCTGGATGAACGGGATATCGCCATGAACCCGCGCCTGCTGGGCAAGCCCGGCGTTGGCAAAACCACCATGGCCTATGCGGCGGGCAAACGCCTTGGGCGCGACGTCTATATCATCCAGGCCACCGTCGACACGCGCCCCGAGGATCTGCTGATCACGCCGGTGATTGAGGGCACTTCGCAACTGAAGTACGTCGCGTCCCCGCTGGTCACGGCGATGATCCGCGGCGGTGTCGCCATTCTTGACGAAGGCAACCGCATGAGTGAAAAAAGCTGGGCCAGCCTCGCGCCGCT
>CAJCIT010000012.1 GCA_903970405.1 Acidobacteriaceae bacterium | reverse complement strand
ACACCGCAATTACCTTGCCGACAATTCCGTCCGGCGTCACAACCGCCATGCCCTTCTCAATGCCGGAGGCCGAGCCCCGGTCAATGAACACGCAGCGGGCGGTGGACACGGTGCTATTTCCGGTCACCCGAGCGGCCACCGTGCGTGAGGGAGTTCTGGCTTGAAAAGCGGTCAGCGCCCGTGCCCGGTCGGCCGTGGCTAACTCCGTCCGGTAGTATGAGTTCTCCATCTTCAGCTTGTTGTTGTCCTCACGGAGCTTGCGATTCTGTTCGCGGACATCCAGCAGGATGAAGTAGTCTTCGAGAAAACCAATGGTGTTGCGGCGGACCGCTTCGACAATGCCGGCCACGGGCGTAACGGTGGAAACAGCCCAGACGCGGATGAGGCGCACGTCCTGGCTGGTTTTGACTTGCCATGCCAGCAACAGCAGTTGCGCCACCACAACTACCACTAATACCGAAAGATTGCGATAACGGTTGAGCAGGGTTTCCATGGACGCTTAGAAGAAATCGACGCCTCTACTTTAACTGTATCGGCGAAGGCGTCTCAAAGGGTTATTCGATTGCAATGCGGCGCAATAATTTAAATTCGGTCAGCATTTTTCCGGTGCCGAGCACGACTGAGGCCAGAGGATCCTCGGCGATCGAAACCGGAAGCCCGGTTTCTTCGCGGATGCGGCGATCCAAATTCTTCAGCAGCGCGCCCCCGCCGGTGAGAACGATGCCGCGATCGCTAATGTCGGCGCTCAACTCGGGCGGCGTCCGCTCCAGCGCCACGCGAATCGCATTGATGATGGTGGCGACGCATTCGCCCAGCGCCTCACGGATCTCAGTGTCGTCAATCGTGATCGTCTTCGGGACGCCTTCAATCAGGTTGCGGCCTTTGATTTCCATGGTCAGCGGCCGGTCCAGCGGATAGGCCGAACCGATCTGCATCTTAATCTGCTCTCCGGTGCGCTCGCCGATCAGCAGGTTGTACTTCCGCTTCAAGTACTGCATGATGGCGTCGTCCATCTCATTACCTGCGACGCGCACCGAGCGGGAGTAGACAATGCCCGAAAGCGAAATTACCGCGACGTCGGTGGTGCCGCCGCCGATATCCACCACCATGTTTCCCTGTGGCTCCGTGATGGGCAGGCCGGCCCCGATGGCCGCCACCATCGCCTGCTCCACCAGGTGGACTTCGGACGCTTTGGCGCGATACGCCGAGTCGATAACCGCGCGCTTTTCCACCTGCGTAATTTCGCTCGGAACGCCGATCACAATCCGGGGATGCACCAGCATCTTGCGGCCGTGCGCCTTCTGAATGAAATAATTCAGCATGCGCTCAGTCACTTTGAAATCGGCGATGACGCCATCCTTCATGGGCCGGATGGCGACAATGTTTCCAGGCGTCCGGCCAAGCATCTCCTTGGCTTCGCGCCCCACCGCTTCCACCTCTCCATTCGTCTTGTTCATGGCGACAATGGATGGTTCATTCACAACGATGCCCTTGCCTTTCGCAAAGACCAGAGTGTTTGCAGTGCCGAGATCGATGGCAAGATCGGACGAAATGAGGCTGAAAACGGACCGGAAATTCATGGACTAACAAAAAGCCTTTTTGAAGTTGCTCAAAAAAGATGTCCGGCTGCGGTCGAGAAGGAAACGCCCCGGGGCCGACATCTTTTTTAAACGACCTTTTCAACGGAAGGAGTCCGCACCCGGTTTTCAGGGTGTCGTTCTCCGGGGCAGGAAATGAAACGACCTTCGAGCGGAGCGTCCGAAGACTGAGTTGGAGTCTGACTTGCAGCCAGACTAGCCCCCTATACACTTGTAAGGGTAACATAGTGGCGGTCGTACCGACACGGGCTATCAGAATAAACCTATTTGTTTTCAATCAATTGCAAAATCGACCTGTCTATGCATAGAGCACCACCGAAGTTAGGCCAGGAATCGGCATCGGTTGCGCCGGCCGCTATCACCCGCCGGGCGGCACTCGGCGCACTGGCCGCGGGTGCGGCTTTGAGTTGCAGCCGGCAACGCGGAACTGGCTTTCCGGGCAGCCTGTGGGTGGCGACGGCTCGCGATCGCGCGGTGAGCGTGGTGGATCTTCAGACGTTCCGGCTGGCCAGGAAAATCAACCTCGGCGCGGAGCCCAGCGCCGTCTTCACGAATACGCCTGCCCACCCGGTGGTGGTGGTGACGCCCGCTAACGGAACCCTGCACCTGCTGAACCCCTCGTCGTACGAAAAAACCGCGTCGTTCCGTGTCGCCGACGATATCGCCGCGGGGCGGGTTTTGTCAGACGGCAAGACGGCCGTAGTTGCTTCCGGAAGCCGTGAACTGCTGATCGCCGATTTAGAAAGCCGGAAGGTGACGGCGCGGCAGCGCCTGCCGGGAACGCCCACTCATCTCGACTTGTCAGGCCCCGAGTGCAAGGAAAAGGTTGTCGCCGTAAGCATGGGGGGCCAAGGCATCGTGGAACAGTTTTCGCTCGACACCGGGAAGCGGATTCGGAGGCAGGTTTCCGCCTCCGTCGGCACGGTGCGCTATCGGAAAGACGGCGCTCTGCTCTTTGTGGCCAACTATGAGGGCCGCTCGGTGACGGTGCTGGACGGGAAATCGCTCGACGCGGTGGTTGAATTGCCGCTAGCGGTGAAACCCGAACACTTTTGCTTCAGCGCCGACCAGGGCCAGTTGTTTGTGGCCGGCGCGGGAATGGACGCCGTCGCCATCATCTTCACCTATGAGCCGCTGATCGTGGAACAGACGGTTCTGGCCGGACGCGCGCCCACCGCCATGGCCTGCTCCGAAACACCGGCTTACTTGTTCCTGGCAAACCCGGGCGGCCCGGAAATAAACATCATGAGCGTGCCGACGCGGAGGGTCATCGCCACCGTGCAGGCTGGCCTCGGAGCGCGTCAGATCCTGATCACGCCCGATAATCAATACGCGTTGGTGATCGACGCGGTCTCCGGAGATATTGCGGCGATTCGAATCCCGCCCATCAAAGGGAATCGTAACCGCTCCGGGGCCTCTTTGTTCACCATGATCCCGGTGGGGGAGCAACCGGTCAGCGGAGCAATCGCCTCCCAGATCTGAAACCTCAATGGCGAAACGACGATTCTTTGTGCCGGCCGTAAGCCGTGGAACCGCCGAGTTAACCGGAGACGAAGCCGAGCGTCTGGTGCGGGTGCTCCGCGCCGAGGCCGGCGAAATTTATGAGATTTCCGACAATGAGCACGTCTGGCTCGCCGAGATTGAAACGGCCCGGAAATCGATTGTGGCATTTCGCTGCATGGAGCAGTTGCCGGACGAGGCGCCGGCCGCCTCTTTGATTCTCGTTCCAGCGCTGTTCAAATTCGACCGCTTTGAGTGGCTGGTGGAAAAGGCCACGGAACTCGGCGCCGCGGAGATTCACCCCTTCGTCGCGGCTCGAACCGATAAAGGCTTGGGCGAGGCATCGCGCAAGCGCCGCGCCCGTTGGCAGCGAATCGGCGTTGAGGCCAGCCAGCAATCGCGCCGGGCCCATCTGCCCTTCATCGAAGAGACCGTGACGTTTTCAAAGGCCCTGGCAGTGAGCGCGGACATCCGGCTGATGCTCGATGAAGATCCGGCCGGCGCGCCTATCGCCGAAGTCGTTCCTAAGCAGCGGCGGAACTCCGACCGCATTGCACTGTTGCTGGGTCCGGAGGGTGGGTGGGCGCCCGAGGAGAAGCCGCTGGCAATCGCCGCCGGATGGCAGCCCGTGTCGCTTGGCCCCGGCATTTTGCGCGCGGAAACGGCGGGTATGGCCGGACTGGCGGCGGTCAGAGCATTGTGGGGAGGCGCGCAGTGATTGCGGTTCTGAAGGGCACGCTGGCTGAGAAGCATCCGAATCAGGCGATTATCGACGTCGGCGGCGTGGGCTATGACGTGCACATCCCTGTCTCCACTTACACGTCCCTGCCCGAAGCCGGCGCCGCCGTGACATTGCGGATCTTCACGCATGTTCGCGAAGACGCTCTGCTGTTGTTCGGCTTCCTGACCACGGATGAGAAGACGATCTTCGAAAAGCTCATCTCCGTTAGCGGCATCGGGCCGAAGCTGGCAATCACTGTACTCTCCGGCTTAGCTCCCCCCGATCTGGTGGCGGCCATCCGATCCAGCGACATCGCTCGTCTGGTGCGGATTCCGGGCGTCGGCAGGAAGACCGCGGAACGTCTGGCGCTGGAACTCAAGGATCGGTTGCTGGAGGTGGGAGCGGGCGGCTCGAAACAACCGTTGCCGGCCGGACCGGTGCTCCGTCCGCTGGACCAGGATGTGTTGTCGGCGCTTACGAATCTGGGCTGCTCAGCGGCGGTAGCGGAGGAAGCAATCCGGAAAGCGCGCGAAAAGGGCGCTGAGGAGAAGTTCGAGCCGCTGTTCCGGGCGGCGCTGGCATTGGTGCGTTGAGTGCGATTGACAGAGGCGGGTTCTCATCCGTGAACGCTCATCTCGACGGCGGACTCCACCGTGCGCATCCGCACCTCCCTCGGATTGGCCCTCGTGAAAACAGTTCTCGAGAACGAGGCGAAAATCCGCCAACCGGCAAGCGAGAGTGACGCCACCCGTCCGGCAAGAAGCAGGTCTTCCAGGCGAACCTGGCAAAATGCCGTCGAACTGAACCACATTGCACAAGACGTCTGGATTATCCGCCGGCATGACGGGCAGGTACATCGATTCGCGCCGGGAGAATTTCAGCAGCAGGTTCAGCTTGCCTTTCGCGTCCGGATCGGAAGCAGCGATAGCGAGAATCCGCAACAGCGAAGCGTTCCGCCGGCGGCGCGGCGCGAGATCGCAAGAAGAATTCATCACCATGTTCTTCGTGTTGCCTGTGACGCGTTCGCCAAAGAAGAACGCCGCTTCGGTACGAACTATATCGCCCTGAAGCAGGACGAACTCGTCGTCAGGCGCGCTGAAGCCCCAGGCTTGTGTGTCCCCGGGGAGAATTGGCGATCTAAGAATGCCGAACTCGGCCGTGACGGTAGTGCGAAAACCCGATGCAAGAGGGCAGTCGCGGCGCGAGAATTCTCGGCAAACTAGTGGTCTGGCTCAAACCGCCCCTGGGATCGCCAATCTCCTGATTGGCCCTTTGCGGCGCATCGCGCCGCCTCCTGATCCCCCAGTCACAACCCACCCAACATTTCTGTCCTTTCCCTTCAGCGACCTACAACCCGTTTCCAGACCCCAGCCTATCCGC
>CAJCIT010000011.1 GCA_903970405.1 Acidobacteriaceae bacterium | reverse complement strand
TGCCGCGCGGTGGATTGGCTTCCGCATAGAGGGCGAGCTCCACCTGGTGGATTAAAAACCTTCCAGCCGGTCGGAAGAAATATAAATGAGAATTCGTAGACCTATGATGCTGCCTCTGAAGTATCAAAATTTGAGACTGGCAAACCCCACTGCGTAACGGATATTGTATTGATGTTTGGAGGATATGTGAAAATTATTGACAACGTTTCGATGTTGCTTCGCCAAAAAGGAAGCGGCATCTTTTCCCTGCCTTCCGGCGCGTTGGTGTATTCCGCCATCGAGATGATGGCTGATAAGCGCGTTGGCGCCCTGCTGGTTATCGACGACGGCAAATTGGTTGGAGTCATTTCCGAGCGCGATTACGCCTCCAAAGTCATTCTGCATGGAAGGTCGTCGAAGGAAACCTTCGTTCGGGAGATCATGACGCCCAATCCCATTACAATCCGCCGCGATACTTCTGTTGAGGAGGCTATGCGAATCATGTCGGAAAATCGCATTGGGCATCTGCCGGTGATCGACTCCCCGGGAAACGTTGTCGGCGTCATTTCAATCGGCGACGTTGTGAAGTGGATCATCACGTCCCAGGATGAGGTGATCTCACAGTTGGAGCGTTACATCGCTCAGGGTTAAGTCGGCCACAGACCTCTGTGAGCGTTTGATGGTCCTGCACTACAATCACAGAGGTTCCGTGCATCGGATGTCGATAGATGGCCGTTCCTCACCCTATTCAGCGCCGGTACCTCGCGGAACAACTTGTTCGCTTACGCCGGGCCGACGAGCAGCAGCGGTATGCGGCTGCTCAAAGGCAGGGGCGCATCGATCCAAATCCGCATCAGATCGACGCAGTGATCTTCGCGCTGAAGAGGATTCCCGAGGGCGGGTGCATTCTCGCGGATGAGGTGGGCCTGGGAAAGACTATCGAAGCCGGCTTGGTCGTCGCCCAGTTGCGCTCCGAGGGTGCGGTGTCACGGGTGTTGCTGATTGTTCCCAAGCCGCTGTTGGGCCAATGGCAGGACGAGCTTTATCGTCTTTTTGGCATTGAGGCCGTCGAAGGGCGTTTTGAGCCGGGCGGCTTTTTGGGCACGGGAGTCTTTCTGGTAGGCCGCGAGGTTGCTGGCAGCGACCGGGGCGCCGCGGCGTTGCGCGAATGCGAACCCTTCGATCTGTGCATTATCGACGAAGCGCACGAAGTCTTCGCCAATATTTACCGGCGCTTCGACAAACACGGGGGCTATCGCGCCGATTCGGACGAGGCTCGAATAGCCGATAGAGTCCGAAGCTTCCTGCGGAACAGCCCGGTGTTGTTGCTGACCGCAACCCCTATCCAGAACAACCTGACCGAACTATGGGGACTGATCCAGTACGTTGAGCCCACAGGCACGCTGCTCGGGAGCCTTAAGACATTCCGCGATGTCTTTTGCGATGGCGACGACAGGACCCTGGTTCAGGGGCAGGATGACGAACTGCGACGGCGCATCCAGACGGTGGTCCAGCGAACGCTACGCCGCCAGGCGCAGGACTTTCTTGACCGGCCGTTCGTCGAGCGGCGGGCGCAAATATTCGAATACTCCATGACGCCAAAGGAGAAGCTACTGTATGACCAGGTAACGGCCTACCTGCTTGAGCCTCAACTATTTGCTTTCAGGGGTAACCAAAGGCGGCTCCTGCTGATCGGATTTCACCGCCTGATGGGTTCATCCATAGCGGCACTGACGGCGAGTCTTCGAAAAGTCGCCGCGCGTCTGGACCGCATGATCGAAGGGCTTTCGGCGGAACCCTCAACGGCACTCTTGGATGACCTGGATGACGAAGATCCGCCCATGGAATCCGGTATTGAAGATAGCCCTCCCGCCGACCCCCGTCTTGTCGGGCGGGAACTTGAGCGCGTTCAATCCTTTATTTCACTCGCGGAATCGCTTCATCGCGACAGCAAAGCCGAGAAGCTCCTCGATGTGATTCGCGTGATCCGCGAACGGCCCGCCGAGCGTCAGCGCGCCGTTATCTTCACCGAGTCGCTTGTTACGCAAGGCTATCTTGAGGACTTGCTGATCGCGAAGGGAGGGTTTCACCCTGAAGAAATTACGCTGTTCCGGGGAACGAATGAATCGCCGCGTGCTTTCGACGCTTTGAAGCATTGGCGCGAGGAAGTCGGCGATTCTTTGCAGCCTCACCAGAGGCCCAGCCGTTCGGTGGCGTTACGGCTGGCGTTGGTGCATGAATTCAAAACCCGCTCCCACATATTCATTTCCACCG
The DNA here is from genome assembly GCA_903970405.1 of Acidobacteriaceae bacterium. Lineage (GTDB taxonomy): Bacteria > Acidobacteriota > Terriglobia > Bryobacterales > Bryobacteraceae > CAJCIT01. Next base: position 43,654 of record CAJCIT010000011.1, on the reverse strand, counting down.
AGGCCGGCGCGAAAGGGCTCAACCTTCAGTTCTGCGACACAATCATTAACTATGATCTGCCCTGGAATCCACAGCGCATCGAGCAACGAATCGGCAGGTGTCACCGCTACGGTCAGAAGCACGACGTAACCGTGATCAATTTCCTGGCAGCCGACAATGAGGCGCAGCGCCTCACCTTTGAGATCCTAAGCCGCAAGCTGGACCTGTTCGGCCAAGTGCTTGACGCATCGGATGCGGTACTTCACGAGCCAACGACGGATACGCCCGAGACAATCGCGGGCGCGGTGGGGAGCGATTTCGAAGGACGGCTCCGGCGCATCTACGAGCGAGCCAGGACGGTTGGCGAGATCGAGGCCGAACTCCGGCGGCTGCGCGAAGAGATGGAGGAAGAGCGAAAGCGTTTTGAAGAAACCTGGGCCCGGACAGCCGGGCTCATTGAGACGCGTTTCGATCAGCGTGTTCGACAGGTATTTCACCGATTGCAGGCAGACCTCCCTGCGAGTCTGGCGCGTCTGGATGGCGAGATAGACCGGTTGATGACGGGTTTTCTGCTTGCCTTGGGAGTGCAATATCGCCGTTTGTCGACAGACGGCAGTATTCGGTTCGAGATTTCGCCTTCAGCGCAGTTGCCCGGTGACTGGCGCGGCGGCGGAAACGCCGTGATTGGGGAAGCCCGCAATCTGGAAAACGCCGAACCGCTGCATCTAGGTCACGCCCTGGTCGCGGCAGCCGTGGCCGAGGCCCGAGCGGCGACACCGCCCGGCCTGCGAGTTGCGTGGAAACTCTCGAAGAGCGCGCCGGCTGAATTGAATGACCGCAAGGGAAAACGAGGAAGGTTAATCCTGGTGCGGATTCGGTACGACGGCTTCGAAAGGGTGGACCGTTTGATCCCTATCGCGGTTACCGAGGGAGGCGATTCACCGCTGGCACTCGACAGCGCTCGCTGGCTGTTGGACCACCCGCCTTACGACAGACCAGACCTTCCGGCTCTGCCTTTGGAGGGCGGCGCAATGGACGATTTCGTTGAAGAGCTGGTATTTACCGATCAAATGGAAGTTGCGTGCGACGAACAGCGCCCCTTCGAGCGCAAGCTGGAACAGGTGGAGCGATACGTGGAAGACCAATTGATGGTTCTGCGCCGGCGCCTGAGCGCAGCCACGGAGTCGCTGTTGGCGGCTGAAGGCAAGCGTGACGACGCATTGGGCGCTGACCTCCGGCGCCAGGCCGAATCGCGAGTGCTGGCGATACAAGAGGAGATCGACGGTATCGAAAGCGAGGTGACGCGCCTCGAGACGCGAGACGACGCGGAATACCAGCGCTGGCGCCGGCACGTTCAGGAGCGGCGCGATAAGCCTCCCGAGGTTACACGAATACTCGACGTGGAGTTTGTTCTGGAATGACAACGGCGGAGGAGCAAGACGTGGCGCTGAAGATATTGCATACGGCCGATTGGCATCTCGGCGTCCGCTTCTCTTCCTTTGGCGATGAGGATCGGACAAAACTCACGCGAGCGCGTATCGACGCGGTAGACCGCCTTCTCGGAACGGCTGAGAGCTATTCGGTAAACGCCGTCCTTTGCGCGGGCGATCTGTTCGATACGCCTGCGCCGGACGAACATTGGTGGAAGGGCCTGGCGGAGAAGTTTCAGCGGAGGAACTGGCGCGACAGGCCTGTGTTCTTGCTGCCGGGAAATCACGATCCACTTCAGCCGAACTCGGTGTGGTCCGCCGATCATGGATTTCGGCGGGCACTGCCTTCGTGGGTGCATGTCGTGGATCGCGATGCTTATGAGTTTCCACTCTCTGAGGAGGCGGTGCTCTATGCGGAGCCGTGCCGGAGCCAGGCTGGCTCGGAGGATTTGGCGTCGCGCCTGCCGCTACGCTCTCCTGGGGACCAGAGGATACGTATCGGATTGGTGCATGGTCAAACTTTCGATATAGCCGGGCATCAGACAAACTTTCCGATAGCGGCTGACGCTGCTCAGCAAAGAGGTCTGAACTATCTCGCCATTGGCGACACTCACGGCTTCCGGGAGTTGCCTCCGAGAAACACGCCCACCGTTTATCCTGGCGCACCGGAGGCCACCAAATTCGGAGAGCTCGACGCCGGTTTTGTTGCGGTGGTGTTTTTCCCGCGTCAGGGAAGGACGCCTATCGTTCAGCGTCAAAAGGTCGGGTTGTGGCGATGGAGGGACGAGCGAATCACGAGTCTTGCCGACCTGGAGCTTCTGCGCGCCGAAGAACTCGGAGAATGCGTCGTCAGGCTTACGCTGGCAATGGACGTGAATCTGGCGCAATTCGAGAGAATCGAGAAGATACTCGATGAACTCAAGGGCAATGAGGCGACGCATGGGAGAGCGGGGGTGCTGCAGGTCCATCGGGGAGAGCTAGGGCTGAATACCGGCAGTGGCGAAGACTTGGAAAGCGGTCTCCCTGAAGTACTGAAATCGGTGGTCCAGCGCCTTCAGGCTCGCGCTGGCTTAAAGGATGGCGCTGTAGCACGGCAAGCTCTCTACAATCTGTACAAAACGTACAAAGCGGTTCGCGGCGGGCCACGCGCTCTACCAGGCGCGGCGACGCAGACAGCCGGAGACGGACGATGAAACTGCTGACACTCAACGTCGAGCATTTTCGATGCGTCAGAAAGGCCAAAGTAGACTTTGGCCCGGGTCTCAACGTTCTCTATGGACCGAACGATCTGGGCAAATCGAGCTTGGCGGCCGCGATTCGAGCGGCATTGCTGCTGCAATCGACCTCAAAGGAATCGGAGGAATTCGTCAGTTGGCACGGCACTGGGGATCCCCATATCGAACTCGTCCTTGAGAGTGAGCCCCAGCGGATCTGGCGGGTAAGAAAGACCTTCGGAACTCATCCGCAGGCCTTTCTCGAAGAATCGCGCGACGGTGTGGATTTCAACGTGGAAGCGCGGGGCCGCGACGTGGATGGCCGGCTTCGCGAAATATTGCGATGGGGTCTGGCCCAGCCTGGACCAAAAGGACCCAAGGGCATGCCGGTTACATTTCTATCAACCGCGCTCCTGGCTGAGCAGGACGGGGTCGCCGCAATATTTGGCAAAACGCTTTTGGACGATTCCGACGAGTCAGGGAAGAAGCGACTGATCGAAGCGTTGCAGGCTGCCGCCGAGGACCCGCTTTTCAAGGCCGTACTGAATATCGTTCAGGCAAGGGTCGATGAGGCCTTTGCCGCTTCCGGGCAAAGGAGCCGGAGAAAGGACTCTCCGTGGGTCAAGTTGAGAGAGCAGATCGGGCTTGCGGAGGAAGAGGAGCGTCAGTGCCGTGAGCAATTGCAGAAGACCACATCCATTGAGAGCGAGCTGCAGGGACTATTCAGCCGTCGTCTGGACTGCGAAGCGGTCCTGGCCAAGGCTGTTGAAAACCTGAAAACCGCGGAATCTGCGCGCGATCAGGCCATCCGGCGCGCGGAGATCTGTAAGCGCCTGAAAGAGAGTAAAGACCGGCTGACTGAAATTGCTTCTTCGATCAAGAGACTCTCGGATGCCCAATCGAATTACGCTGAACTGAGTCAGGCCATTGAGCGCCTTGTGGAACGGGAAAAAGAGGCGCAACTGAGCCTCACTGAGAAGGTCACGCGGCTTGAGGCGGCCAAGGAAGACGTTCGGATTCAAGGCGCGAAGCACGAGCACGAGCGGCAACTCAAGCGAAGCGCCATCGACGAGAAACGCGCGGCGATTCTCTCGGAGCAGGTGACGAACAACGCCGCGGTGACCCGGCTGGAAGCGATTGAGTCAGTTGCGCAGCGGGCACAGAAGATAGAGTCGGCCGTCGATGAGCTCACCAGACGAATCGCCGAACTGACGAATCAGCACGAGAAGGCGCTGAAAGCCTTGCGGGATCTGGACGAAAGAGAGAGGGAGCTTTCGGGAATCGCTCAGTCAATCCGGGGGAAACTCGCGAGAACCGGCATCGCCGAAGCCGAAAAGGCGCTGGCGCAAATCGAGGAATGGCGCCAGGAATCCAACCGGTTTGTGAGCGAGGCCATCGCGATCGAGGCCACGGTTGACGCCACAACACTACCGTCGGCTGAAGACCTCGATTCCCTCAAGGAACTCGAACAGCAAATCCAGGTCGCTCGCGCGAGGTTGGGCGTGGGACTACATATGTCACTCAGCCCGAAGCGCGAACTGGTTATCGCGATTCGAAGGGACGGCGGAAGCCCGGAGGCGTTAGGCGCCACGAAGATCCTGGTGGAGGCAAATGCAAAACGAGAAATCGAAATCGACATCGATGGGATCGCTGAAATCCGTCTCGCTGGTGGCGAGGAAACCGCTCGGGAGGAGGCCGCCCGCCTTCAGGCACGATGGGCCGCCGAGGCTGAGCCTGTGCTTAAGCGAGCTGGCCTCGGCAGCCTTAACGACGTTGTGACAGCAGCGAATGCGCGGTCGAAAAATCTCGAGGAGATCCATAGATTGCGCCAGTTGGCGGATGGGCGCGATCAACGGATCCGGGATCAGCGGGACTGGGGTAGCATTCTCGCCAAGCATCGGCGCGACCTCGAAACCGCGGAAGCTGGAACGATAGAGGGGCACCGCGCACAATGGGAAGCCGTTGCAAAGAAACTGAAAATCAACGACCTGGCAGGCGCCGAAGCACATCTCGCCAAGCTCTCCGCGGAACGGCCCAAACTGATCGATCGCGCAAGGATCCCGGAAGGGGAACTAACCGCCGCGAGAGCTCTGAGCAATGAGAAACAAAAGGAGCTAATCGACGCCCGCGAGGAGCTGCTTGCAGCACAGTCGGCAGTTGAGGGCTACTCGGAGGATCTCCTAACCCAGCTCGTTGACCGGCAGTCCGAACTTGACGGCGAGTTGACCGCGGCTAAACAGGAATTACAAGAGTTAGACCTCGATGTCGATAGCGGACTCGCCGCCGCGCGCGGCTCGCTCGATGTCGCTGAGAAGGAGCACCGCAAGGCCGAAACCGCGCATCATGAAATTGCGGAAGAGTTGCGCGATGCCGAAAGCAAGAAAGCGACCTTGGAAGGCGAACTCAGAATTCTGGGGGAAACAGTTGCCAAACTCGACGAAGTGGCTGCTCGGGCCGCGGTTGTCGCGGCGGAAACCGAACTGGCCGGCGCCGCCATTCCGGCGCGCGAAATCACGGATGAGATGCTGACTGGGTTGAAATCCTCCGCTGCCGACGCCCAACGGGAACTGACTGAAATCACCGATGCAATTCACAAGAAGTCAGGCGCTCTCCAACACGTCGGTGGACAGATCGCAAAGGGCCGCACAGACGACGCACAGGAGGCTTTGAGAATCCTGCACGAGAAGGAGCGCGACCTTGAAATCGACTACGAAGCGTGGGCGCTTCTTCGGGAAACGCTGCTGGAGGCGGAACAAGAGGAAGGAGTGCATTTAGGCAAAATGCTCGGCGGCCCGATCGTGCAGCGCTTCAGCGATCTGACAGAAGGCCGTTATGGGACGCTGAACCTCGGACCGGATCTCGAGACCGGCAAAATCACAGTGGCAGGCGAGGGCAGGCAGGTGGGCGCCCTTTCGGTCGGAACACGCGACCAGCTTTCGCTTATTTTCCGGCTCACGCTGGCTGAACAGTTGAAGAGCGTTGTTGTGCTTGACGATCAACTCACCCAAAGCGACTCGCAACGGATGATTTGGCTGCGGGACCTGATCAGGCAGTCGGCCGCGAACATCCAGATACTTGTGTTCACTTGCCGGCCCGCCGATTATCTTAGCCCCGCTGAGCTCAAGCCAACGAAGAAACTTGACCATCTCGCCATGGCCGTCAGGCCGATCGATCTGGCGCAGAAAATCGAAAGATCCGCGGCTTCAGAGCCGCGACCGGCAGGGAGCGGCCGGTTAGGTTGAGCGAGCTCGCCTCGGCCAGAGCCTCGCGGGCCCCCTATCCACCCGCCGCAAACAGCTTCTTCAAATTCCCCTTCAGCTTCCAGATCTGCCGCAGCACGCCGCCCGGCATTCCCTGGAATTCGCTGTAAACCGAGGCCGCTTGCTCAAAAAACGCCAATAGATCCTTAATCCGCTTCCGCGTCTCCTTGTCCTCCGGCGTCGTCCGCTCAATTTCGTCCGCGCATTCCCGCAATACGGCAATCGTGGGATCGATCTCGCGCCGCTTGCGCTCTTCCACGATGATCGTGAACATCTCCCACACGTCATGGATCGTGTCGAAATGATCGCGCCGGTCGCCCATCACATGCACTACGCGAACTACGCCCCACGCCTGCAACTCGCGCAAGCTGGTGCTGACGTTCGATCGCGCCACCGACAATAAAGTTGAGATTTCATCTGCCGGCAGCGGCTCGGGCGAAAGATAAAGCAGTGCATGGATCTGCGCCACCGTGCGGTTCAAGCCCCAGCGCGTGCCCAGCTCGCCCCAGTGCAGGATGAACTTCGCTTGACTGGCCGATAAGCTCTTCATATCTGTTATTTCTGTTAGCGCTGAAATTACAGAATATATCGCTGGACGGCGGCGGTAGAAGGTCCGGCGCGCGGTGGCTTATCTGCCAACGCCCGCTTGCAGACGGTTGATCTCTTCGCGCAGGCCCATGTTGCGGACCAATCGCAGCAGATAGTTCGGGTGCAGGCCCAGCAGTTTGGCAGCGTGCTTGTAATCGCCGTTTCCCTGCGTGTAGGCGTCAAGGATCGCTTCACGCTTCGCCTGGCCCACTGAGAGGTGGTACTTGGCGCTAGCCTCGCTGGGTGCGCTCTCAAGCAGGTTCTCCGGCAGATCCTCGGGCAGCACGCACTCAGAGAGACCCAGGACCACGGCGCGCTCCATGGCGTTTTCCAGTTCGCGCACATTTCCGGGCCAGGAATACTGGAGCAGCAAGGTTTCCGCCTCTTTCGACAGGCCATGGACGTGGCGCTTGCATCGCTCCGACGAGCGCCGCAAGAAATAGTTGGCGAGCACCGGAATGTCGTCGTGACGTTCGCGGAGCGGCGGGGAGTGCAGGGTCACAACGTTCAAGCGGTGATAGAGGTCCTCGCGGAACCTCCCTTCTCGCACATCGTCGGCAAGGTCGCGATTGGTGGCGGCGATGACTCGAATATCGAGGGCATGAGGCTGCGAACCGCCGACGCGCTCAAACTCGCGCTGCTGCAGGACGCGCAGGAGCTTCGCCTGCAGGCCCGGCGCCAGCTCGCCCACCTCGTCAAGAAAGATGGTTCCACCCTCGGCCAGTTCGAAGCGGCCCCGCTTCAGCGATATGGCGCCGGTGAAGGCGCCTTTCTCATGTCCGAAGAGTTCGCTCTCAAAGAGCGCTTCTGAAAGGGCGGCGCAATTGACGGCGATAAAGGGGCGCTCGCGGCGCAGGCTCTTTTCGTGGAGCGCACGCGCGATCAGTTCTTTACCCGTACCGCTTTCCCCCATGATGAGGACCGTGGTGTCGCGCGGGGCAACGCGCTCAATCAGTTCCAGCAGGCGTTTAATGGGCGCGCTCTTGCCGACGATGCCGGCGTTGCTGCCGATCTGTTCCTCAAGCAGGGCCTTTTCAGCGCGCAGGTTCTCCACTTCGCGGTTGGCTTCAAAGCCGATCGAGGCGAGCGAGGCAATGGCGGTCAGCGTCTCCAGATGCGCACCGGTGCGAGAAGACTCTTCTGGCGTCAATTCAAGTACCAGAATGCCGCCCAGATCGCCGGCAAGGTACAGCGGGACGCCGACGATGGAATGGGCGGGATCTTCGAAAGCGCCGTCCTGGCAGATGGGCGCTAGGGTACTCCCGAAGATCTCGCTTTGCGATGCGGGCAGATCTCTCAAACGCGTTTCGAGTTCGGCCAGCCTGGTTCCCAGAAGCAGCAGGCCGTTCCTGGTGGGAACCAAGTCGCCGACCAGCCGCAGGATCTGGCCTTGCAGAAGTAAGTTTTGGGCGCCACCGATGGAGGCGGCCAGCGCGCGGAACAGGAAGACAGCAGAGCAAGCGGCGAGTAGCACCGGCTTGCGCTCAACGGGCTTGCCGCCGGCAGCCTCTTCCGATGACGCGCCGCTGCGAAACATCAGAATCGTCTTGCCGACGCCGATCTGATCGCGATCCTCCAGCCAGCGCTCCGCCGAGCGCATCCCGTTCACGTAAGTGCCCAGCGAAGAGCGAAGGTCAGTGAGGCTGAAGCGTTCGCCCTGGCGGCGGATCTGGCAGTGCCGCCATCCCACCTCCGGCTCAGCCAGAACAAGCTGCGAATTCGGCGCCCGGCCGATGAGAATCTCAGCATGTTCAATCGAAATGCGTGAGCCCGCGTGAGGACCGTTGACAACCACAAGTTCCGCGTTCATTGAAACAGGAAACCGCCCCTTCACTCCCCTGCGGGCGTTATCCAATCGTAGCTCGGATACGGAGCAGCGCGCCAACACAGAAGGAGGGCGGCCCTTCGCGCTAACTGCAGCCGGAAGTGCCGCCACAGTTTTCGCACTTGTAGCATGAGCCGTTGCGAGTCATCATGCTGCCGCATTCGGCGCAAAGCGGAGCGTCGGAAACGATGTTCGCTTCAAACGGGAGCGCCTGTTGAGGCTCCTGCACGGTGGGGCGGAGCTTGGGGACTTCGCCTGCTTCCGCCGGATCGGTGATGCCCAGGAAACGGGCGCCCAGCCAGCGGAAGATGTAATCGATGATGGACTTGGCGTAGGGCACCTGCCGGTTTCCGGTCCAGCCGCTCGGCTCAAAACGGACGTGGCTGAACTTGTCGACAAAAAACTTCAGCGGAACGCCGTATTGGAGGCCATAGCTGATGGATGTGGCGAGCGTGTCCATGAGGCCGGAGATCGTGGACCCTTCCTTCGCCATCGCGATGAAGACTTCGCCGGGTGTGCCGTCGTCGTACAGTCCGACGGTGATGTAGCCTTCATGGCCGCCGATCGAGAACTTGTGGGTCACCGAGGCACGCTCATCCGGCAGCTTGCGGCGGATGGGCCGGTAGACGATCTTTTCGATAGTCTGCGGCGCCGCCGGGCCAATGGCAGTGGGTTTCTTTTCGCCTTTGCCGGTGCCCGAACTGAGAGGCTGGACACGCTTCGAGTTGTCGCGATAAATGGCGACCGCCTTCAGCCCGATTTTCCACGATTCGATGTAGGCATCCATGATGTCTTCAGCGGTGGACTCCTCAGGCATGTTGATGGTCTTCGAGATGGCGCCGGAGATGAAGGGCTGCACCGCACCCATCATCTTCACGTGACCCATATGGTGGATGAAGCGGACGCCGTTTTGGGGACGGAAGCTGCAATCGAAGACAGCAAGATGTTCCGGCTTCAGAGCGGGAGCGCCTTCAATAGTGCCGGTGGAATCGATGTGCGAAACGATGATTTCCACCTGCTCCGGCGTGTAGCCAAGGCGGATCAGCGCTTGGGGCACGGTGTTATTGACAATCTTGATGACGCCGCCGCCCACGAGTTTCTTGTACTTGACCAGAGCCAGATCCGGTTCGATGCCGGTGGTGTCGCAATCCATCATGAAGCCGATGGTGCCGGTGGGCGCGATAACCGTGGTCTGGGCGTTGCGAAAGCCGGCTTTCGCGCCGAGCTCATAAGCCAGCCGCCAGCACTCTTCCGCCGCCTTGAACATGGCCGGCGGAACGCGCTTGCCGTCAATCCTGTTCACGGCGTTCCAGTGCATGCGAACGACGTCCAGGAACGGCTCTTCGTTTTCGGCATAGCCGGCGCAGGGGCCGACATGTTCGGCGATGCGAGCGCTGGTCAGATACGCTTGGCCGCACATGATGGCGCTGACGGCTGCCGCAAAATCACGGCCATCGTTGCTGTCATAAGGCAGGCCGAGCGACATCAACAAAGCGCCGAGGTTCGCGAAGCCGAGGCCCAGCGGACGGAAGTCATGCGAATTCTTGGCGATCCGCTCCGTGGGATAGCTGGCATTATCGACGATGATTTCCTGGGCGATGATGATGGTGTCGACGGCGTGCCGCAAGGCTTCCACGTCGAAGTTGCCATCCGGTCCCAGAAACTTCATGAGGTTCAACGACGCCAGGTTGCAGGCTGAATCGTCCAGGAACATGTACTCCGAGCACGGGTTCGACGCGTTGATACGAGCAGTGTTGCGGGAGGTGTGCCACTTGTTGATGGTGGAATCGAACTGCATGCCGGGGTCCCCGCACTGGTGCGTGGCTTCGGCGATCTGGTGCATCAGGTCACGGGCTTTGTAGCGATTGATGGGCTGGCCGCTGACCACTGAACGGGTCCACCAATCGGTATCGGCGATCACGGCCTCCATGAACTCATCGCTGGCGCGGACGGAATTGTTGGCGTTCTGGAAGAAGACCGAGCCATACGCTTCGCCATCCAGCGAAGAATCGTAGCCGGCTTCGATCAGCGTCTGGGCCTTCTTCTCCTCCTTGGCCTTGCACCAGACAAACTTTTCAATATCCGGATGGTCTGTATTAAGGATCACCATCTTCGCGGCGCGGCGGGTTTTGCCGCCGGATTTGATGACGCCGGCAAAGGCATCGAAGCCCTTCATGAAACTGAGCGGGCCGGAAGCGCGGCCACCGCCCCACAGCATGCCGTCCTCCTCACGGATTGACGAGAGGTTGGTGCCGGTGCCGGAGCCCCACTTGAACAGCATGCCTTCGGTCTTGGCCAGATCGAGAATCGACTCAAGCGAGTCCTGGACGGAGTTGATAAAGCAAGCGGAGCACTGCGGGTGGTTCTCGCCGGGCTTCAATTTCTCAATGCGCTCTTTGGCCTCATCGTAATAGAAGCCGTAGCCGCGGGCTTCCCTCACGCCCACGTTGAACCAGACCGGCGAATTGAAGCAGGCCTTTTGGTGGAGCATGAGATGCGCCAGTTCCTGACGGAAGTTTTCGCCGTCCTCCGCGGTTTTGAAGTAGTTTCCCGCCAATCCCCAGTCGGCAATTGTGTCAACCACGCGATGCACCAGTTGCCCGACGCTGCGTTCGCGCTCGGGCGATCCCATGCGGCCATGAAAATACTTGCTGGCGACGATGTTGGTGGCGGTCTGCGACCAGTCCATGGGGACTTCCATGTCCCGCTGTTCAAAGATGACCGAGCCCTTATCGTTGCCGATAGTAGCGGTGCGGAGCTCCCATTGGACCTCATCGTAAGGAGTTTTGCCGGCCTCCAGCTTGGAGGTGAAGAAACGAGAGAATTGGACGCCACGGCGTTCCTCGCGACGGAGAGAACGGTGTAATTCCTTTACTTTCACGCTTAAGTCTACGCTTAATTGACCCATATCGAATTGCCTTTCTTGGGGACGCCTTGAGATGGTGCGGGAACCCTGTGGCGACAGGAGACGCACAGCGAGGCTAGTGCCAATACTGCGCTATATCTTGGGGTTCGTCAAGAACTATATCTACATACAGTGCAGGGGTTTACAGGATTGCAACTTTTCGATGCTTCTGGGACCGCCTGGGTTGCTGCTCGTATCCTGTTCAAAATTCAGTACAAATTGCCGTTTCTGGCCCGGCCCGTTCGGCGTTGAAAACCCTAAACTCCAGGATGTCTGGACAAGCCCAGGAAAAACCCCGGGTACCGATGCGGGAGCCGGACCACTAGGCCATTCAAAATTCTCAAGGGGGAGGATACTTCCGGGGGGAAGCGACTGAGGGAGGGCACCCTCAGGATACACCGAGCTATCCGCGAAGCAAAGGATTCGGAAAAAATAAACCTTTCACTAATCTCCGTTTGTGGGGCGGGAACCGAACAGCTTCCTGGCGCGGTCCCGGACGTCCTCTTCGGCGCGCCCGATTCCGGCTTCCCTCGCGCGCCCTGCAATTTCCGGCGTTTCGGCATGAAGGCTGAGCGCCTCCAATGCCTGCTTTGCCGCTGAGGGCCGCGACGTTCGTACCAAATCCAACAGGAAATCGATCGCCTCCGTCGAACGCAGCGAACTTAGGCCGCGCAGCAGGACCGGCCCGATGGCGGCGTGGCCGCTTTCACGGTAGCGCTCTGTCAGCAGATCGAAAGCGGCCGGCAGCCGGGACGCGCCGAGCGCCAACGCGGCTTCCTCGGCCAGTTCTCCGCCCTTATTCAGAAAGCCATCCACGAAGAGAATTGCGGCCGAACCATCCAGGCGCAATAGGGATTCGAGGGTTTGACCGATGACGGCGGGTTCCTTATCGCCGAGCTTTGCCTTGAGCCGTAGTAACAAACCGGCTTCTTCGCCGCCCCAACCCTCTATAGCGCGGATCACGTCCAGGCGTACCGGCTCTTTCGGATCGGCCAAAGCGTCCACCAGGTGACGGCCGATCACGAGGCGAGGCAGGTCAAGGCATTGAGTCAGAGCCAACGCGCAAGCGCCGCGAAGCGTAGCGGCCGTGTCCTCAGACCCGCCCCAAACCGGTTCCATCTGCACATGGTGCAGGCCGCGCAAGTAGGTGGGCGCGCAGTCATGACGAAGATGCTTCAGCGCCCGCACCAGCGCGTTCTTGCCCCAACATTGCGGGTCGGATTCGGCGGGGCTTTCAAAGAGGCGTGACCACGCCGCCAGCAGTTGGGGCAGCAAGCTGGCCTGCTCAAACTCCATGGCGATTGTTGCCGCCTTGGCCACCATCAAGTTTGATTTATGGGAGAGCGCCGCGCGGAGGGCATCGATGGATTCCGCAGTAGGCCCGGCGGTTCGCAGCGCGCTGAGTCCGGCAAGTTGCTGCTCGAGTTTATTCCCGCGGGAGTGAGGCACTGCCATTTACCCGGTTGCTTACGCGCGGTTCAGTGGGGGCATCCGGGATTTGCCGCATTGAACCCCACGCACGGATGAGACGGGCTTCGCCGGCTACAGCAACCGGAAATTAACTTCGACCTGAGCCTGCGTGGCAACGGGCTTGCCGTCTTTCATACCGGCCCGGAAGCGCCACTTCTGCACGGCTTCGATCGCCTTTTCATCGAGACCGAGGCCGAGCGGCCGGAGCACCCGAATGTTCCTGGGCATGCCATGTTCATCCACCACGATTTCCAGGACAACCGTTCCCTGGAACTTGGCCTTGCGGGCTTCTTCCGAGTACTCGGGCTCCACTTTGAGGGTCAGAGCCGGTGCCGAAACGCCGCCGCCGATACGGTAGACTCCGCCGCCCATACCGCCCCCGCTGCCATTGCCGAATCCGTTGCCATTCCCGTTGCCAATGCCGCCGCCATGACCCGAACCAAGACCGCCTGAGCCGGGACCGCCGGAGAAGGGGAGGTTCTTGCCGAAGGGATCGCCGTATTGGTCAGAATCGATTTTGGGCGCTTCGGCCGTGATGGTGGGCGCGATGGGAAGTTCCGGCTTAGGCGTGGTCACCTGGGTGGGAGGAATAAACTGCTTCGGCGCAAACTTGGGAGTGGTTCCCCGAGTGACCGGGGTGGGCTCTTTCATTCCTCCGCCACCACCGCCGGCGGCCAGTTCCTTAGCGGGCGGAAGCTTGGGTTTGTAGGCATCCAGCGGCGCAAAAATCGTGACGCGATCCATCACCGCTTTCTTGATGCTGGGCGGAGTGAAAATGACCATCAGCAGGAGGATGAACCCGATTTCCAGAGCAATGGCTGCTCCGAAAGACATTCCGCCCTGCTTGGACTGGTTGGTCCAGATATCACGAACAGCCACCGGCTTCGAGGTTATGTCGAGCGGCGGCAGCTTGGGAGGGCTGATGGTTTCGCGGATGTTCTTAATCAGCGACTTGTACCAAGGCAGTTCGAGCTCGCCCATACCGGCATCGAAATCGATCGGCTTCGAGGTTAACTGCAGGGGCGGGAGCTTGGGAGGATTGATGGCCTCGGCGATGTTCTTGAAGATCGACTTAAACCACGGCTCCTCAATGTCGCTAATGCCGGAGTTGACATCGACGGGTTTGGACGTCACTTCGAGCGGCGGGAGCTTGGGAGGATTGAGGGCCTCCTTAATGTTCCGGATGGCACCCTTAAACCATGACTCGTCCAGCGACGGGTTCATGAGGTGGTCCAAGTTGTCTTTGCCGGGATCAAATGGAATCTGTTGAGACACTTAGTTCCAGCCTCTTTCGTTCACCATGGCAGCCGGGAACGCGTGAAAGATTGCCGCATCAGACCGAAGCGCCCCCGTGAGACCTTCGTTTCCAGGAGACCCTTGCAGGGGGCCTGAGTCAGACTCCGACTTTTTCACACCTTCCGACCCTACGGGCTTTGGGGTAATAGACACAGCTTTTCTGAGTGCTCTGATCGCTTGCTAAAGACGTATGCCACCGACGCAGGTTCCAATTTTGGTAGCTCAGTGATGAGACGCCTCTTTGAAAACCGCCGTTGCAGCCATTTCGTAAGGGCCTCACCTGCAATTACACTCTAACATTTTTAACGCCATCTGGTTCCCGCGAAGGCGCGGCCGAGGAACCATATGGTTTGCTCAAGAACTCCTCAGTCTCCTTCCAAATCTCATCAACAACATCGGTGAGTTCGTGCCCAGACTGTAGACGGATCAATCTTATATTTGGATGGGTGGCGGCGAAGGTCTCGGAGAATGCAATGGGGACGACGGAGTCCAGCGCGCCATGAAAAATCAACGCATCTTGTTGAAAACTAGGGAACGGCTGATACTGCGCGGCCTCCGCAACGAACTGGTAACCGATGGGCGCCTGACACCCGCCGCCGTAGTGATAGACCGATAGTTCACCGGCGTTTTCCCATGCCGCCAGGCTTTCAGGCCCAAGTTCCGTTGTCCAACGTTGGTACAGATTGAAGGCCGGCGCGAGCAGTATCAGGCGGTGGGTGCTTCGCGGAAGCCTCGCGGCCAATAGGGCGGCCAGGTAGCCGCCGAGGCTGGAACCCATCAAGATTGTTTCCTGCGCCGGGCGTGTTGACGCACCGCCCCGCTCCAGCAGCGATTCCACCAGACGTAGCTGGCTCGAGATGCGCAGATTTCGAAAGTCGCCTTCATCAAGCTCAGGGGCGGCAAATTCGACGCCGAGGGATTCAAACTTGGCGGCGAAGAAACGCGCCTTGCGGGAAGCGGGGCTGGAGGCAAAACCGTGGAGGTAAATGACGCGCATGAATCTGTTACCACTCTAACTTTCGGCCCGAGCCCGGCTATGCCCCGAACGCTTTGCTGTATGCTATGAAGCACCGTGCTCAAACTGAGGCTGGCCCCGGCGGGATCCGCTCCTTCCGCGAGGGACCGTTCGAATCGATCGCTCTGAAGCAAAGCTTCAGTTTCTTGAGCATTCGCTCGACGGCGCATTTCTCTTCCCCCATAATGAATTGCGTGTGAGGTAGGGTGAAGTGATGCCGGAAGCGATTCCAGCGGTGTCCGTTGAGGAAGCGGGGAAGTCCGGGGTTTTGAATTGCGCCGGGCAATTAAGGGAGGATTTTGGGAATGCCGGTTGAACAGAAGGTTAAGCAGATCATCGTTGAGCAGTTGGGTGTGGATGAGAGCCAAGTCGACGCCAGCGCGTCGTTTGTGGATGATCTGGGCGCCGATTCGTTGGATATTGTCGAGCTGGTGATGGCGTTCGAAGAAGCCTTCGACATTGACATCCCGGACGAAGACGCGGAAAAGATCCAGACCGTCAAACAGGCCGTAGACTACATCGACGCTAAAGCCAAGAAGTAAGAAGGCCGGCGGGCCCGATGTGTTGAAAGATGTTTGACGCCCATAGCGTTGGGGAGAATATTTTTTGCCGCGAAGAGTTGTCGTCACGGGAATCGGTCTGATTTGCTCCGTCGGCACTGGAACAGAAGAGTGTTGGTCGGCAATCCTGAGCGGAAAGAACGGGATTGGACCCATCACGCAGTTCGACGCCACTGAGTACTCAGCTCGCATCGCAGGTGAAGTAAAGAACTTCAATCCACTGGCCTACGTGGAGCAAAAACAGGTCAAGAAAATGGCCCGTTTTATGCAGTTCGCCATGGCGGGCAGCCAGTTTGCCATGAAGTACGCGAACCTCGCTCCTGGCGGGTATGACCAGGAACGTATCGGCGTGTACATCGGCAGCGGCATCGGTGGATTTGAGGTCATAGAACGCGAACACAAGATTCTGCTGGAGCGCGGGCCCAGCCGGCTGTCGCCGTTCTTCATTCCATCGTGCATTGTGAACCTGGCCAGCGGCTACGTGTCCATCAAGTACGCCGCAAAAGGGCCGAACTCGGCCACGGCCACCGCGTGCACAACCAGCGCGCACTCCATCGGCGATTCGTTCCGGCTGATCCAGCATGACGATGCGGATATCATGATTTGCGGCGGCAGCGAAGCCTGTGTGACGCCAATGGCTGTGGGCGGCTTCGCGGCCATGCGGGCTCTATCGACGCGGAACGGTGAGCCGGAGAAGGCATCGCGCCCGTGGGATAAACAGCGGGACGGTTTCGTTGTCGGCGAAGGCGCCGGCATTCTGATACTGGAAGAGTTGGAACATGCCCGCGGCCGCGGCGCGCCAATTGTTGCGGAGGTGGTGGGTTACGGCATGAGTTCGGATGCGCACCACATCACGTCGCCGCCGGACGATGGCGATGGCGCGTACCGTGTGATGCGGAATGCGCTGCGCGACGCCAAGATTGAACCTTCGGCGGTGCAGTACATCAACGCCCATGGCACATCCACCGAAGTGGGCGACCGCGTGGAGACTATCGCAGTGAAGCGGGCCTTTGGCGATCACGCTTACAAACTTGCCGTGAGTTCCACGAAGTCAATGACCGGCCACCTGCTGGGCGGCGCGGGCGGCTTTGAGGCGGGCATCGTGTCACTGGCGATTCGCGATCAGATTGCCCCGCCGACGATGAACCTGGACGATCCGGATGAAGGCTGCGACTTGGACTACATTCCGAAGGCCGCGCGGAAGATGGAGATCGAGTATTCGCTGACGAACAGCTTTGGATTCGGCGGGACCAATGGCTGCCTGATCTTCAAACGGTTTGTAGAGTAATGGCGGATCGGGGGAGTTCTTCACCAAACTGTTACCACACGGCCCTGGGATAGCTCTTCCTGATTTCACCGTCCGCCGAAATCAGCGGCGCCAGGCCATTGGCTTTGGCATGCGCAACGATGACGCGGTCGAAGGGATCGCGCGTCCACTTCTCTTGCAGAGCGGCGCTCACGATGGAGGTGAAGTCGTGCGCGCACACCGAAACACCTAACTCACTCGCTAGCTTCGATTGAAGGTCGCGCGCGGGCAGCAGGATGCGGCCGATTTCGTAGAGGTACTCCAACTCGATAAGCACCATCGGCGAGATGAACAGCTCGGAGGATTGGATCTTGGAACGCCCAGCGTTACTGAGGCGCTCGACACTTCCTTGCGCCAGCCAGACGGCGACATTCGTATCCAGATAGCAGATCACAGGTCCGCCCAGTCACGCTCCCAGGCTTCGCGCATTTCATCTTTCCAAGCTGCGTCGGAGACGCCGGCAGTGGGGTGGATGACCTGAAGGGGGGTGATCCGGCTCAATCGGTCATGGGATCCTTCTGGAACGAGCCGAACCAGGACGCCCCTGTGGGTGACGTGAATCACTTCGCCATTCAAGGCGCGATTCATCAGATCGAACAACTCCGACCGGAAGCGAGTGATGTTGACTTCCATTGCGTTGGCCTCCGTAGGAATCATATCATTGAATGTACATCACGCTCGCCCCTGTACGTACGTTATGTACGCCCACTGGTCATAGCCATGCACCCTACTGCTCCAAGCCAGTCAGCCGGCACCGCTCCAGGAGCCCTTCCACATCCACGGAGCTTTCAAACTCCTTCGTGCGCAAGTCCACCGCTAAACCTCGCAATTCGCGAATGTAGCCGGCCGCCTTGCGTCGCGTGACGTCGTCCATGCCAATGGCCGCGTCCTGGAGTTCAGCGACCCGATCCTTCTCGAACTGATCCACCGCCGCAACCAGCTTGTTGCGGGCCTCGACGGCCGCCGGGCCCTTCGCCGCGAAGTAAGCGCGGTTCGCTTCCAGCAGCTTCGCCAACTCGGCATTCACCTTGGCGACGGCGGCGCGCCAGGCGTCCGGACTGGAATTTGCCGATTCTGACGGCTTCCGATAGGCGGTCGGCTTGCTCATACCAGGCGAATCGTAAATGGCATTGAAGACGAACTTGTAGGTTCCGTGCGATTGGCCGCGCCATTGCGGCCGGAAACCCAGCAGGTAGACGCGCCCGTCGCCATAGAAGACTTCAAGTGCCGCAGCCTTGCCCTGTACTCGTTCGGGATGGAGCAAGTAGCCGCTGGCGAGCGGATTCCGTTCCTTCGGGTAAGACGCCAGAATCGCGCCGCGGAAGCCGGCCTTGGTCTCAAAGGCCGGTCCGCCTTCAAACATCACGATAGGTTCGCGGGGCAATCCCCACACCGCCGGATGATTCGGGTCGCGAAGCTCGACGCGCAGCAGCGAGCCGGAGCAATAAAAGGCGTCATTACTAAGGCCATCGAGGACGTTGGCGACAGGCAGGCTGAAGCTATCAATAGCCATCAGGGAGGCGTTGTTGAAGGCAATCAGCGTGCCGCCCGCGCGGACGAAGGCGCGCAGCGAGTCGGCGCCCGGCTCACCCAGGCCGCCGGCGTACTCGCCCGGGATGGTGCCTGGCGCGAAACCGTTCATGATCTGCCGCGTACCTGCATCGGGGAGGATGATGGCGTCCAAGCGTTCGCGCAAATGGCCGGCCTGAATGTCGCCATTGCGCAGTGTGACTGGCGCGAAGCCGTAGTTCTCGAGAATCCAACGCGTCCAGCCTTCATCGATGTTGCCCGTCCAGGAGCGATAAAGACCCACGCGCGGCTTCTTTGTGGCGAGAGCGTCCGGCGGCGGTTTCGAAATGGCGAGCGCGTTCACGGAATGCTTGCGGGCGATGTCCGCCATGCGTTCGCGGTCGAGTCCGAAGAGGACGATCGCGCCAGCTTCAGGACCCGAGGGAGTGGCGATCTCGCCCTTTGAAAAACTGGCTTGGCTGCCGCTTGAAAGAGCGTCATTGAGGGCGGCGAAACTCGCGTTTGCCTGGCGGCTGAGGACGTAGGCCGCGCCGGTCCCTTCGACGGCGCCTGGTGGAAGAACGACTTGCTCAATCCGCCGCAGGCCCTCCCGCTGCGACGCGGTTAGGGGCTGAGACACGGCGGCCACCTCCACGCCCATCTGCATGGGCAGCGTCCAGCCGGCGACATCATAGGGCCGCGTGGGCGGTCCGCCGGGGAACTGGCGGATATCCGGATACGCTTGGGCCTCAAGCAACTCCTTCACGAGCGGAGAAAACGGCTGGTCCATAAGGATGACCCAGGCGTTCTTGTATTCGCGGCTGTTGGCGGCGAAAGGCTGGTCAGCCTGATGAACTTCGATGCCATTGAGTAAGAGCTTCTCCACAAGCGTGGCGGCGGTGGGCAGATCGCGCTGCTCCCGCGGGATCACATACGCAAACGGCGGTTCTTTCTGGAAGCGCTGGATGTTGTCGCGCGCGGCCTGATAACGGTTGTAAAGCAGCGTTTCGCGGTATTTGGCCGTCGTATCCAGCACGGCCATGGAGCCGCCCAGCATGTAGCGCACGGCGTCCGACAGGCGCCACCATCCGCCTTTCCACGGACTGCTATAGAAGATTTCGGACATCAGTAACTGCTTGTCTTTCGGGAACTCGTCGACGGTGTAGAAATGCGGCGTGGCGTAGCGATACAGCGCAGTTTCCGTGAAGAACGAAATGCTGTTACGAAAGATATGCGTGAAGTCGAGGAAACCCGGATACCAGTTATCGAAGCCCACGCGATGGACCGCTCCGGGCATGCCGTGCTCATCCAGATAAGCCGCCATGTCGACTCCCAGCACGTTCAACCAGCGGGCCATTAGCGGATTGATATTCGACGAAATGGGTTCCGTGAACGGAGGGATGAAAATGCGCGTGGGGAACGGCGCCGTCTGATGATGGCAATAAAAGATGACCGGGTTCCATTCGAGCTCCATGCGCGTGACATCCCGCGACTCGAGCATGTTGTTCATGTAGCCGTCTCGATTGTTGTCGTGCCCGACATACTCCTGATAGAGATCGGGCAGCGGACTCACTTCGTAGGGCGTTCCGAGATTCTTGCGATACCAACTGACCACCTCGTTCTGGCCGTCCGGATTCAACGTGGGCCAAAGCATCAGAATCACGTTGTCGAGGATGGCGTCGACTTCCGGATCGCCTTGCGTCGAGGCGAGCTTGTAGGCCAGGGCGATGGATTGCTGGGCGCCGGCGACTTCGGTTGAGTGCAACCCGCCGTCAATGTGGACGATGGCTTTGCCTTCACGGGCCAGTGCCTTGGCGGATTCGTCGGTGAGGCCGCGGCCTTGGGCCAGACGGCGCGAGATGTCTTTGTATTTGTCGAGCTGCGCAAGATTCTGGGGCGACGAAATGATGGCGATCTCCCAATCGAGCCCGCGCGTGGTCTTCCCGGCGCTGATGATCTTAACGCGATCGGAAGCGGCGGCGAGCTTTCGGAAGTAGTCGCGCGATTCGTCGTAACTGGCGAGATAGAAATCGTCGCCGGGCTTGTGGCCAAGAACGGACTCCGGGGTGGGAATCGATTGCGCGGACGCAAGGAGGGTCATGAACAAGAAGGAGAGTGTCAGCTTAGCCGGCATTCCAATGATGGTAGCGGGTTATGATTCGCCCGGGAGAGCAGAGACTCCCTTGTGTTACGCTAGCGCCGATTGCGGTTCGAAAGCGCCGCCGCACGACAGAATGACGCCAGAATGAGGAATCACTTGCGATGGTGAATCACCGAAGCAGCCGGAGAGGATTCATGAACCTGACCGGCGGCGGCATCGCTGCCCTTATGGGCGGCGCTCGGCCGGGCAGCGCAGCGGCTGAGGGTGGTTCGGACGCCGATCTGGTGGTGTTCAATGCCAAGGTCTACACGGTGGATTCGCGCGCGCCGAAGGCAGAGGGGTTCGCCGTGAAAGGCGGCCGGTTCACCGCCGTGGGAAGCAGCCTGGAGATGAAAGCGCTGATCGGCAAAAGCACCCAGACCTTCGACGCGAAGCAGATGACGGTGGTGCCCGGATTCATCGATTGCCATAATCATGCGCCCGGCGACGTCTTGCTTTATGAGGTCCTGGTCGGCAACCCTTATGAGGTTGAGTTTGTGACCATCGCGAGCATCGTCGAGAAGCTGCGTGCGAAGGCGGCGCTGACACCGCCGGGCGACTGGGTGGAAGGCTATTTCTTCGACGACACGAAGGTGAAGGACAACCGCTTGTTGAATGTCCACGACCTGGACAAAGTGTCGAGCGATCATCCTGTGGCGGTGCATCATCGCGGCGGCCACACGTCGTTCTATAACAGCAAGGCGCTGGAGATGGCGGACATCAATAAGGGCACGCAAAATCCGCCCGGGGGAACCTACGATCGCGACGCGGACGGCGCCCTCAACGGCCGGGTGACTGACCGCGCTCGGGCTGCGTTCAGCAGAGTTGCCCGGCGGCCGGCGTATACCGCCGAACAGCGGGCGCAACGCGACCGCGAGGGGCTGGCATACATCTCGAAACAGTTTGTCCGCTATGGCGTGACCAGCGTTCACCACGAGGATGGCGATCTCTCGGCGTTGCAGCAAGTGCGGGCGCGCGGAGACCTGAAGCATCGGGTGAGCTATGAGGCCAGCGGCAAGGTCTTAGAGGCGATGATCGCCGCCGGCATCCAGACCGGCTTCGGCGACGAGTGGATCAGGTTCGGCGCCACTTCGGAGCACACTGTGGATGGGTCGTTTTCAGAGCGCACAATGGCGCTGAGCACACCGTATCCGGGAGTTACGCCGCCCTATAAAGGCAACGTGACGGAGACGCAAGCCGATCTGAACGCGTGGGTTGAGCGAGTGCACCGCGCAGGCATCCAGGTGAACTGCCACGCCAATGGGGATGTGGCGATCGACATGGCGCTGACGGCGATGGAGCAAGCGCAGACGCTGTTCCCGCGAGCCGACGCGCGGCCGAAGATTACGCACTGCACGCTGATTAACGACGGCCTGGTGCGTCGGATCAAGGCTGCCGGCGCCGTACCCGCCCCGTTCACAACCTATGCGTATTACAACTCCGATAAGTTCAAATACTACGGCGAGGAGATGATGAAGCGCTGCATGGCCTATCGCTCTTTCCTGGATGCCGGGATCGTGGCCGCGGCTGGTTCAGACTTCAGCCCGGGGCCGTTCGACCCGCGGATGGCCATGCAGGGAATGGTCACGCGGACCGGATGGGATGGCCAGACATGGGGCGCCAACCAGCGGATTACTTTGGAAGAGGCGCTGCGGGTGAACACAATCAACGGCGCTTACAACTCGCACGAAGAGGCGATCAAGGGGTCGATTACGCCGGGTAAGCTGGCGGATTTTGTGGTGCTGTCGGACGATCTGTTCACGGTGAAAACAGAGAAAATCAAGGATCTGCAAATCGTCCGCACAACGGTGGGCGGGAACACGGTCTACCAGGCGTGAACAGACGGCGCCCAAAGGACACAAAGTTTATTCGGCATGAAACAATTGACTGGATATGGTCAGGTGACCGTATGCCGTTACAGGAGTGGAGACGGAGCGAACATTCATATAGGTTTCGGTTCGGTCATCAACCTGCACTTCCGGAGACGGAGAAGAGGTAGGAAATGACAACCATTCTGATTGTTCTTTTAGTGCTGTTATTGCTAGGCGGCGGCGGGTGGGGATACTCTCGCTGGCGCTAATAGCGCGGGCCGAAACCGCGATACAGGGAGAGGTGAACATCCTTTCCCTGGAGATTCTTTGACGTTTTGGCCACGGACTTCAGGTAACCTGTGGTTGTCGCTGCTCCCGGCAGGGGGGAGGGAGGTTCGGTGAAAGCACTGGGAATCGTTCTTATCGTGATCGGCCTGGGAATTGTGATTTGGGGCGCGTTTGGATTTAAGACGCAGGAGAAAGTTGTGGACATCGGACCGATTCACGCCACAAGAGAAAAGGAACACCACATTCCTTACGCCCCTCTGGCAGGGGGCGTCATTATTTTGGGCGGTGTGCTCCTGCTGATAAGAGGGAAGAACTAGTCAGGACTTCAATACGTTCTTTGCGACTTTGCGGGAGACCTCTGGGCCCGGGATGTTCACGCAAAGTCGCCAAAGCCGCAAAGAGGCTTAGGCAAACCGCGTCACCCTCTTTTGGGCCATTGCTAGTCGGCAATGCCGGGATTGGGCGGGTCTATACCGAGCGCCGTTGCCAGCGAAATCAAGTGATCCTGTTCCTGCACCAGGATTTCGCGCAGGCCTTCCGCAATAGCAAATTCGTTCAGTTCGTCGGCCTGCTTGACGCGGCGGCGGTACTGGCGGATCGTCTCGGTCTCATTATCGAGGTCGAAACGGAGCATCTCCTCCGCTTTCTCCGAGGTCTTTACCGGCTTTGGCGTTACAGAGGGCATTCCACCCAAATAGTCCACGAAATTCGAAATCTGCAGCGCATGGTCAAGCTCTTCTTTTGCATGAACCGTCAATTCATCGGCTATGTTCATGTAGGAAGCGCCCTTGAGCACCTGCGAATAGTTCACGTAGGCAATAATCGCCTGATATTCGCGCGACAGATCTTCATTCAGCGCG
The DNA here is from genome assembly GCA_903970405.1 of Acidobacteriaceae bacterium. GTDB lineage: Bacteria > Acidobacteriota > Terriglobia > Bryobacterales > Bryobacteraceae > CAJCIT01. The sequence continues at coordinate 20,198 of CAJCIT010000011.1, read as the reverse complement.
TCAGCGAGTTTCTGACGGGTCAATTTGTTCTCGGTTTTGGTTGGCATTTTGTCTCCTTCGCCGCCCATCGTTTGAAGCGCCAGGGCCACGATTCTCCCACGTTCCACTCATCATGATACTCTTGCGCGGGCTGGTCAGCCTACGTCACGGGACCGGGATTAAACAGCGCCAGCGCATTCGCCAGCCCCCAGTGTTGCGCCCAGGTTTTCCGGCCACTGGCGACATCCAGCAGCAGGCGGAACAATTGCCGTCCCGTTTCCTCAACACTCGCCGCGCCGGTTGCGATGATGCCGGCATCGAAGTCAATCAGGTCCGGCCACCGTTCGGCGAGTGAAGTGCGTGACGAGACCTTAATGACCGGCACCATTGCCAGGCCGTAAGGGCTGCCTTCGCCTGTCGTGAATACATGCAGATTCATCGATGTCAATTGCTGTGCGCCGCAAATGAAGTCGCTGGCCGGCGTGGCGGCGAACACCAAGCCACGCGTCGAGGCCTTCTCCCCGTGGGTCGCGACCGAGCGAATCGCCGTGCTTCCTGCCTTGGCGATAGAACCGAGCGCCTTCTCAACCACATTCGCCAGACCGCCGCGCTTGTTACCCGGCGTCGGATTGGCGCTGCGGTCCGCGCCGCCGCGAGCCAGATACTCGTCATACCAGCGCATCTCACGAATCAGGTCGCGCGCAATGGCAGGCGTGGCGGCGCGCGGCGTCAGCAGGTGAATGGCGTCGCGGACTTCCGTCACCTCCGAGAAAAGCACCGTAGCGCCCGCGCGCACCAGCAGATCGGCCGCATACCCAACCGCCGGGTTGCATGTGACGCCGGAGAAAGCGTCGCTGCCTCCACATTGCAGCCCCACCACCAGCTCGGAAGCAGGGCAGGGCTCGCGGTACCGGCAATTCAGTTGCCCTAATCGCCGTTCCGCTGCCTGCATGATGGCGGAGACCGTTGCTGCGAAGCCGGGCTCCGATTGCAATCGGACCACATTGCCGCTTTCGAGCACGGGCAGGGGAGCGCCGGCGGTGGAGTCCGAGCGGAACAGGCGCTCGGGCTGCAATTTCTCACAACCAAGACTGACCACCAGCGGCCATGCACCTGCGTTGGCATGCAGGCTGATGTGACGCAGCGTCCGGATAGGAATCGCCGCGCCCGGGGCATCGATCGCTACACCGCATCCATAGGAGTGCGTCAACGCGACGATGTCATCCACATTCGGGAAGTGCGGCAACACCTCGCTCTTCAGCCGCTTCACCGCGTAATCGACCGTGGGGGCCACGCACTGCACTGTGGTGGCGATGGCGAGAACGTTGCGCGTTCCCACACTGCCATCCGCGTTCCGGTAACCCTGAAACGTGAAGCCTTCGAGGGGAGGCAGCGGCTCCGGCACGGCGGTAGAGAGGGGCAAATGATCGAGGCTCGGCGCGACGGGCAGCCGGACGTCGTCTTCCCAGATTCTCGAGCCGAGCCGCAAATCCCGATTCGCGATGCCGATGGTCTGGCCATAGCGAACCACGGACTGGCCTGCTTCGATGGGCGCGGTGACAATCTTGTGTGCCTGGGGAATGAATTCGCGCGCCGCGATTCCTTCGAACTCCATTCCGTACCCGATGCCCTCGGCAGGGATCGCAATCGCGACGTTGTCGGCGGGATTAATTCTGAGAAAAAGCGGCGTCATCGGTGCGCGGGCGGGCGTTATTGCCTCACCTCGAGCCGCGATTCCCGCCGCACCTCACTATAGATCTCCATTAGCCGCTCCAAATCCGCTATATCCTCCGGCTTGCAGTCCATCAGCGGCGGACGCACCGGACCCGCCGGCAACCCAAGAATCGCCATCGCCGCCTTCATCGCCGCCACCTCGTACCCTTTGGCCCGTTCGCGCAATGCGTAAAGCGGATGAACGTAGCGCCCCATCAGCCGGTTGAGCCGTTCAAAATCGCGCGCCATCCCGGCCTCAGCGAGGTCCAGCGAAAGCCGCGGGGCGATGTTCGAAATACTCGATGTGTACGCCTGCACACCGACGGCGAAGTAGCCGGGGGCGCAATCGTCGCCAAGCCCTCCAAACCACGCCAAGCGGTCGCCGTTGTGGTTCATGATGCGCTGCAGCCTGCGGACATCGCCCTGCCCGTCTTTCCACGCCACCAGGTTCGGCAGGCGGTCCGCCAGACGCGCCACCATCTCCGGAGTAAAGACGGCCCAATCGCGGCTATAGATCATCAAAGGCAACGCGGTGGCCGCGCCGATCGCTTGGTAATAAGCGAACAATCCGCTCTCAGGGCTCGCTATGTAATAAGGCGGAAGAATAAGAATCGCCGCAGCGCCCGCTTGTTCTGCACGCCGGGCGATGTCGGCGCCGAGCGCGGCATTGAAACCGGTGCCCGCCACAACCGGCATCCGGCCATTCACCGCTTTCACAGTGGCATGGACAACGGCCTCCACTTCATCCGGCGTCAGCGAATACAATTCGCCGGTGCCGCCGGCGGCGACCATTGCACAGAAGGGATACGAGGCCATCTCGTCCACATTGCGAGTGAGGGCCTCAAGGTCCAAAGAAAGATCGCGCCGGAACGGGGTGACCGGAAAGCCGAAGACACCCTTTAACTGAGCGGCAAACTGGCGAGGTGACACAAGATCAGTATAGGGCGGAGAGGCGCTTCGGTTGACGAGAGGTCGGGCGGGAAGGAGCCCGGTTTCGACATTGCCTCTCGCTCATGGCACGGAAATCTTGCAGCCGTCGGCCAGCCCCACCGGTAAGCGCGCTTCGGGAAAACTGACATCAGGGCCAGGGTCAATGTCAGGCCCCCCGCCCGTTCTCCAGTTTCTCAATGCGCTCAGTCAACGCCGAGATCTGCTTGTCCTTTTCTTCCATCGCCTCATCCATCTTTTCAGCCCATTCGTTCATGCGCGATGTCCAGCGGCTTCCGACTTGAAGCAAGCCGCTTGCCGGTCGAGACGCACCGCCTGATTGTCAAAGCGGACCATCAACTGGTCGAGCTTGCCGTCGACGCTTTCCTTGACGCCGTGGATCTCGCGTTCCACCGCGCTCACAGCAAAGCGACGATCTTTCTTTTTTGCCTGCTCGGATACGGTGGCGCAAACGCGCCGGCCACCCGTCAGTCGGCGTGAGGTTGCGACCCGGTTTTGTTGCCGAAAGTCAGGTCAGGTGACAACCCAGGTGACAACCCAGCCGCGCTGACATCCGATTCAATGGACTCACGGGCTTCGATCCGCTGCAGTGTCGAAAGGAGCAAATCTATTTGGATCGGTTTCGGCATGTGCCCGTCCATGCCGGCATCCAGGCAACGCTCCCGGTCGCGCATCATGGCGTGGGCGGTCAGCGCGATCACCGGCAGGTGGCGCGTACCCTCCGCTTCAATTCTGCGAATCTCGCGGGTGGCTTCAAGGCCGTCCATCTCCGGCATTTGCACATCCATCAACACGACATCGAATTCCCAGTTGGTCTGCTTAAGAGCCGCCAGCGCCTCCCGCCCATTTGCCGCAACCTGAACCCGGTGGCCTTCCTTTTCGAGGAGCCGCGTCGCCAGGCGCTGGTTAATGAGGTTGTCTTCCACCACCAGAATGTGCAGCGTTGTCTTGGGGCGCTCGGCGGTCAATCCCGCGTTCGGTGCTTCGCCGGCGGGTGCAGGCGCCGGGGCGGCCATGGCCCGGTCAGACTCGCTGACAAGGTTGAACGCCGCCGTGAAATGAAAATCGCTTCCAACGCCCGCCTCGCTCTCAACCCAAATCCTCCCGTTCATCAGAGACACCAGTTGAGAGCAGATTGCCAATCCCAGGCCCGTTCCCCCGAACACTCTGGTGGAGGAACCATCCACCTGAGTAAACGCCTCGAAAATCCTTTCTCGATGATCGGCCGGAATGCCTTGGCCCGTATCGCTCACTTGGAAGCTCAGTACAATGCCGGCTCCCTCCTGAGAGGCAACCCGAACGCTTACCGATATCTTTCCCGCCGCCGTGAATTTGATTGCATTGCCTAACAGGTTGATGAGAATCTGCCGTAAGCGTTCCGGGTCGCCGGCGACCGGGGAGGGCACCGCGGCGTCCACTGAGCAGGTAACCGGGAGGCCTTTTTCGGCTGCCTTCGCGGACAATGCGGCGATGGTTTGGCGAACACAATCCCGAACGTCGAACGGAACGATGTTCAGGGTAAGTTTGCGCGCTTCGATCTTCGAAAAATCGAGAATGTCGTCGATGATCGTGAGCAGTGAATTTGCCGAGTGCAGAACTACTTCCAGATACTCCTTTTGCTCCGGATCGAGTTTAGTCGCGAGCGCGAGCGACGTCATTCCCATGATGCCGTTCATGGGCGTCCGGATTTCGTGGCTCATATTGGCCAGGAATTCGCCCTTGGCGCGGTTCGCGGCTTCGGCGGCGTTCTTTGCCGCGTGCAATTGCTGCTCAGTGCGCCTTCGCTCATGGTTCTCCGCCTGCAGGGCATCGTTGAGCTGTTTCAACTCGATGGTGCGCTCGTGCACGCGATGCTCGAGTTCATCGCGGGACCTGCGCAACACCTGCTCAGCCTCCTTGTGTTGGGTAATGTCCTCGACAATGCCCACAATCCTTGTCAAGCGGCCGGACTCGTTGTTGATGGGGAAGGCGCGGTCGCGCACCCAGCGGACAGCGGCGCCGTTGACGATACGGTAGTCGGATTCCAGGAGTGCGCCGGCTTGCTGGCGGCGGCGCAGTTCCGTCAGCGTTTCCACGTCATCGGGATGCACGCTGGCAAACCATGCCTTCGGATCCTGAAGGACCAGAGCCGCGGGGAATCCCCACAATTCGTCGAACACCGGGCTGACGTACAGGAAGGCTCCCGTGTCCGGATCCATCATCCAAAAAACTTCGTGAATGTGCTCCGCCAGTTGACGGAACTTTTTCTCGCTTCCGCTGAGCTCCTGGGTCCGGGTTTCCACCAGGGCTTCGAGCCTTCGTTGCTGAATCCGCAACCGTTGGATGCGTGCCCAATAGGCGGCGCCGATCAATCCCATCGAGACAAGGCCGGCCGCCGCCAGGAACAGCCAGGTCTGATAGTAATGAGGCTTAAGCGTAAACGAAACGGCCGCGCCCTGGCGGTTCCAAATTCCATCCGAGTTCGCGGCCTCAACCCGGAACCGGTAATCTCCGGGCGGGACGTTGGTGTAATAGGCGGCCCGCCGCGAGCCGGCATCCGTCCAGTCCTTGTCGAATCCTTCGAGCACATAGCGGAACCTGATTTTCGCCGGCTCGATGAAACTGGTGGCCGTATATTGGAACTCCAACTGGCCCGCGCCAGGTGGAACGCCCGCCAGCGCGGCGCCGCTTACCTCGCGACGATCGGCTAACAACTTTTCCACCAGGACGCCCGGTTCCTTCCGATTCGTCAGCAGGTGGGCTGGATCGACAATGGCGACTCCATGCATGGTGGGGAATGCGAGGCGCCCATCCTGGAGCCGCCAGCCGGCCGGCTGAAATGCTCCGTTGCATTCCCTGCTCTTCATCCCGTCGGCAATGCCAAAGGGATAGGAAACAATATGGCGGATGGTTCCGGCGGCGAAGGCGTTTAGCTGCCTTTTCTCAACTCGAAAGATGCCGCGGTTCGAGGTGAGCCACAGATTGCCGAGCCGGTCGTCGAGGATGGCAAAAATCCCGTCATCGAAGATTCCGTCCTTTCCGGTGAAGGTTGTGAAGACGCCTTTCTTAAACCGATTCAGTCCTCCTCCGTTTGTGGCAATCCACAGCGTTCCGTCCGGATCGCCGGCGATCGCCCATACCACGCCGTTCGACAGCCCCTCGGCACGGGTGTAGGTCCGGAATTGGCCGCCGGAGAAATGGCTCAGTCCGGCGCCGGTGCCCAACCATAGCGTCCGGTCGACAGGATCCTCGAATATGAACAGAATCGGCGCGGCGGGTAGGCCATCCTTGACTCCGTAGGTCTTAAAGCCGCGGCCGTCGAAATGGCTCAGTCCATTCCGCGTTCCCACCCACAGATCTCCGAAACGGTCGGTGAATGTACAGGTGACCGCATCCTGGGGTGATCCGCGCGTAGCCGTGAATAACTCGAATTTCCCCGCATGGAGCCTGGCCAAGCCCCGCCGCGTACCGAACCACCGATCGCCGTGCCCGTCTTCAGCGATGGAAAATACCTGGCTGTCAGGTAGACCGTCGCGCACGCCGAAGACGGTGGTCTTGCCATTCAGCACCCGGTTCACCCCCGCCTGCGCCGTTCCGAGCCAAAGCGCGCCTTCGCGGTCCTGATAAACACCGAGTATGGTGTCGCTGGAAAGACCTTCCCGGACGCCTGACGTGACAAACGAAGAATCCCGCAAACGATTGAGGCCGCCGCCGGCAGTTCCTATCCAGAGGCTGCCCTCGCGGTCCTCTTTGATTGCCCAGACGTCATCGCCCGAAAGGCCATTCGTTGCGTTAAATGTACTGATCTCACCGTGGGCGAGGCGCGCTACTCCGCCTCCGCCCATACCGAGCCAGAGAGAACCGGAAGCGTCCTCCAGAATCGACACGATGCGGTTGCTCGGCAGACCGCTTCCCGTGGTATATCGCCGGACGCCACCTGGACCTAACCGGAGAACGCCGGCCCCGTTCGTACCCACCCAAAGCGCGCCCTCCCGATCCATATAGACAGACCGGACATCGGTGTTCGCCGGCAGTCTTTCCTCCTCCGCCAGACTGACAAACCGGTCTCCTGCCCAGTGGCTCAAGCCCGCATGAGTCCCAATCCAGACGCCGCCTTTTCGATCTCCACACAGGGAAAAGACGGTGTTATCGGCCAAACCGTCGCGACGAGTAAAGGTCTGGAAGCGCCCGTTGTGGAGACGATTGAGACCTCCTCCATCGGTTGCGATCCACAGATCCCCCTGTCCATCTTCATGGAGTGCCAGGATGGAGTCATTCGAGAGTCCGTTCTGCGTCGTGTAGATCTTGAAAACCCCGTGACTCAGAGAAATCAGTCCTCCGCCGGTAGTGCCGAACCATAAGCCGTCGTGGCGGTCTACCAGAAGGGCAACTACAACATTGCTTTGCAGTCCGGGAACGTTCGACTTGTCAAAAGTGACGAATCGCGCGCCGTCGAACCGCACCAAGCCCTCTTCGGTGCCGAGCCATAGGTATCCGTCACGCGTCTGCGCGATTGCGATTACGGAGTTTTGCGGTAACCCGCTCTCAGTAGTCCAGACATCGTGAACATATTGGGTCAATCGCTTGGAGGGGTCCAGCGCACCCATCGCCCGGCCAGGCAGTAAACAACCACTCCCGATGAGGATAGTGAGTAGGATCCGGGGCGACATGCTTTTGTGGAACACACGTCAAGCTCAAGACTTGACACTGACACATCGACCCTTTTTGAGCAGGGCATTAATGGGTTCCTGGTACTACAAGCAATGCTCAGAATTCACCCCGACTCGGAATTTTCCGATACTCATCTCTGAACGCGTCACGGGCACAAACCGGAAGCGGCTTTCAGAAAAGGAATTGTGCATGAGGAAATATCTTAAGTCCTTAGTCCTCTGTTTTGTTTGTAGTATCGGAGCGTTCGCCGGAACCTCAAAGATTTCGCCGGACTTACAATCCGCCGATCCGAATTCAAGCGCTAGAGTCATCGTCCAATACAATCAGCCTCCTCCGACCAGTTCGCTCATCCTCGCGACTTTGCTGCAGGGCGTACTGAATCAAGTGTTGGGCCTTGTTAATGCAGCTTCTTACACCATACCGGTATCGGGATTATCCAGCTTGGCAAACGATCCTAACGTTTTATATATCTCTCCAGATCGTGTAGTGACGGGCAAACTTGACTATTCCGCGGCGGCTGTGAACTCTACCGCCGCATGGCAGAACAATCTAACGGGCAACGGAGTGGGCGTTGCGGTGATCGACAGCGGCATCGACCTGAGCCCGAACCTGAGCGGCCTTCTTGGCATATTGCCGCGTGTCGTCTACACGCAGGACTTTACCGGCGGCAATGGAGCGGATCAATACGGCCACGGCACGCACGTCGCGGGGATTATCGGATCGAATGGAACCGCTTCCGATTGTCCGGGCTGTAAGCGATCTTTCGTTGGAATCGCCCCGAACGCGTCTTTGATCAATCTACGTGTTCTCGATATGAACGGCGCGAGTACGGACAGCACGGTGATCGCTGCGATTGACCGGGCTATCGCGCTGAAGCAGCAATACAACATACGCGTCATCAATCTTTCATTGGGGCGACCGGCTTATGAGAGTTACAAACTGGATCCTTTGTGCCAGGCGGTGGAAGCTGCTTGGAAGGCGGGGATCGTGGTGGTGGTGGCTGCCGGCAACGACGGGCGGGACAATTCGGAGGGAACGAACGGTTATGGAACTATCGAATCGCCCGGCAACGATCCCCATGTCATCACTGTGGGCGCGATGAAGGCCATGGGAACATATCCGCGCACGGACGACCTGATCGCCAGTTACAGCTCAAAGGGTCCTACAGCTATCGACGAGATCGTGAAACCCGACATCGTCGCGCCTGGCAATCATGTGGTCTCACTTCTGGCCCCCGGTTCGACGCTGGCGAGTAATTCCGCCAACGCGGTTCCGCTATCTTATTACCAACAAACAGGTAGTACGGCGGCGTCAACGAGTTTCCTCATGTTAAATGGGACCAGCATGGCGACGCCCGTGGTCAGTGGGGCCGTGGCCGACATGTTGCAAGGCCATCCGTCGCTGACGCCCGATCAGGTTAAGGCGCGCTTGATGAAGACCGCCTACAAGACGTTCCCCGCGTCAAGCACGGCGGTGGATCCAGTCACCGGTCAAGTGTTCGTGAGTCAATACGACATGCTGACCGTCGGGGCCGGATACCTGGACTTGGCGGCGGCGCTCGCCAATCAGGATCTTGCCACCGGCACAGCACTGTCACCGGTTGCCCAGTACAACGCGGCGTCCGGTACTGTGTCTCTTGTCTTCGATCCCTCCTCTACCTGGAATGACACTGACGTAGCGCACGGTCAAGCCGGGGCCGGCACGAGGGGAGCATGGGGAACTCAAACAGTTTGGGGAACTTCGGTTGTTACCTCGAATAATACCGTCGTCGGGAGCCAAAGCGTGTGGGGCGCCAGTACAGACTCGGGCTTTCAGGTGATTTGGGGAACGCAGGGTGTGTGGGGAACCCAAGGTGTGTGGGGAACGCAGGGTGTATGGGGAACCGATTCTTCCACCTCGGACTCAGATACCGTTTTCACAGTTACGCCTTAGTAACAGGGGGATAACCAAGGGCGGGGCCCGGACGGCGTCCTTGGTTATCCTGGGTTCCTCGTTGAAGAACAGCGCGTGATTCTGAACCGCGCGCGAAGCAGCGGACCAACGCCCTGTCCTATTTCCCTTCGCAAATAAGCAGGCGCTGGTATTGATGGCTGTCCTGCGTAGGGCTCATGGTGAACGGTTCCGCTGGGTCACGGTCCGCGTGCTGACGCGCGCGGTTCAGAAGAAGGTCTCCCGGTCGCAGCAAGCGGAGCTTGAATACGCGCCAACGATGGAACGAGCGCCGGAATCGCTGCGCGCGAGGAACCTGGAGATCGGCCGCATCAATGCCGCTTCTTGTGAAATGGATCGATCGCCGGCGTTTCAGGATACGGCTCCGGATTCGGAATGTCCAGGTTCACCACCACCGGCTCCTGGCCGCTCCGCACCAGCACCGCCACCACCGGCTGGTCCTCTTTGGCGTTCAGCTCCTGATGAGGAACGAATGGCGGAACATACACGAAATCGCCCGGTCCCGCCTCGTCGATAAACTCCAGACGGTCGCCCCACCGGAAGCGCGCCCGGCCACTCACTACGTAAATGACCGTTTCCAACTCGCCGTGATGGTGTGGGCCCGTTTGGATGCGCGGTTCCACAACCACCGTACCGGCCCACAGCTTCCGAGCCCCCACTCGCGCGAAAGAGATGGCTTCGGCGCGGGTCATGCCCTCACTCTGCGGTGTATTGGTATCCAACTCGCCGCTTCTTACGATTCGCAGACCGTTACCCTTCCAGTCCACTGAACTCTCTGAAACCGTTTCGGCCACCATTCCAGCGTAACGCTGTCCTCCATCGGCTCGCTCAGGCCGCAATGCGAGAATCGGTCCACGGGATGTCAATGCTGGCGTTGGCGAAATATCTACTGGTCTTTCTCCTTATCGTTGCCGCTGCGGCCAGCCTCATTTCTTATCGGATCTCGCCCGCCCCCTTCGGCTACGACGAATCGGATTATATGTATGCCGCCGGCTTCCCGGCGCTCGCCCAGTGGACCGACGCCAAGTCGATGTCCCTCATCGATTACGTTCGCACCGGGCTCGGCCGTGGACTCGATCAGAAGCAACGCCTCGCTCTATCCCGCGCTGCCCGCGCCGTCGATGACCCAGATGTCTACCGCCACTGGCACGGGCCGGTCTACTGGTATTGGCTCGGCTTGCTTACTCGCTTCACCCAGAACGAGCAAACGCTTCGCTGGTGGAGTCTTCTGTTCCCCATCCTGTCCGCCCTGCTCATCGCCATCGCCAGTCTTCGCATCCTGCCGCCTGACTCGGGCCCCATCGCCGCGGTGTTAGGCGCCTCCCTGATTCTGTGGAGCCCGGTCCACCTGTATACGAACGAGGTGGCGCCTCACTTGACGTTCGTCTTGTTTTACCTGGCGGCGCTAGCCCTTCTCGCCAAAGTTATGGTGGAAGGGAAGCGCTCCGATTGGTACTACGCCGTAGCCGCGGCTGGCATCGCTTTTTGCACGATGGAAGTAACGTTCGTGCTGATCGCCACCCTGCTCATTTGCGCGTGGCGGAAGCGTCAGGCGCTTTTGCTCGATTGGAAGTTCGCGGGGCGCTCGCTTGCTATCTTCCTAGCCACGGTTCTGCTTCTCTGGCCAGCGGCAATTCTTAAGTTGAATGCCGCGAAGGCCTACCTATTCATGGCCTACCTGGCCGTTTTCCGGAAGGCGCCGTGGGGCGATATCGGTTTCCTCGGAACCTGGCGCCTTCGCTTCCTGCTCACGCCGGTGGAATGGCTGCTCATTGGGGCTGGCATCGTCCTATTGATTCGTAATCGCCGCGGTGTCGAAGCCCGCGCCGTGGAGCCCTTCGTCTGGTTCGGTGGACTGATGCTTCTGACCTTGGCCAAGGTCAACGCCGAAGGCCCGCGCTACTCCACACCGTTTATGGCGGCGCTCGAAACGATCGCGGCGTGGACGATCGCAGCCCAACTGGCCCGGCTTCGTCCTGCGTTGCGCAACGTTGCGGTGGTCACAATCGTTGCGCTGATCGGCATATCGTCGTGGGTCGCCGTCCAGAGCCACCGCCCCAGTGACAATCCGGAGCTGCGCCTTGCTTTCAGCCGCGTCCGCATCCAAGGCGCAGTTCCAGTGGTCATACCCCAAGTGATGATGCCGCAGTTCCATTACTACACGCCGGCGGCCCAACTTCACCCGTTCCTCGATTTCTGGGAGGACGCCTTTCCCATCGATTCAGCAGCCCCAGTGATGGTAGTCACTCAAGATCTCCGGCTCTTTGTGGCGACGTGCCCGCGGTGCACAGACCGCTCGGCTCTCGACTCGAGCGCGGGGCCGCAAACACAGCGCTAGGCCGAACGCGTCAGCCTGACTTCAGGCTGATGCGTTCGGCCCACAATCACGAGCGGTCTAATTCCCGCCCCGCATGGCAGGAGCGTATCTATTCAACTCACCATACAATTTACTCGCAGCGGCAGGCGGCTTTACATGCCCATGCAGCAACTCCTGCTGAGTGACCCGAGTTCCATAAATGGCCTCGTTGTCGTCGTTATCCGCGCGCAAGCTTGCGCCGTCCAGACTTACGCCCGCAAATACACCCCGTGACCTTGACCAACTCAGAATCTCGGCGTGCATCAGTGCGTCGGTTTGGGCCTGAGTGTCGCGTCCCAGCGGACCGATCATCGCGGCGGCGTCGCCGCCAATGGTGAACTTGTCTTGCATCAGTCTGTTTTCACCGCTCTTGTTCATCACCGTGAACACCACGTCCGTTTCGCCGGCGCCGATCTGAAAACCGACGTTTCCGCCCTCGATAATGATCGTTGACGGAGCACTCCATCCGCGGCCTTCGTCCGTCCGGCAGGTTACGATGCCTTTGCCGTACTTCGCCCCCACGATGAATCCGGCCCGCTTGAGGTTGGGCACAATTCCTACGCACTGCGCCCTCTCAATCAGATCCCGAGGGATTCCCTTATCGGGAGTCGCCATAATCTCATGCAAAACTTCTTCCGCCGTATCGATCCTGCGAGTGGCGTCACTCCGTGTGTCTGCAAACAAAGAGCAAGTGGCGATCAGGCCCACGCTTAGATAGGTTACTTTCATCGGTTGTCTCTCCTCCTCAAACCTCCATGCACGCTCAGCGCCATAAACGAGATCTCACGGCGGCTGAAGAGGTTACGCGTGGAGAGAAGGCCGGAGAGCGCCGGGCAAAGGGAAAAAAGCGCACACCTTGCAGTAATTAATTGCGGGGTGCCAAGGAGGCGTGGCCACACGCGTTTGGGAGTGGGATTTGACTCGAAGGCCGCCATAACATGAATGCAGTAGGGCAACCGCTCAGGCGAAGAGCTACTTTTACTAAGTGCGAAATCCGCGGGCGGCGAAGGCCGGACGACACCCTCAGATCAGCGGAACATAGCCATTCCGGCGCCGTCTTGGAGCGCCACAACCGAAAATAAGGAGCGTCACGGAAACCATGTCTACTCTCGGCACCCCACAGTCCTCGGCTCACGCTATTCCCCGGCGCACTCTCGAGATCGTGCTGGCCGCCGCCGTTGCGCTCAGCATCATACTGATTTTTTGGAGCCAGCAGCGGTATCCGGCTCTCCTCAAAAAGCTTCATGCCGGTACCGGCGTCACGGTGAACGGGGCCATTTCCTTTGATGCCCTGTTAAAAGTTACACCCGCCATGCCACCCATGGATCGTGTTTTCCGCACCAGCGTAAACTGGCTCTACACCAACCGGTTCGGCATGTACTTCGCGCTGCCGTTCGGCGCCGCGCTTATGACGTTGCTGGGCGGCACAGCCACTCCGAAACGCTTTTCGTCCACTTCGGCAAACGTCTTTTGCGGGGCCATCGCCGGCGCGCCTCTCGGAGTGTGTACAAACTGCGCGACGCCCGTGGCGCAGAGTCTGATAGCCAGCGGCGCCAGCACCAGGCTCAGCGTCGCGGCCATGATCAGCTCGCCCAGCTTCAACCCTATCGTCGTGGCGATGGCCTTTGTACTGTTTCCGCTCCCGTTTGCTCTGTTGCGAACGATCGTTCCGGCCCTGCTGCTGCTGGCTTTGCCGCTCCTTGTGCCGGAGATTAGCGCACCCAAGGGCATGAACCCGCTCAACCTCGGCATGCCTGTTATCGAACAAACCCTCACCAGCAGGCTGCTCACATTCTTGAGAGTCTACCTGCGCAACCTTGTGCGCCTGACTTGGCTCACTCTGCCCTGGATGCTGCTGGCGGCGGTGCTCGGGGCGTTGGCCGCCGAACTCATCCCCGCCTACGGGACTCGCCTGCCGGTTTCGGTCCTGGGCGTCATCGCCGTGGCCATCTTCGGAACGCTGCTGCCGGTGCCGATGGCCCTGGATGTCGCGCTGGCTTACGTGCTATACCGCGAGGGGGTGCCCGGTCCTTATGTCGCAGCTCTGCTCTGCACGCTCGGCCCGGTGAGCGTTTATTCGCTCAGCGCGCTGGGCAAAGAGCTGGGCCGCCAAGCCAGCCTCCGTCTCGCCGGCGCCACTGCCCTCCTCGGCACGCTGGCCGGAATTGCCATCATGCTGTTGCCGAAGACATAACAGCGCGCCGGATCGCGTCTAGAACGCCCTACAGTTTCAGCATCGACCGCAGCCGTTTCGTCTGGATACGGCTCACCGGAATCTCGGTCTGCTTCTTATCGTCCATCCGCAGTTGGAAGCTCGACTTGAACCACGGGATCACTTCGCGGATCCGGTTGATGTTCACCAGGTACGACCGGTGCACGCGCCAGAAAACATTCGGATCGAGGTTCGATTGCAACTCCTCAATGGTCCGGTAATTCGAGTGGCCTTCGAAATGAGTCCCGACAATCGTAATCAGGCCGTCGTCGATGGTTGCATAGATCACTTCGTGCGCGTCCAGAATCAGGTTGCGGCTGTTGCTCCTCACCAGGAGCTTGGTCCTCTGAAGCGTTGGCTTCGGCGCGGGCGCAGGCGCGGCCGGTTCCGGCACCCGTACTTCCGCTGCGTGGCGTGTTTCAATCTCGCGCCGCGCTCGCTGCAACGTCACTTCCAGGCGCTCCTTCTCCACCGGCTTCAGAAGGTAGTCCATCGCCTCCAGGCGGAAGGCCTCCACCGCGTACTCATCATGGGCGGTCGAAAACACGAAGTACGGGAGGGCCACACCCTTTTCCCGCAGCGCGCGAATCACGCCCAGGCCGTCCAACCCGGGCATCTGCACATCCAGAAAAACAAGGTCCGGCTCCAGGCTCTCAATGAGCTGGACCGCCTCCAGACCATTCGTGCCAACCTCCAGAATCTCGATTTCCGGGAAGTCCTTGAGCTGGTAGACCAGCTCTTCACGGGCCAGTTGCTCATCGTCAACGACCAGCGCCGAGATCGTCGTTGTGCCACGTTGGGACATCAGGATGTTAGTATATCGCCTAGGATTGCTGAAAACGGTTTGCTGAAAACGCATTCAGTTTCAAGACGTTAGCGCCGCCGGTCAAGAAGCGCAATCCAGCGTTCGCCGGCGGGAATTAACTCTAGCCTTTACAAAGGGATGCGGGCGGCCTCACCCTCGGCCGGCAAATCGAAAGAAGGAGCAGTTTCTGTCAAAGCAGCCAAATACCGTCATCGCGCCCGCTACGGGTAAGCTCGGAATCCTCATCCCGGGCATGGGTGCGGTAGCCACCACTTTCATCGCCGGCGTCGAGGCCGTAAAGCGCGGCTTAGGGGTTCCCGTCGGTTCTCTCACTCAACTCGGGACGGTTCGTCTGGGCAAGCGTACCGACAACAACACTCCCAAGATCAAAGACTTCGTTCCACTCACGCCGCTGGAGTGCCTCACTTTCGGCGCCTGGGACATCTTTGAAGACAATGCCTACGAAGCAGCCGTCCACGCCAAGGTCCTAGAGAAGTCTCTTCTGGATCAGCTGAAGGAGCCACTGTCGGCCATCAAGCCGATGAAAGCCGTCTTCGACCAGACCTATATAAAGCGTATCGACGGGCCCAATGTGAAGTCCGCACCATCGAAGATGGACCTCGCGGAGGCCCTGATGACCGACATCCAGGATTTCAAGCGCGCCAACAACTGCGACCGTCTGGTGATGATCTGGTGCGGTTCGACTGAGGTCTTTCATCGCTCGGGCCCTGTCCATCAGAATCTTGAGACCTTCGAGGAGGGGCTGCGTAACAACGATGCCGACATCGCACCGAGCCAGATTTACGCTTACGCGGCTCTTAAGCTGGGCGTTCCCTATGCGAACGGTGCGCCCAACCTCACCACGGACACGCCGGCGTTGCTGGAGCTTGCCCGCCAAAACGGGGTCCCGGTTTGCGGCAAGGACTTTAAGACCGGCCAGACATTCATGAAAACCCTGCTTGCCCCCGGGTTCAAAGCCCGCATGCTGGGCATGAGCGGGTGGTTCTCCACCAACATCCTGGGCAACCGCGACGGTGAAGTCCTGGAAGACCCGGGCTCTTTCAAAAGCAAGGAAGAGACAAAACTGTCCGTTCTTGAACAGATTCTTCAGCCGAACCTTTACCCCGAACTCTACAAGGACCTCTACCACGCGGTTCGGATCAACTACTATCCGCCGCGCGGCGACTCGAAAGAGGGCTGGGACAATATCGACATCTTCGGTTGGCTCGGCTACCCGATGCAGATCAAGATCGATTTTCTCTGCCGCGACTCCATTCTGGCCGCGCCGCTGGTGCTCGACCTCGTACTTTTTCTAGACCTGGCGCAGCGCTCCGGCATGAAAGGCATTCAGGAATGGCTATCTTTTTACTTTAAAGCGCCAATGACCGCTCCAGGATTGTATCCAGAGCACGATATTTTCATCCAATTGATGAAACTGAAGAACACGCTTCGGTGGATGCAGGGTGAAGACCTCATTACCCATCTCGGCCTCGAGTATTACGACTAAGGCTCCGGATAAGATCGCCGATGTCCCCCCCTCGCTGCGCGTGCTGGTGATTGGGGGAACGGGGTTCATCGGCCGTTTGTTGGTCACTGAACTCTTGCGGCGCGGCCACCAGGTGGCGCTGCTGCACCGGCGGCCCAAGCATTGTTTCAGCAAGCGGGTTGGCAATATCGTTGCGGACCGGAATGACCCGGTGGAGGTCAAGAGAGCACTGGGGAGCCTCAAGTTTGACGCGGTCTATGACAATGTGTATGACTGGGAGCGCGGAACCAACTCGCTTCAGATCGAAGCCACGGCGAGGATCTTTGAAGGACACGTCTCCCGGTACATTTTCATGTCGAGCGTCTCGGCCTATGGCGATGGTCTGAACCATCATGAGGGCGACCCTCTTGCGCCCGACGATCACCCCTCCAGCTATGTCCGGAATAAGGCCATGAGTGAGCGGTCTTTGTTCCGGATGCACCAAAGGACTGGCTTTCCGGTGGTGACCCTGCGGCCTCCTTACATTTACGGTCCGGATAATCCGTTTTATCGGGAGGCATTTTTCTGGGATCGCCTGCGCGCCAACCGCCCCGTCATTCTCCCCAGTGACGGCCACCGGCTCATGCAGTTCGTCTTCGTGCATGATCTGGCGGAGGTGGCCGTCCGGGTGTTAGAACAGCGAAACGCCGTCGGCCATGCGTTCAATACATCGAATGCGAAGGCTATTACGCAGAATGATTTTCTAAAAGAGGTGGCCCGCGCGGCCGGCTTCAAGGAAGCTCACGTTGTTTCCATCCCTCGCGACAAGATTCACGCTTGGGGCGGTCAGGCTATCGGTCAGAGACAGTATTTCGGTTACTGGCTGGATATGCCGGCCATTACGCAGGTGATCACCAAAGCCCAGCGCATGTTATCGTTTCGCCCCACCGATATGCAAACGGGTCTGAAGCTCACTTACAAGTCGTACTTGAAGAAACGCGGCTTCCCCAAGCCTGACTTTGCTTTTGAAGACGAACTGATTGAGCGATCGTCTAAGGCGTTAGGCAGAGCGGTGTAGGGCGGTGGTGGGTGCTGCTACTGGCCCGCTAGTTTTTCTTCTCGAACTCGATCAGTTTCGCGATTCCGCTTGCCGGGGCTTTCCCCTCGACGAAGTACACCGTCGCCACCTTGTTAAGCGTGTCGCCGCAACTGAATGTCAAAGATTCGTTGTCGTCCGTGTTTCTGATCAGAACGTCTTCCGCACTCGCGATCGCGTAGATCTGGTCCTGGTTGTCCACTTTGAGGTGAAAGCGGAAACTCTTCCCGGTGCACTCGATTTTCGTGATCAGACCCTTGGCCTTGCTCATACCGGCATACGGGTCGCGCCTCTTTAGAATCGGGGCCTGTTCCGCTTCGTCCGTGATGGTTGTATCTCGCGCCGGCGCCGGAGTCTGAGCCCGCTTTTGGAAAGCGTCTCGCTGCTCCTCGTTTCGGCGCAACGAGTCGAGGAACCGGTCGGCCTGCATCGTATCGGCGGGCGTTCTCGCCCACTTCCTGGCGAGCTCAAAGGCCTTCTTCGCCTCGGTCTCATTGCCCAATCGCAACATGGCATAACCTTCGGCCGAATAGAACTGCGACGCGCGATCCGGCGGAACCGACTTCACGCCGGCCAGCGTCGCCAGCGCCTGACCGTACAAGTCCTCGCGAAGCAGTGTGAAGCCGAGCAGCAACTGGGCTTCCCGGTGGCCGGGCTGCACCTCCAAGGCGCGCTGGAGCAGCGGCGCGACTCTCTTCGCGTCTCCCCATCCGTTGCTGACAAGGATCGCGCAGTTGTATAACATCTGGGCGTTTCGCGAGCCAAGGTCAAAGGCGCGAAGGCAGTGCGATTGGGCGCCGGCGAAGTCGGTGTGCTGGAACGCCAGGTCCATCTGCGTCTCTTCCACCGCGGCGCTCTCCGGGTACTCCTTCGAAAGTTGCGCCAGCGTCTTTGCCGCCTGCTCCCCCTTGTTCGTGCCGATGAGCAACTGGGTCAGCGTGAGGCGCAATTCCAGGTCGTCAGCCGTGGCCACTTCCACCGGCTCATTCGGCTTGGCCAGTTTGATGGGGAAAATCACAACCCGAACCGTTAGCCCCGCGAAGTAATTCCGCAGATCGGAGTACAGCGCCTTCAGATCTTTTCCGTAGACCTTGCGAATCGCCTCCTCGCAACTGACGCCGCCGTTCACGGCCGTAATGAATTCGGGAAAATGCGGCCGGTAATCAACTCCCAGCACCAGCATGTGCGTCAATAGCCAGCTCTCCGCGTAGAAGATTTGCATCTTCTCAGGCTGGGTGTAATAGGGCGATCCGGGTGTGACGCCAAATAAAGTGGCCAGATCCATCCATCCCGCGTCCCGCAGCGTCTGACTCCGTCCCGGGATCGGGCGGCCGACCATTGCTTTATCGCCCTCAGGTTCAAGAGTGGAGTAAAGCTCGGCCAGACCTTCGTTAAACCAAATGGGAAGCTTCACGCCGGCATGTTCCACCACCAGGTGCGTGTACTCGTGAACGGCAACGGGATAGTGTTCCGTCTCGATGTCAGACATGACGATGAAGTCCTGGCTTTGCGTCCGTTGGTAGTAGGCCGTGGCGCCTGCGTTCAATTGATAGGGTTTGTATTCTTTCTCATTCTGAAAGGCCACCACCTGCACGATTTCATCGTCCTTTGGGGCGAAATTCGTGGCCTTCTGGAAGAACGTCCGCACCTGCTCAAAGTGAAGAAGCGTGTCCTTCGCGCGCCGCTCGCCGTTCGAGGTGAACATGGAGAAGTGGGCGGTGGAGACTTTAATCCACTTCGCTTCGGCGGCGAGTAGACGAGACGCGCCCCCGCCGAGGCTCAGTAACCCCAACAGTGTGTACAAAATTCGCTTCACGGCAGGATCTAAGAATACTTGAACCGAGCCGGCATTGCCAGCAGCCGGAACGCCAAGCTGGTGCCTGCTCGCCTTCAGAGCCGCGACCGTCCGGGAGCGACCGGTTGGGCTGCTCCCGACTTTCCCGGATCCCCCGCCCTCTCAATCGCGCGCGCAATTTAGGCGTACGGCTTCCAGGCGGGATCCGCCGATTTGCAGTCGGCCCGGCGGGTAGTCAGCCTGCCCTACACCGCCTGCGAAACGAACTATTCGGGTCAGTTGCGGCCTCAAATTCGAGCGCGCAGGAGGGTACGGCGGACGAAAATCTGCGTTTTGGGGCGTGGATCTTGCGTGCTGGGGCGGTCGTTTGAGCGGAGTTGGGGTGGGGTCGCATGACGCGGACACTTACTGTAGGCGGGTTGTCAAAGAACAGAAGCCGGCAGACTGCGGTTCGCAGACTGACAGCGGATTAATTTTAGGCGGCCAGGGGTTGCGGGTTGGGGGCGTCCGGCGGCGCGGATGTGGAGTCGGGAGCGGCGGGTGGCGATGGATGCTGTCGCGGGCTTTGGAACGTGCCTGGTTCAGGGACAGCGGGGGTGACAGGAGATTTGGCGTTGGCCTTGCGCTGCTCTTGCATTTCCTTGAAGTCGTTATGAGCCATTTGATAAGAGCGGCGCTGCGTGGTTTCGTAGCGGAGGTAGAGGGCGAAGGCTTTGTCGCCGCCGGATTCCAGAGCGCCGGTTTGCATGTTGCGGGCGCGGCGTTGCAGCCACCAGGCTTGGGCCATATCGGCGAGTTTGTGAGCCTCAAGCCGGGTGCCCGGACGGAACTGGGCGCGGATGTCAGCGACGAGTTCAACGTATTCGTCGAGGCTCTCACCAGGGAGGAGCTTGAAGTGAGTGAAGCCGGACGAGAGGCCGTGCTTGAACGAGTTTTGAGCGCTGCGCGCTTTGCCGGCCTGAGTGCTGGGGCCGCCACGGTGGGAGGCGTCGGGCGACGGGGGCGAGTCGGGGTCGCTGGGAGGGTCCACATGTTCTGACGGAGTCGCAGCTTCAGAGCGCTTGGCGGCTTCCCTTTCGGCGACGAGTTGGTCGAAGGCCATATCGAAGTTGGCGCGGCGGGCGTCGTTCATGCCGACGGGCGCCCCGATGTTGGAAAGGTACGCAGCGAGTTGCGCGGCGGACAAGGTCGGCTCGGGAGTTTCCTGAGGCGCCGAGGCTTGCGCGGCG
>CAJCIT010000010.1 GCA_903970405.1 Acidobacteriaceae bacterium | reverse complement strand
ACACCGCTTCGTCGTATGCTCAGGCGGCGGACCGGGCCTCATGGAAGCCGCCAATCGGGGCGCCACGGACGCCGGCGGCAAGACCATCGGCCTGAACATCGGCCTCCCGTTCGAACAACGGCCCAACCCCTTCATCACCCCTGAACTCTCCTTTGAGTTCCACTATTTCTTCATGCGCAAGTTCTGGTTTGCCTATCTTGCCAAGGCGCTGGTGGTTTTTCCCGGCGGATTCGGCACGCTGGACGAGATGACCGAAATCCTTACCCTTGCCCAAACCAAGAAACTCGAAAGCCACATCCTGATTGTGCTCTACGGTTCCAAGTTCTGGCGCGACATCCTCAATTTCGACGCGCTGGTGAAGTATGGCGTCATTGCCGAGTCCGACCTCAACCTGTTCCGCTTTGCCGACGATCCGGAAACCGCGCTCAAGATCATCAAGGAAGACTTGACGCGAAACTACCTGGAGCCGGAGAAGTCGTTGGCGTCGCCGATGGAGGAGGCGCCTGAGATCGCGCGCTCTCGAACGCCGTAGCGGCGCCTATTCGTGCCGCAGCGCTTCCGTCGGATTCAAACTCGCCGCCCGATTGGCCGGCAGCAGTCCAAATCCGATCCCGACTGTAAACGAGACCAGAAAGGCGACCAACACCGACCACGCCGACACCGGCACCTTCACCGCGTCGGTGAACAGCCGCACGCTCCATGGCAACGCCAGTCCGATCGAAATGCCGATGAAGCCGCCGATCAGGCTGATCATGACGGACTCCGTCAGAAACTGGCCGAGAATATCCTTCTTTGACGCGCCCAGCGACATCCGCAGCCCAATTTCCCGCGTGCGCTCAGTCACCGTCACCAGCATGATGTTCATGATGCCGATGCCTGAAATCACCAGCGCGATGGCCGAGACAATAATCAGCACCCACGTCAGAACCGACGCAATCCGGTTGGCCGTATCGAGAATCGCTTTCAGGTTGATCACCGTGAAGTTAGCGCCGGGCCGGTGCCGCTGCTCTAGTATGCGTTTGATCTCCTCTGAGACCCGCGGTACATCGTCGGCGTTCGTGGCCTGGGCGTACATCGGATCGATGCGCTCATACTGCTCAAAGTAGCGCGTGATGGTGATGGGCAGCAGGATGGTTTCGTCCAGGATCTCAGAGTTGCCGAAGGTGCTGGTCTTTTCCCGAAACGTGCCCACCACGGTGAATTCCAATTGTTTGATTTTGATTTTCTGGCCGATGGCCGCTTGCCGGTTGCCATAGAGCCGCACCGCCAGTTTGTCGGTGATCACCGCTACGCGCGACCGCAACGCCACGTCGCTTGAATCGATCAGCCTGCCGCTGAGAGTGACGATGTTGCGCACCTTTGGGTAGTACTCATCTACGCCGTTGATGGTAACGTCGCGCTCTCTTCCATTCACCACGATCCGGTCGTTGCTGGGCATCACCGCCGTCACGGCTGTCACCTCGCCCGCCAGCTCTCTGCGAACGGCTTCGACGTCGGCGAACTTGATGAAGTCGGCTGCAACGTTCGCGCCGGTCTGACCTCCTGCTTCGTAGACGGCGGAAATAAGGTTCGAGCCAATACCGCGAATCTGATCCAAAATCAAATCCTTACTCGCCAGCGAAATAGTGACTACCAGAATCACGGACGCATTCCCGATGATCAGGCCCAGCGCGGTGAGAAAGGTTCGGAGCGGGTTGGCTTGCAGGGATTGCAGGCTGAAGCGGATCGCTTCCGGGAAGTTCATGGGATTGGGGTGTGTTCACTACGAGTGTAAACGGGCGCCGTTCGCTTGAGGCCGTGCGATTCCCGCTCAGGCGCCCGCGGACGCCCGTTCCAACAGCTTCTCCGCGTCCCGCTTCGGTGGATCGTCCGGCGTAATGGTGGCTTGCAAATACTTTTCAAGCAGCCGCTTCGCGTCGCTTAAGTTTCGCTTCTGACGGATCAGCATTCCGGCATGCGCGAACCAGACCTTGGGCACGTTCGGGAAATCCTGCTCCACCTTGGCGAAGAGCGCGTCGCTCTCCGCGTCGCGTCCGCGCCGGGCAAAGAACTCGGCGAGCGCAACCCGATAGCCCACCTGCTTCGGCGCGGCCTCCACGGCGCGCCGCAACAGGTCTTCCGCCCTCGAATAGTCTTTCTTTTTCTCCGCGATACTCGCTCTCTTCGCGTCGCCATCGGCCGGGTCGAATGCCCCAATCTCGTCGGCGACTTTCGCCGCCTTGCCCACGCCGCCGCCGAGAAAGCCCGGCGCCTGAAGATAGTAATCGAAGATGTCGCTGAGCGCCTCTTCGTTTTTCGGGTCAAGCTGAACCGCCTGTTCAAAGTATCCGCGGGCCTTCGATGCGTAGCCCGCCGCCGACAAGCCGCCGCTCTCCGCGCGGCGTCCCCAGGCGCGGCCCAGCCAGTCGGCGTACTTTCCATTCTTCGGATCGGCTTCCAGCGCCTTGGTCAGGAAATCCACTGCCAGGCGATAGTCGCCCTGCATGTAGTAAATGCGGCCGATCAGATCCAGTTCGCTCGCAAGGCTTGAGTCTCTATCGAGAAGTGCGAGCGCGGGCCCGTACTGAGTGGCCCGGTACAGCTCCTCGGCCTTTGCCACCTCTCCAGCCGGCCTATCGCCTTCAGGACCCGCTGTCTCGGCCCCGGCAGCCCCCAGAAAGACCAGCACGGCCCCCACCGCTAAACCGGTTATCTTTCGTATGAAAACCCTCTGCAACTGAGTCCTCCAAAGCCGTTGCTTCCCTGGGTGAGATGCCATTGGATCGACCCGAGATGCCACAATCCGGTTCGCGCTATTTCCACCCGTGCATCGATGTAGTATTCTGTTGCTGAAAATACACCGCTGAAGGAGAGTACCGCCATGCTCGCCCAGTTCCCCCGGCTTGCCAAGTGGATCGTGCCGGCCTCAATGCAGAAGTCTCTCACGCCAGCCCTGCTGGTAGCGCCGGCCCTGCTGCTGCTTTCCGCCTCCCTGGTCTTTGCGCAGGTCACCACCCTCGAAGGCGACGTGAGAGGACCCGATGGCCAACTCTACAAGGGTGCGCTGATCAAGCTGGTCCGCACCGATATCAAAGGCAATTATCAGGTCAAGTCCGACAAAAAGGGCCACTGGTTCTATACCGGCCTGCCACTAGGAATCTACAACATCACATGCGAAATCGACGGGAAAGTGGTGGATAGCGTCAACAATGTCCGTTCCACCTATGGCGAACCCAGAACCATCGATTTCGATGCCGGCAAGGCGGCCGCACAGACCGCTGCCCTGGCGAAGGCGGCAGCCACCGGCACGCTGGACAAGGAACAGGAACGCAGCATCACTCCGGAGCAAAAAGCGGCGCTTGAGAAACAAGCCAAAGAACGCTCCGAAACGATGAAGAAGAACAAGGAATTGAACGATGCCTTCAACGCCGGGATGGCCGCTATGGATGCCAAGCAATATGACCAGGCCGTCACCAACCTGGCCCACGCGGCGGAGCTTGACCCGGCGCAGGCCGCTGTGTGGGACAACCTCGGCGCCGCGTATCTGGCCTTGGGCAACTCCAAGACTGGCGCTGACAAGACAGCCCCGCTGGATAAAGCCATCGAGACCTATAAGAAGGCGATCGAGGTGACGCCGAACAACGCCGCCCTTTATAACCAGCTCGCGATTGCCTATGGCGCGGAGAGGAAGATTCCGGAGGCCGCCGAGGCCACGGCTAAGGCAGCTTCGCTGGACCCGGCGATGGGCGCCAAGGCCTACTACAACATGGGCGCCAATCTGGTGAATGCCGGCCAGCCCGACCAGGCCGAATCCTTCTTCAAAAAGGCGATTGAGGCCGATCCCAACTACGCCGATGCCCACTATCAGTATGGAGTCTGTCTGATGGCCAAAGCCGCGGTGGATTCGAAGACCGGCAAAATCGACCCGCCTGCCGGTACAGCCGACGAATTCCAGAAGTATCTGCAATTGAAGCCGACAGGGCCATTCGCTGAGCCGTCAAAGGAAATGCTGAAGGCGTTGGGCGAAACCGTCCAGACGAACTATGTGAACCCGGACGCTCCGAAAAAGAAGAAGAATTGAGAGGGACGGTCCAACTCTTGAGATAGGCACCAAGGCTTCGGCTTCTGATCGTCCGGCTGAACGTAAGAAGAGCCTCCCGAGAGTTCTCGGGCGGCTCTTGTTCGACAGCTTTACCGCCAGGAATATGCCTTACGGCAGGGATGATCCCAGAAGTCTCTTTGAGACTGTACCCCATCCAACTCCCCGTGTCAAGGACCGAAAGAAATGAACAAGAGAATGAGAAAGAGATGGGCGGAGCCAGACGATTGATATGACAAGGCACAAGGACCTTGCATTTGCCGCCACCATACGGTCCTCAGTTTCTTGCTGGCGTTGAACGCACAATCACGCGAGAGCGGCTTACTCGCTATCTAAATGCGGTCAGGCAGGACTTGCCCAGAGCACTTGAGCTCTACGAATATAACGTTCAACTCTCGGAAGCGCTGTACGGAC
>CAJCIT010000009.1 GCA_903970405.1 Acidobacteriaceae bacterium | reverse complement strand
ACCGAACGCGTCTACAGAGGCGGAGAAGATGGATCGAAGATCGAGTTCCCGATGATCCAGTAACCCATACTGCTTTCGAAAGATCAAGACCGACCATTGGGGCAGCCGGATATAGAAGCAGCCGTCGGACTGAGGCGTTCGGCACCCAGACGCGGAAGCCGGCCGATCCATTTCCGACAGGCGTGGCCCAAGCTTCAGCCTGGGACCCGGCGGGTCGATAAACCGCACACGTGTAGTGATAACTTTGACGAATACAGGATGTTTCTTGCGCATCGCTACCATCGAGCCGGTTTGACGGCGCCGGTTCTCATGACCTTGGCTTGGGCTTGTCTCCTTCCGGCATCCGGCGCGGCGGCCCAGGCTCCAGCAGACGGCGTCCCCGACTTTAGCCGCGACGTGGCGCCGATCCTCGCGAAATCGTGCGCTCCTTGTCACAATGCGGCGCTGATGCAGGCGCAATTTCGCGTCGATTCTATCGCCTACCTGCTGAAGGGTGGCTCACACGGGCCAGCGATCATACCGGGCCGTAGCGGCGACAGCATCTTGGTCAAGCGCATTCTTGGCGCGGGCGATGACCCCAGAATGCCGCTGGGTATGCCGCCGCTATCCACAGAACAAATTGCCACTATCCGGGCCTGGATTGACAAAGGCGAAATCGGCGCCGCGAGCACGGCTCCGGAGGTTCTGACAAACAACGCGGCGAAGACGGCTGCCTCTCCGGTCTTTGGCGAGAAGATTCGACCCCTCCTTGCATCGCGCTGTTACGGTTGCCACGGCCCGGAGACCCAACAGAATGGTTTGCGCGTCGATTCGCTCGCCGCTCTCCTGAAGGGCAGCGAATCCGGACCGGTCATCGTTCCCGGCCACAGCGATCGAAGCCGCCTGATCCGTCGATTACAGGCGCAGGAACGGCCGCTGATGCCTTATGGCGGGCCTGCGCTCTCCGCCTCTGAGATCGACACCATTCGGATGTGGATTGACTCCGGCGCCCCTGGACCCGATTCCACCGAAGCCCTAAAGACGGCCCCTGGAAAGAGGCACTGGGCCTATGTGAAGCCGACTCGCCCAAGTCTTCCCGAGGTCCATAATTCACAATGGGCGCGTAACGAGATCGACCGTTTTATCCTGGCCCGGCTTGAACGCGAGGGAATGGAGCCGCGCCCGGAGGCGAATAAGCGAGCGCTCATCCGCCGGGTGTATCTGGACCTCATTGGGCTGCCACCCTCGCCCGAAGACGTGGACGCTTTCCTGGCCGACCGGACTCGGGATGCTTATGAAAAAGCGGTGGACCGCCTTCTCGCTTCTCCCCGGTATGGGGAGCGATGGGCGCGGCCGTGGCTCGACCTGGCCAGATATGCCGACACCAACGGGTATGAGAAGGACGCCCGGCGCACGGCCTGGGCCTATCGGGATTGGGTCATCAAGGCTTTGAACAGCAACATGCCGTTCAAAGAGTTCACGATTGAGCAGATTGCCGGAGACCTGTTGCCGCATCCGACTCAGGATCAGCTGATTGCCACCGGTTTTCACCGGAACACGATGCTCAATCGCGAGGGCGGAGTCGATCCCGAGGAGTATTACTGGTACGAGCAGGTTGACCGGGTAAACACGACCGCCTCCGTGTTCCTCGGTTCAACGCTCGGTTGCGCCCAGTGCCACAACCACAAGTTCGATCCCTTCACGCAGAAAGACTACTACCGGTTCCTGGCCTTCTTTGCGAACAGCCAGTACTCAATTGTGGGAGGACCTAGCGATCGATGGGCGAAAGAGCCCACTCTGGATTTGCCCACGCCGGAACAGGCCGAGCGCAGCAAAGAGATCAGGTCGAAAATCGAGATTCTGAAACAGGTTCTGGCCACGTCGACGCCGGAGCTGGAAGCGGCGCAGGTCTCGTGGGAAGCCGCGGTCAAAACGGCGGACGCCCAATGGAGGGCGCCTGTGGTTGAGAAGGCCGAATCGGCCGGCGGCGCCACGCTTCAGACCCAGACGGATGGTTCAGTGCTCGCTACCGGAAAGAATCCGCAGGCCGACACCTACACGGTGACTCTGCGCCTGACAAAAGGGACCGTGACAGCGCTGCGGCTGGACGTGATGAATGACGCCTCCCTGCCGAATCGGGGCCCGGGCCGCGATCCAGACGGCAACTTCTTCCTCAGCGATTTCGATGTCCAAATGGGGACGCCCGGCCAGGCTCCGCATTCCCTACAGTTGAGTCACGTCTCTGCAAACGACGAACAGGATGGCTATTCGGCGCAAAACATCCTCGTTAAGGAAGCAGGATCGGTCAGAGGATGGGCGATCAACACCGAAGCGCCCTTTGGCGCACCGCGCCGCTTTGCCGTGTTCACGCTCACACAGCCTCTTGAGGCGCAGGATGGCACAATCCTCACAATACGTTTGAAACATTTCCTGCGGCATTCGGCGCGCAATATCGGCCGGTTCCGTGTAACGGTCAGTGATTCGGCCGAGGCGGCGAAGATCGCGCAATTGCCCGCGAAACTTTGGCCCGTTCTGTCTACTGCTCCGGAATCGCGGTCAGCCGCCCAGACCGGCGCGCTGCGTTCCGGCTACCGGGCCATTAGTCCGCTGCTGGATTCAACGCGCAAGCAGATTGCCGGCCTCGAGGAGGATCTGGCGAAGCTGGGGATCGTCACCGCCCAGATCATGGCGGAAAACGATCCGCAAGTGCGCCCGGTCACCTACATCCGCGAGCGCGGTTCGTTCCTGAGCAAGGGAGAGCAAGTCGCGGCCGGAGTGCCGTCAGCTCTGCCGCCGCTTCCGGCTGGCGTGACCCCGAATCGCCTGGCATTGGCGGAGTGGCTGGTGTCAAACGACAATCCGCTGACGGCGCGCGTCACCGTGAACCGCTTCTGGGAGACAATCTTCGGCCGGGGGTTGGTCGAGACCAGCGAAGACTTTGGCTCGCAGGGAGAGACGCCCAGCCATCCTGAACTGTTGGATTGGCTGGCGGTGGAGTTTATGGATAGCGGATGGGATATGAAGAAGATCCAGCGCCTGATGGTGACCTCGGCGACATACCGCCAGTCGTCAGAATCGACGCCCGATCTCATCGCGAAGGATCCCTACAACCGGCTCTATGGGCGCGGTCCGCGCTTCCGGCTGGAGGGCGAGATTGTTCATGACTTAGCGCTGTCCGATGGCGGCCTGCTCAGCAGCAAAATGTATGGCCCGAGCGTTTTTCCCTATCAGCCCGAAGGCATATGGGATGTGCCTTACAGCAGTGACAAGTGGGTGATGAGTCAGGGGGAGGATCGCTACCGGCGCGCCCTCTATACGTACGCCCGGCGCAGCGCTCCCTACCCGAGCCTCGTTACCTTTGACGGGCCCAGCCGCGAGTTCTGCACCGTCCGGCGCGTGCGGACCAACACACCGCTTCAGGCGCTCACTGCTTTGAATGACCCTTTCTTCTTCGAGGCAGCGCGAGCCATGGCGCTACGGATGGAGCAGCATGGGGCGAGCGACGCCGAACGCATCGCCTATGGCTTCCAGATTGCATTGTCGCGATTGCCTACAACGGCGGAGAGCGATCGCGTTCTGACCTTCTATCGGCAGCAACTCACGCAGTACCGGAAAGACCCTGCCGCTGCCGCCCGTGTGATGGATAGAAAGGCGCCCGATGCGGAGACCGCGGAGCTGGCCGCGCTGACGCTAGCGTCGAACGTGCTGATGAATATGGATGAGGCTCTCACGAAGGAATAGCAATGAACCAGAAACCCTCCGACACCGTTCTCCGCGAAGTTACTCGCCGCTGGTTCTTTCGCCAGGCCGGATTCGGCATCGGTGCGCTGGCGCTTGGCGATCTAGTCTCGTCCGCGACGGCCAAGGCCGCAGAGGCCAATCCCCTGGCGCCCAAGCCCCCGATGTTTCCGCCCAAGGCGAAGAGCATCATCTATCTCTTTATGGCCGGCGCGCCTTCGCAAGTGGACCTCTTCGATTCCAAACCCACACTGCAGAAGTACGATGGCCAGAACGTTCCCGAAGAGCTGATGAAGGGGGAACGTTTTGCCTTTATTAAAGGCACGCCTCGTCTGCTGGGCTCGCCTTACGAATTCGCCCGGCACGGGAAGTCAGGCGCCGAATTATCTGAGCTTCTGCCGCACTTGAGCGAAATAGCCGACGACATCGCCATTGTCCGCTCTGTGCACACCACGCAATTCAACCACGCGCCGGCGCAGATCTTCATGAACACCGGTTTCCAGATTATCGGGCGGCCCAGCATGGGCGCATGGATGACCTATGGACTGGGCAGCGAATGCCGCGATCTTCCGGGGTTCGTCGCGCTGATCTCGGGCGAGAACCAACCCGACGGCGGCAAGGCTTGCTGGGGCAGCGGCTTCCTGCCCACGGTTTATCAAGGGGTGGAGTTCCGCTCACAAGGCGACCCAGTCCTGTTTCTGGCTAACCCGGACGGCGTGGATGCCTCCACGCGCCGCCAGTCGCTGGATCTGCTGAAGAGCCTGAATCAGGAGCATCTGGAGGCAAACGGCGACCCCGAAATCTCAACGCGGATCAACTCCTATGAGATGGCGTACCGTATGCAATCGAGCGTGCCGGATCTGGTGGACATTTCGAAAGAGCCGCCGTCCATTCACGAGATGTATGGAACCGAGCCCGGCAAGAAATCGTTCGCCAACAACTGCCTGCTGGCCCGGCGCCTGGTGGAGCGCGGCGTGCGCTTCGTGCAACTCTACCATCGCGGTTGGGACAATCATGGAACCGGCAGCCATGACGATATCGTCAACCGTCTGCCGCAGTTATGCAACGAAACGGACCGGGCCGCCGCGGCGCTGATTACTGACCTGAAACAGCGCGGGTTGCTGGATAGCACGATTGTTGTGTGGGGTGGGGAATTCGGACGGACGCCGATGAACGAAGCGCGCAACAGATCGAAGTTCCTGGGCCGCGACCACCATCCGCGCGCTTTCTCCATGTGGATGGCCGGCGGCGGCGTGAAACCGGGTGTGACGGTGGGCAAGACGGACGAGTTGGGCTATAACATCGTCGAAGATCCCGTGGATGTGCATGATTTGCACGCCACCATCCTTCACCTGATGGGCATGGATCATACGAAGCTGACCTATCGCTTTCAAGGGCGCGATTTCCGCCTTACTGACGTGTCCGGCAACGTTGTGGAGAAGCTCCTCGCTTGACACTCCCCAGGGCGGGCTGCAGTCGGCGACCATCTTCGCGGGGTCGAAAATGCGGAGTGGGTGCTACCGATGGAGCGTAACGCCTAGCGGATGCGCTATCCAAAGTTCCGCCGTCAGCACCTGTTTGCCGGCTCTGGTGCGATCGAACCGGGCTGCAAGACAGTCATCGGTTCCCGCCTGAAACAATCTGGCGTGTTCTGGACGGTGCGCGGCGCCAACGCCTTGCGCTGCTGCCACCCAACGGCCGGTTCGAAGATTACTGGGAAGCCCGCCGGGCGGCTTGATTTCGACTTCATATGTCGCACACACCCCTCAGAATCCGCCGCGCTGTCATAACCACTTCGTCCACCCTCAGTGCAGCCAGAGGCTCCCGTTGCAGCACGGTGACATGCGGACCGCGGGGTGCCCAAACAGAGGGAGTCGTGGGTCCGAAGAGCGCCAGCACTGGAGTTCTCACCACCGCCGCCAGATGCGTAGGACCTGAATCGTTGCCGATATAGAGAGCCACGCCACTCAACCAGTCGGCCAAGCTCCGTAAGTCATCGAACCGCCGCGCCTCTGGCAACTCTTCCTCAGGTCCCGCCAGCAGAACCACTTCAGCGCCTGCCGCCAACTGTCTGGCCAGTTCGCGATAGCAGCCGAGCGGCCAGTTCTTCGCGTTGTTCCCCGAAAACGGATGAATGGCAATCGCCCCTTGCCGCCTATTCGGTCTGGCTCCAGATTCTTTCACGCCTTTTGAAACCGGCGGAGCCGCCCCTCCCACTTGAGTCAGGAAGTAATCGGATGCGTGATGAGGGCAATCGCCCGGGGGCAGCGCGCGCAGAAAACGCCAATGGGGATTCAGCCGCAGCGCGGCTTTCCGGAACTCTTCACGATTCTCGCCGTACCAACTGACAATGTCGTCGAAGCGCTGAAGAGACTCGCTCAGTCTAATGGGCACGAACCCATCCCCAAGTCCGAACCGGTCGAGCCCCGTGCTTGCGATACTTCGCACTCGCTCGAACCCGTTGGCCGCCGGAATCCCGGTCGCGCCGAACAGTGGACACAACGCCGAGGGCACCCATAGTTCGGTCTGATCCGTTTGAAGGAACTCAATCGCCGGCAGCGCCAGCAGGCAATCTCCAATCGCCCCCGGCCTGATGATCAGTCTCCGCATCAAAGGTACCAGCCCCGAACGCGACCTGACCGAGCCGCGACTGTCGGTGTCAGGATCCGTGAAAAAAACGTTGCCTGACTTAAGCGCCCGCCTTCAGAGCCGCGACCCGTGAGAAAGCGACCGGTTGGCGCGGGCAGTGTTTTTCAATCTTCGGCCCAGCCCTTCTGAACCGCCCGCGTAAGCAAGCGGGTGACAGCCTAGCGACGGATGTTCCGCACGACAATCTCATCCCCACGGTACCGCGACGGTCAGTTTTTGACACTTACCTGCGCGCCAGCAACCAAGCCAGATAGAGCCAGCCACCGATAAAGCACAGGCCACCGAGTGGCGTGACCGCGCCAAGGGCTCGAATGCCCGAGAGCGCGAGGACGTATAGGCTCCCGGAGAAGAGAAAGATCCCCGCACAAAAGACGAGGCCGACTCGCGTGACGCCTGCTTCCGGTAGTGCGCCGGCTCGGGCGAAGAGGGGCACGACGAGCATCGCCATTGCGTGGACGACCTGATAGAAGACGGCCTTTTCCCAGATACCCAGGCTGTAGGCGTCGAGCCTATCTTTGAGACCGTGCGCCCCGAAAGCGCCCAGACCGACAGCCAAGGCAAGCAGAACGGAAGCGATGACGCTGACAGTCATAGTTCACGTGTTAGCCGGAAATCTCCATACAGATACCACACAATGGCATGCGTATTGACGGCAACGGCCGCCATTTAGATTTAAATGTCGTCCCTCGGTAAGTTTCTTCCACATCTCTCGTTGATTTTCTTCGATCTCTTCGACAGATAGCGAAATTTCCTACGCGATCTTCATTTTACGCTGCATCTCTTCGAGCGAAACGCCCTTGGTCTCAGGGTAAACACTGAGGACCACAAAGAACTGGAGCACCATCATCGCGGCGAAGAACACGAAGGGGAAGCCGCCGGCTTTGGACGCCATCTGGGGGTAAATGTATGAGATGGCCGCGTTCATCGCCCAGTGCGAGAAGCTGCCCAGGCTCTGGCCTTTGGCGCGGACACGGTTCGGAAAGACTTCACCGATGTAGACCCAGATCACCGCTCCCTGCGAAAAGGCGAACGAGGCAATGTAACCGACCAGGCACCATAACAGCAACTCACGGTGCTTGCCCGTAAAGAAGACCGCCGCGACACCGGAGAGGCAAACGGCGGTGCCGACTGAGCCGATCAGCAAAAGGGTCTTGCGGCCCACCTTATCGATGATGGACATCGCAAACATGGTGAAAAGCAAGTTGGTGGCGCCGATAGCCACGGCCTGAAGGTCGCCCGAGGCGCGGCTGAAACCGGCGCGCTCAAAAATGTCATTCAGATAATACACGATGGCATTGATGCCGGACAGTTGGTTGAACATGCCGATGGAGACAGCGAGAAAGATGGGCAGCCGGTATTTGGACCGGAACAGTGGCTCGCTGGCGTGTCCGTGTTCGGCGTCGATGGAGGCGATAATCTCCCGCAGCTCCTGTTCGTAGTCTTCCTCACCGACCAATTTGAGCACGCCACGCGCTTCGTCCACGCGGGATTGCTTGACGAGCCAGCGCGGGCTCTCCGGAATTGTGAAAAGCATCGCCAGAAACAGGAACGCGGGAACGGCGGCAATGCCCAACATCCATCGCCATTCGACAACGCCGAGGTTCAGCGAGCGAATGACGTAGTTCGAGAAATAAGCAACCAGGATGCCGAAAACCACGTTGAATTGAAACAGGCCGACCAGCCTGCCGCGCCACCGCGCCGGCGCGATTTCAGCGATATACATGGGGCCGAGAACCGAAGAGCCGCCAATGCCCAGGCCGCCCAACACACGAAACAGAATCAGCGAATTCCAATCCCAGGCCATGGCGCAGCCAAGGGCGGAGACGATGTAAAGAAACGCCATGACGCGCAAGCTGGCGCGGCGTCCATATTTGTCGCCGGGGATTCCGGCAAGCAAGGATCCAATAACCGTTCCCACCAGTGCGCTGGCCACTGTCCAGCCGAGCAATGGCGGCGTCAACGCATAAACCTGCGTGAGATCGCTGTTGGCGCCGGCAATCACCGCGGTGTCGAAGCCAAAGAGCAACCCACCGAGCGCGGCAACGACACTGCTTTTAATGATGGTGCCGTTAAGCGGCGTCGGCGGGCCAGAGGGAGATGGTTGAGAAATGGAAGGGTTGACCATATCGGACCCGGCGGGGGTCCGGAGAAGGATATCAGAGCGGCTACGTGTTACAGTCCGTCCGGATAGAGCGGCAGCTCGCCCGCCTATAGCCTGTTCTCATTCATCGCCTTCTGAACTCTGCCAAGACTCGTTCCGCCTCCCGAAGTGTTTCGGGATCGCCGGTTGCGTCCTGGGCTCGCCAGCTTGCAAGAAGTTCCATTGTCGCGGTGTCGATTGAATCACTCATCTTTACTTATTATCGTCCGATATTACAGAAACATGTCCCGCACTTCGTCCCAGGTGTTCACGCGGCGGTAACGGGTTTCGTGGATGTTGTGTGGGGCGGTGAACAGAATGCCCTCGCCCCGGAACCGCCCAAAATGCTTCACGCTGTCATCGATCAGGTAGTCAGCGTTGATGATGCTTTTGTCGCCGCAAAAGACGAAGTGGCTGGAGGGTAAGAACGGGAAGTGCTCCTTCAACCACTCATACTTCGGCGCGAAGGAGACCGGGACTTCCATCGCGGCGGTGGCGATGAAGACCTCATATTGACCGGTCAGGTCTCTGACCGCTTCCTGCGCGCCGGGCATCACGCCGATTTTCGAGAAGAACTCGGCCGTCTGAAAATACTTCATAATATGGGGGACGTCCTCGGGCGGCGCCACCTCCATCACGCGTTTGCCCAGGAGCGCTTCGCGCGTCAGATTGCGGCCCAATTCCGAGTTGTAACGCTCCAGGTAGTGGCCAAGAGTGTCGGCGATGACCTCATCCATGTCGATGGCTATCCGCTGCATGATTCCAGGCTAACGGACACCGAGGGCGGGCGCCGCTCTTACCGGTTCGCCAGGCCGAAGCAATAGAGAACGCCGTCAAACGTGGCGATGTAAACGCGGCCGTTCGCCACCGTCAGTCCGCTGAAGTGATTGAACGATTCAATGAGGCTGCCGCTTGAGTACAGTTCCTTGCCGGTCTGCGCATCCAGCGCGTAGAGCACCGCGTGCGTGGAATTCTTAATGCGCTCCGGACTGTAATCGTAGAGCCCCCTGTCCGCATACGCCTGTTCTGTATTCTCGCCGTTCCCATAGGCGAAAACCACGCCGTTCGCGATCACCGGCGGCTCAGCGCGGTTCATGTCTCGCGACATCCATACTGGATTCAGGCGGTACTTACCGCCGGTTTCCTCAACCTTAAAAGCCATAATGGCGCCATGAGTTACTTCGCCATAACTCGACGGCGCCTGGTACTTACTGTGGACCGGGCCCCAAAAGGGCGTGAGCACCCAGCGCGCGCCTGACGCGTCCTCCCAACTGGCCATGGAACCCCAAATGCCCGCTGAGGCAAAGTTGACTTCCTCATTACAAATGAGCGGCGTGCGGTCAAGCGGCGTCTGATGATCCTCGCCTCCCGCCGCTTGGGTATCGAGCAGATATACGCGGCACTCTTTGCTGCCGGTCACCATCAGCTCTTTCCCTTTGAAAGGGAAAATGGCCGGCGTCACTTGCATATCCAGGTCGCGCTTCTGTAGCCACGCCCAGTTGGTGGGTTCGAACCAGTCTTTCAGTTGCAGCTCATTGCCTACCACGTGCACACCAATCAGGCCGTTGCCATAAACATGGTGTTCCGGATCGTACCGGCCATCGCCGGTCGGCGCCCAGGCGGTTCCGGTAGAGTCGATGGCCGCTCCGGTGCGGCCCCACAGTCCGCCGCTCTTTGGATTCCACGTCATGACTTTGTGCTCGGGATCGGTGACGTCAATCGCCCACACCTGATTCGGATTCCCGTTGCACCCCTGCGAAGTCGTGGTGAAAATCACGCTCTTCCACATATTCAACGCGTACGATTTCCCATTGCCAAAGCCGAACTTCACCGGAGGCGTCAGTTCCTCGCCATCCGCGACATTCAGGGTGTGCAGCTTCCCGTCTCCCCCTAGTGCATAGAGGGGCCGAATGCCGGAAGCATCGGCCGGGCCAATAATCGGCGTGGCCGTCTGTCCGCCAGGACACAGCGGGTCACCATTGTGAAGTCCGCGCCCTTCCGTCACTGGCGGGTATTCGAAATGGCGTTTCCAGAGAACCTTTCCGGTTTCAACGTCAATCGCCCACAGGTTGTCTGAGATGCCCGCCTCAATGGCGATTTGCTTCACGCCCCCGGCCGTTTTGATGTTCTCTACAATCAGCGGCGGAAACAGCGAATGCATCTCGCGCGGATGGTTATCCAGCTTGATCTTCCACAGGACCGTCAAATCCTTGACGTTCTCCGGATTCAGAATGTGCTCATCCCTCTGCCAGCCCACTCGTTGGGGACTGCCGCCGTCCGTCGGCCAGTCCGCGCTCCCCAGCGCCGTGCGGCACAGTGTTCCGCAGCACAGCGCCGCACTCAGCAGATAAGTCAGTCTTCGCATCCAGGCCTCATTTGTGCTCGCCTCAAGTCTACCGATCAGTCAACTGGGGGTTCAGCTTTGAGAAGCCCAGGCAGTAGACCGTGTCGTCGTGGGTGGTGAAGTAGACGCGGCCGTTTGCCACAGCCACGCCACCCGGGTGTGAGAACGTAGCGGCCATGGCGCCGCTGGAATACAACTCCTTCCCTGTTGTCCCATCCAGCGCATAAAGCACCGCCGGTGTTCCGGCATCGCCATTCGATAGCACGAACACCATGCCGTTGGCGACAGCCGGCGGCGCAGGAGACGTCAGGTCTTTGGAGGTCCAGGCAGGCTTCAGAGTGGGGCGCCCTTTTTCATCAATCAGTTGAAACGCCGCCAACCCGCCACTCGACACGTCGCCGTTTGTCATACCGAATTGCACCGATGACCCAATGGAACCCCATACCGGTGCATAGATCCAACGGGTCTCGGAATCCGCGTCATACCACGTGGCAAACGCGCCGCGCAGGCCGGTGTGGGGACCCTTTCCGGAGACCGTCACCGGTTCCGTCTGGAAGAGCGGCGTTTTGTGATCCGGACCGCCCAGGGAAGCGGCGTCCAGCAGGTAGATGCGCCCATCTCGCCCGCCGGCCACAACCATCTCTTTCTCTTTCCACGTGAAGAGCGTCGGGGTAATCCCGCCCTGCTCACTCTGCGCGGGGGGCAGACCAGACAGTCTGAAGTAACCTTTCACCTCGAGTTCCGGCGTCAAAGCTACAACGCAATCGACGTATGGGGCCGCCTTGCCCTCTTTCCCGGGCGTCACTTGCACATAGACGGTGCCGTCCATTCCGATCGCCGTCGCCCCGATTCCTGAGATTTCGCTGCCGTTCACAGCGAAGCGGGCCACCTTCATTTTCTTACTGGTCACATCGACTGCGTACAACGCATTCGGTTTGCCTCCACAGCGATCGGAGGTGGCCGCAAAGACCACATTGTTCACAACATTCAGGCTGCTCACGTTGGAATGAGGAGGAAGGAACTTAACCGGAGGAAGGAGGTCGCCTCCGGTCGACGAATTCAACGTGTGCAGAAAGCCATCGCTACTTACTGTGAACATCCCGCCCAGATGCCCGAATCCCGGGGCCAGTTGGGCCTTTGGCGAGGGAGGCTTCCCGGCATCCTTCTTTTCCTTGTCCGCCTTCGCCTTCGCGGCTTTTTCAGCATCCTCTTTCGTGACGGGCTTCGCCGGCGCAGCAGGCTTGGCCGGCGCACTGCCTCTGAAGCCCGCGGAGCTGCTGCCGGACATCGCCACAGACGTCGTCAGCCCCCCGGGACAGACCGCCGCGCCCGCCGCGGAAGCCGCGCCTGCCGTGTCGAAGTGCCGCTTCCACAGGAGCCGGTTCAAGTCGGCATCCACCGAATAGACGTTGTCGGCGCTTCCGGCGAACACCAGCATCTCCTTGAATCCGCGATAGGTGATGAGGTTGCCTGCAATGATGGGCGTGCTCAGCGAGTTCAAGCCGATCGCCTGGTTGTCGGTTTTGTATTTGTACAGCAGTTCAAGCGAACCGACGTTCTCTTTGGTGATTATCTTCTCAGCTCGCGCCCAGGCATCGCGCTGCGGGCCGCCGCTTTGCGTGGGCCAATCCGCGCCGGATAGAACCAGGTTAAGAATCGCAGCCAGAGCGGCTACGCGCCAAAGTCTTTGCATGCTTTTTTCACGGCTCTCAGTCTGAGTCTCAGACGAGGTCAGAATATCAGTCTGCTCTTCTTCGCTTCGATCTTCTTGAAATCGAGCCCCGGCACGTTGCGCAGATCCTCAATCGAACGGAAGTCCCCCTTTTCGGTACGGTACTTCACAATCGCTTCCGCCTCCGTCCGGCCCAGCCTCAACCCGGACTCCAAGTCGACTGCTGTTGCTTTGTTAACGTTGACCGGTCCAGCCGTCTCCGGTCCGAAGTTCTTCGCCAGATAGTTGAGTACTGCGTCGAGATCGTCGTCGGACCCCGTCGCGCCGAGCTTCACCATTTTAGAAACTGTGTCCTCCCAGGCGTCCCGGTCCTGACGTAATGAGGCAGCCTGCTCCGGCGAGTGACACTTGCCGCACACCCGCACCGTGGCGGCTTTGCCTGGCCCATCGGGGATCTCCGCCGGCGCTGAACCGGCGGTGCATCCCAGCAGCACCCAGGCCCAGGCTGCGCATCGAAAGGCCGCTAGCAAGCGGTCTCTTGCGCGTTCGCTATCGTCTGCTTTCATTCCAAACCTCTATGTTGGCCTTTGGCTTACTATCTCAAACCGCTGTTGAGTTCCCGCACTGAGGGACCGCGCAACGAGACCAATGTACAGACGACGCCTAGATCATCGCGCTGGGCTGCACCCTTGAAATACCAAAGAGGGGTGATCGGTTTGCCTGAGCCTTTTTGCGACCTGGCGACTTTGCGCGATCATACCGGCCTTCTTTTGTCTCTCGCTAAGTCGCCGAGACGCAGCTAACGGAATAATTCCGTCCGGCCTGCTTGATTCGGCGGCCGCCCGGACCCTGCTGACGGCCTGAAATGGCGCGGGCGCCTAAACCAGTTCCAGCTTTTTCAGCTTCATCCGGTCGCGCTGGACTTGCGCAAGGTCGTATTGCGCCTGTTGAACAAGCCAG
>CAJCIT010000008.1 GCA_903970405.1 Acidobacteriaceae bacterium | reverse complement strand
CCTGGTCCTTGTCGGCAGGCTCTAGACGCTCGACATGAATCGTCAAGGTCTTCTTGTCCGGGGAAAGCTCCACCTTCCACTGCGTCGTGGCATCGTCTTTCGGTCCATTCGTCTTCAGAATGTTCAAGGCCGCTCCGGAGTACCACAGGGAAACCTTTGACTTGTTGCCGTATTCGTCAAAGTCGCAGTCCGGGCCGGCCGGCGCGCAAGAGAACTTAGACGTCAGCTCCTTGCCGTCCTTATCGCGCGAAACGCGTTCCAAAACGATCTTGCCCGCGGCATTTTGGATGGTGAGGGTAATGGCGCCTTCGCCGATGCCTTTGCTTTTGGCGGCGTCTAATTGCCACGAGCCGCTGAAGTTCGGCGGGTCGCCGCCTGCATAAGCGAGGAATGCAAAGACAAGGGGCGCGGCGAAAAACGCAAGCGCCTTCCGAGAACAGCTCATACTGACCTCCAGCGCGGCCCGATCATTCGTCAGGAGTGGACTAACCGGGTCGTGTGCGACCATCTTATATCCAAACGCCAGTGTTTTGCCGGGCCCCCGGCTTACCAGCTCAAGCGGAGTTGAGCTGGGGTCGTGTTGTTTCTGTCGTGTCAACCGGTCGCTCCGTGACTGTCGCGGCTCGGAAGGGTGGCGCGAGGAGGACGTCCGGGGCCGATACTCGAACCGTTTGCAACTTGATACTATTCAAACCGCGAGAGTATATGGAACAACGACACAGCCGCCTTCCGCGGCGCAGCTTCAATTCAGCCAACCGCCGGACCTCCGGACTTGGCGTTGCCGTCCTTAGCGCTTCACTTTTACTGGCTGCGGCCTTGGCCTTGGAGGGCAGGCAGCCGCCGGTGCCGCCGCTGCAAGAATCGGGCTTTCAGCCCATCTTCGACGGCAAAACACTTAGCGGGTGGGATTGCGATCCCGACTTCTGGCGCGTTGAGGGCGGAGCGATTGTGGGCGAGACCACCGTCGCTCACCAACCGAAGGTCAACATCTTTTGCATTTGGAAAGGTGGCCAGCCGGCGAATTTCGAGCTCAAGCTGGAGTACAAGTTGACGGGCGTGAATGACGGCAACAGCGGCATTCAATACCGCAGCGTGGAACTGCCGGACGTCGCGAAGTGGGTGATGAAGGGCTACCAGGCCGACATCGATCTGAAACAGAGCTACACGGGCCAAGTCTACGAAGAGCGCGGGCGAGGCTTTCTGGCGCTACGCGGGCAGATTTCGTATGTGCCGGACGGGAAGAAGGTGGGGTCGGTGGGCACGGTGGGCGATAGCGCGGCGCTGAGGGGCTTCATCAAGGATAACGACTGGAACGAAATGCACATCATCGCGCGGGGAAACACGTTGATCCAGTTGCTCAACGGCCACGTGATGAGTGCTTTAGTGGATGACGATGTGGCGAACCGCAAGATGGACGGCGAAATCGGAATTCAGTTGCATCGATTGCCGAACTGCTCCATGAAGATGGAAACGCGCAACATCCGGATCAAGAATTTCTAGACAAGGACGAATGCGGGCGCGGACCAACCTGGCGCTGTTGTTTGCGATGGCGTGCTGCCTTGCCGCGGCAAACGGGGCCGATTGGCTTTCAGTGCGCGGAGACGCCCAGCGGACGGGCTGGCAGCCTGATGAACGGCATCTGACGCCGAAGACGGTGAAGAGCATGCGCCTGTTGTGGAAGAAACAACTGGGGGCGGATGCCGTATCGCCTCCCATGTTGTTGGGGCCGATCGTCACTCACCGGGGAATCAAAGAGCTGGTGTTTGTCGAGAGCACTACGGGACGCGTCTCGGCCGTGGATGCGGACTTAGGCAGGGTCTTCTGGAGCAGGGATCTGGCGGTGAAACCCGCTCCAAAAGGTTGCCCGGCGGTGGCCCCGGTGTCGCCGGCGATGCTGTCTTCGGTGGCTGCGGCTGTCTCGCCCGTCAGCTCGAACGACGATGACGATGAATTCTCCGATGGAAGCAGGCCACTGCGCGTCGTGACAGCCGACGGTTCCGTCCATGCACTGCGGGCCAGCACCGGCGAGGATGTTGCCCCGCCGGGGAAGTTTTCGGGTCAAGGACCATCGATGTTTGCCGGTTTTGGCGAGATGCTGTTTGCCGGCTGGGGTGAACGGGCGCCCGCCGGCTGCGACGATCCACGCCCACGTCTGGAAGCAATTCGGGCGGACGGTTTGGGCGCGGCACCGGTTATGAGGCCGGAAAGCGGAGTTCTATTCGGAATCGCCGCCGGCATTCACGGGGCTCTCTACGCGAGCATCGACGGTCCCAAAGCCGTGGTGGGGTTGGTGCTCGCATCCGAAACGCTCAAGAGGAAAGACACTCTGTCCCTACGCGTGGATGTTTCCAAAGAGTTGCGATTGAAGCGCGGCCGGTTCCCGGAGTCCCAGTTCCTTGATTCGACAATTCTGGTTTTTCCCTGGCAGCGCGGCGAGATGGCAGCATCTGTCAGTTCTGGAGGTCAGTTGATTCTGTGGCGCCGCGGGGATGGCGATGCCGCCAACTCAACGAGCGCGATCTTCGACGGTCTGTCATCTCACGATCCCGCGAATGAGAGATGGTCCGCGCTGGGCGGGCTCGCGACTTGGGCGGAGGCTAGTGGAGAGCGATGGCTTTGCTTGATTACAACAGACGGGGACTCGCGGCGGCTGTTGGCCTTCCGTGTTCTCGAAACAAATGGGAAGCCCGATTTGAAATTGGCTTGGCGTTCGGAGACATTTATGAGTATCGGTGCGCCCGTGGTGGGGGCCGGCGTCGTCTACTTCATGGCAAACGGCGGAAAGGGTCCAGCCCTAACGGCTCTGGACGCAAAGACAGGCGCGCTGCTTCTCTCGACCTCGGAAGGGCTGGAGGCCAGTGAGATTTCGGAAGGTGTGGCGCTCGCGAATGGCCACCTATGCTTCACAAGCGCTGAGGGAACGCTGTACTGCTTTGGACTTCCGCTGGAGATTTGAAGCGAATCTCCCGATTGACGCGGGACCGAACGTTACAATGGCCTTGTTCATGACTCAAACCGTTTCTTCGGCCGAGCGCATCGGCAGTGCGAGGGCGATATACGGGGCAATCGCCGTTCCAGGCGACAAGTCCATCTCCCACCGCTATGCCATGCTC
Organism: Acidobacteriaceae bacterium; assembly: GCA_903970405.1. Taxonomy (GTDB): domain Bacteria; phylum Acidobacteriota; class Terriglobia; order Bryobacterales; family Bryobacteraceae; genus CAJCIT01. The sequence goes on along the minus strand of CAJCIT010000008.1, from coordinate 9,525 downwards.
ACGTCGATCGCCGAGGGCGAGTCGCGAATTCTCAATTATTCAACGGGCGCCGACTGCCGCAGCACTCTTTCCTGCATGACGGCAATGGGCGTGGGTCATCGCTTCGCCGAACGCGGTGGACGCGAGGAACTAGTTGTGCGCGGGCGCGGTTTGCGGGGCCTGGAGCCCCCGCTGCGCTACCTCGACGCCGGCAATTCCGGTTCCACGATTCGGATGCTCTCCGGCATTCTGGCCAGCCAGAAATTTTCGAGCGAGATCGGCGGCGATGAATCGTTGTCGAAGCGTCCCATGGGCCGGATCATGGTTCCGCTGAAGGAAATGGGCGCTCACATCCGGGCCACGAACGAGCAGTTCCCGCCGCTGACGATTGAGGGCCAGCCACTGGAGGGCATCGACTATGCGCCGCCGGTGGCCAGCGCTCAGGTGAAGAGTTGTCTGCTGTTAGCCGGCCTCTACGCCAATGGCGAAACCATTGTGCGTGAGCCGGTGCGCACCCGCGATCACACCGAAATAGCCCTGCGGGAGTTGGGCGCCGACCTGGAACGGGAGGGGAGTGCGGTGAAGGTGCGCGGCGGCAAACCGCTGAAGGCGGCGAATCTGATTGTGCCGGGCGATCTTTCGTCGGCGGCCTTCTTCCTGGTGGCGGCGCTGATGGCGAAAGAAGCGGATCTGGCGATCGCCAACGTGGGCCTGAACCCCACCCGGACCGCGCTGCTTGACTTTCTGGTGGGCGCTGGCGCGCAAATCAAGATTCTCAACCTTGAGCAGGTGAATGGCGAACTGATCGGGACGTTGCAGGTAAGGACATCGCGTATTCGCGGCGGCGCAATTGAAGGCGCAATGACCGCGGCGTTGATCGATGAGATTCCGGTTCTTGCCATCCTGGGCGCGGTCAGTGAACTGGGGCTGTCGGTAAAGGACGCAGGAGAACTCCGGGTGAAAGAGACGGACCGCATCGCAACGGTAGCTGAGAACCTCAACCGAATGGGAATCCGAGTGACCGTCCGCGCCGACGGTTTCGAAATTCCCGGAAAGCAGCAATTTCAGGCCGCCGAGATCGATTCCTTCGGCGATCACCGGATCGCCATGGCGTTCTCAGTGGCGGCGCTGGCCGCCGGCGGCGAAAGTGTCATTCACAATGCCGCTGCCGCTTCGGTATCCTATCCGGAGTTCTACGCGACACTGCGCGAGATCGCGCAGTAGCACAACCGATTCGGTTGTCGGACGACCATTGCAGGTGAAGTATGGACGAGCCACTGGATCCGGACCTGACGCACGCGAGCCTTGTTCACGATTTGAACAACATTTTCGAGACAATCACCGAAGTGGCGGAGTTGATGAGCACCGACAAGCATTGGAAGACCCTGTCGGCGACTCTCCGCCGCTGCGTGGTGCGGGGCAGGCGCCTGGTAGGAGCTTTTCCGGACCGGACCCCCTATCTGGCGGCGATTGTTGAGGATGCCATTCAATCGAACACGGATTATTGCAATGCGGCGCGGCGGCCGCGGATGTTGTTTGAGCGAAGCCTGGCGGCCGGCATCCGCCTGCCGGGCACGGCGAAGGACTGGGAGCGGGTGTTCGTGAACCTGTTCCTGAATGCCGTGCAAGCGGTGCGGAAACCGGGAAAGATTGAGATTTCCGTGGAAACGGGCGACTCCCTTTGTATAACCGTCGCCGATAACGGACCGGGGATTCCGCCGGAGATTCTGCCGCGCATTTTCAGGCCGAACGTGACTACTAAGACCAACACCGCGGGCCGCTCAGGCTTGGGCCTTCACATTGTGGCTTCCATCGTGAAGGAAAATGGCGGAAGGATTTCGGCCGCCAATCGCGAGACGGGGAAAGGGGCCGTCTTCAAAATCGTGTTGCCCAAAGTGTAGACCGCGGCCAACCCAATCAGACAAATCATGCAGAAGCAGACCCGCTTTCTTTGCGTTCATTGCCATTTCTACCAACCGCCGCGTGAGAACCCGTGGCTCGAAGAGATTGAGCTTCAGGATTCGGCGTATCCGTATCACGACTGGAATGAGCGCATCACGGCCGAATGCTACGGCACGAATCTGACGGCCAGGATTCTGGACAACAACGACCGCATTCTGCGCATAGTGAACAACTATGCGCATATCAGTTTCAATTTCGGTCCGACGCTGCTTTCGTGGGCGAAGGATTATGCCATCGATGTTTATAACGGGGTGCTGGAGGCGGACCGGCAAAGCCTGAAGCGCTTCTCCGGGCACGGCTCGGCGATGGCGCAGGCATACAACCACATCATTCTGCCGCTGGCGGACCGGCGCGATAAAGAAACGCAGATCAAATGGGGCATTGCCGATTTTGAAGCGCGCTTCAAACGCAAGCCCGAAGGCATGTGGCTTCCCGAAACAGCGGTGGATACCGAATCGCTGGAGTTGATGGCGGAGAATGGCATCGTTTTTACGGTGCTGGCGCCGCGGCAGGCACTAGCTATCCGCCGAACCGGGGATGAGATGTGGGCCGACGTATCGGGCTCAAAGGTGGACCCCAGCCGCGCCTATCGCTGTCCGTTGCCCTCGGGCCGGAGCATCGATCTCTTCTTCTACGACGGCCCCGTTTCGCAGGCGGTGGCCTTTGAGAAGCTGCTGGACAACGGTGAGAAGTTTGCTGCCCGCCTGGTGGGCGCTTTTTCCGATTCGCGCACCTGGCCGCAGTTGATGCACATCGCCACCGACGGCGAAACCTACGGGCATCATCACCGGTTCGGCGAGATGGCGCTGGCCTATGCGCTGGACTACATCGAAAACAAGGGCTTGGCGCGCATTACCAATTACGGCGAGTTTCTGACGCTATGTCCGCCGGAGTTCGAAGCGCGGATCATCGAGGACACCTCCTGGAGCTGCATCCACGGCATTGAACGCTGGCGGAGCAACTGCGGATGCAACAGCGGCCGTGCCGGATTCTCACAGCAATGGCGGGAGCCTTTACGGGCGGCGCTCGATTGGCTTCGCGACAAAGGGCGATCCATCTATGAGGAATTGGGAACGCCCTTGCTGAAAGACATTTGGGCGGCTCGCAACGCCTACATCCCGGTGGTTCTGGACCGCGGCCGGGAGACCCGGCGGGAGTTCGGCGCTCAGCATTTCCGGGGCGAGTTGACCGAGGCGCAACACTTGACGGTCTGGAAACTGCTTGAGATCCAGCGGAACGCCATGCTGATGTACACCAGTTGCGGCTGGTTCTTCGATGAGCTTTCGGGCATTGAGACCGTCCAGGTGATTCTTTACGCCGGACGCGTGGTGCAGCTCTTAGAGCAGGTTCAAGGCGAGCCGATCGAAAAGGCCTTCCTCGAAAAGCTGGCGCTGGCCAGGAGCAATGTGCCGGAGCAGGGCGATGGCGCCAACATTTACGAAAGGTATGTGCGGCCGGCGGCGGTGGATCTGCAAAAAGTGGCGGCGCACTATGCCATTTCATCGTTGTTCGCCCCCTACGCCACACACGCCGACATCTTTTCGTACACGGTGCAGCGGCTGGATTACCGAAACACGGCGGCGGGCAGGATGCGCATGGCGCTGGGCAACGCTCTTTTTACGTCGCGCATCACCGAAGCCTCGGCCGCGCTCACCTTTTGGAGCATTCATTTCGGCGACCACAACATCGTGGCGGGCGTGCGAACCTTCATTAGCGAGAGCGCTTACGGTTCGCTGGCAGACGACATTCTGGACTCCTTCTCACGGATCGAGATTCGGGAAGTGATCCGGCTGCTGGACCGGGGCTTCGGGGAGGGCATCTACTCGCTGAGGTCGCTCTTCCGCGACGAACAGCGGCGGATACTGCAGTTGATTCTTTCGAGCAGCCTGGCCGACGCGGAGATTGCCTATCTGCACCTGTATGAGAACCACGCGGCGCTCATGCGCTTCATGGTGGCCGAAGGGTCGGCCATCCCCGGCGAATTGCGAACAACCATTGAGTTTGCGCTGAATACGTTGTTGCGCCGGGCCTGCGCCGAAGAAGAGCTGGACGCGCCGCGCATTCGCGAGTTGTTGCGCGACGCTCACATGTACCACATCCACCTGGATCAGACGACGCTCGAGTTTACGCTGAGGCGCAGCCTGGAACGGATCAGCGCGAAGCTGACCGCCGATGCGGGCTCAGTGGCGACCCTGGAGCGGCTGGAGGAGGCGCTGGCGCTGGCCCAGCGGATGCCCTTCCCGGTGAACCTCCGAACCGTGCAAAATCGTGTTTACGAGATTTATACCCGTTTGTATCCTAAGTATGCCCGCAAGGCCGCGCGCGGCGACGCTCAAACGCGCCTGTGGATGGCGAAGTTCCGCCAGGTGGCGGAGGCGCTCTCCTTGCTGGTCCCATGAATGCGCTTGGAACTTCGAACCTAAGAAAAACGCGCTCTGCTCTACGATGGGTTCATGACGCTGACTCGCCGCCGCTTCGTTCCAGTCCTCGGTCTGGGCGCTGCCGGCGCTCTCTCGCGCCCTTTGTTCGGGAAAGAATCCATGATCGATAACGCAGAATCCGCGGCGCCATTGAGCAAGATCTTTGTGGTCCGCAACTATCTATTGAAGAACGGAACGCAGCCCGCGCGATTGCATCGATTTCTCAAGGATGCGCTGTTGCCGGCTTTGAAGCAAGTGGCGGATGCGCCGCTGGGCGTTTTCGACGGCCTGATTGCCGCGAATATGCCCCAGGTGATGACGGTGGCCGGCTTCCCCTCCTTTGGCCACTGGCAGGCGGCGGAAGCGAAACTCATTGAATCGCCCGATCTGAACAAAGCTCTGACGGCCTGGGAACAGCCTGAGGAGGCGCCTTATGAGTCTTACTCAGAGCGTGTGCTGGCGGTGACGCCCTTCTCGCCGCCGGTGGCGGTTTCGGCCGATGGCAAGCCGAGAATCTTCGAATTGCGGATCTACCATTCGCCAACTCATCGACAACTGGCGGCTTTGAACGAGAGGTTCGCCGGTCCGGAGATCGCGATTTTCCATCGCTGCGGAATTTTCCCCACGCTCTATGCAAACGCTATAACGGGCGACAATCTTCCAAACCTGACGTACCTGACGCCCTTTGAAAGTCTTGAGGCGCGCGAGAAGGCATGGGCTGCGTTTGCGGCCGACCCGGAATGGGTGAAGGTGCGGGCAGATTCCATCGAGAAGTTCGGACAGATTTCGAGCGTCATTCACATCAGCCTGTGGAAGGCGAGTGAGTACTCGCCGCTGCGGTGAGAAAGTGTGTGAGTTAGGAAGGACTCGCCCGTCTTGCCCGTTTACCCTGGCATCGATGCCTCGTCTACCGTTGCCAGCTCCGCGACACCGTCCGAATTCGCACATCGCCATGCCAAAAATGAGTCGGCTTGTCTCCGATCCTCCAGCTAACTCGCTGTAAACGCGGGCCTACGCCATTGCCGCTAGGATTGCAGGGTCAGACAGGGCAGCCAAGCTAGGAAGAGACCTGTGTTCAAATTATTCGCCGACTTGAAGTTTGTCTTGAGGAGCCTGCGGCGCAGTCCCCTCTTCGTGCTAGTAGCCTTGACGTCGCTTGCGCTCGGGATTGGCGCAAACAGCGCCATCTTCAGCCTGATGGACCAAGTGATGTTGCGGTCGCTCCCCATCCGCCAGCCGGAGCAACTTGTGCTCCTCGATTGGACCGGAACCTTCCAGGGCAGGATGATGAACGATCACGCCTTCTCCTACCCGATGTACAAGGCGCTGAGTGACCAGTCGGGCGCCGTGATGAGCGGTCTGGTGGCCCGCTTCCGAAGCACCGTCGACGTGCAGGAGGGCTCCAACGCCGCCACCCGCGCCGACGCCGAGCTGGTTTCCGGTAACTACTTCGAGGTTCTCGGCGTGCGGCCGGCGCTGGGCCGGTTGCTGGCGCCTCAGGACGATCAGGTCCGCGACGGCTCGCCTTATGCCGTCCTCAGCTATGGCCTCTGGCAGAGCAAGTTCGGCGGCAGCCCGTCGATTCTCAATCGCACGGTTCTGGTGAATGGCCATCCGATAACCGTGGTCGGCGTGGCGCAGCAGGGTTTCCGGGGCTTTGAGGTCGGCTCAAACGCCGGCATCTTCGTCCCCATGATGATGAAGAAGCAAATCACGCCGCTGTGGGACGACCTGGACAACCGTCGCAGCATCTGGCTGAATATCTTCGGGCGTCTGAAGCCGGGCGTTACGCCGGATCAGGCCCAAGCGGCATTGGCCGTGACCTACCATAACCAACTGGCCGATGAACTGAAGGATATGCCCGATGCCGGAAAGCGGTTCCGTGAGCGTTACCCGAAGAATCCGCTCAAGGTTCTCCCCGCGGGCAACGGTCTCTCCGGCATTCGCGACCAAACCAAAAAGCCCCTGGTCGTCCTCATGATCATGGTGGGGACGCTGCTCTTGATCGCCTGCGGAAACATCGCGAATTTACTGGTGGCGCGCGCCGTGACCCGCCAGAAAGAAATCTCCATTCGTTTGTCGCTGGGCGCGAGCGCCGGCCAAATCATCCGGCTGGTTCTGGTGGAGAGCGTGCTGCTGTCTCTTTGTGGCGGCATCCTGGGTCTCTTCGTCGCCGAGGGCTTCGGCAACTATTTACTGGGGGCTCTGCCCTTTCCGGATGCGAATCAGGTCTTTACCGCGAGCCCCGACGCCCGCGTCATTCTCTTCACGTTGGGAGTCAGCCTGCTCACAGCTTTGATTTTCGGTCTGCTGCCCTCGCTGCGCGCGACAAGTCCCGATCTGTTCACCGCTCTCAAGAATGCCGCCGGCAGCGTTTCGGCGTCCGGTGGGCAGATCCGGCTGCGCAAGGGTCTGGTGGTGGCGCAAATCACTTTATCGCTGTTGTTACTGGTGGGCGCCGGGCTGTTTGCGCGGAGCCTGAACAAATTGACGGGGCTCTATCCAGGGCTCCATTTGCAAGGCATTTTGACTTTCTCCATCGATCCCACTCTTTCCAGTTACTCCTCAGCCCGCATCTATGACTTGAACAAACAACTGGTGGCGGCCTTGAGTTCGTTGCCCGGCGTAACATCGGTGAGCGTGGCGGAAAACGGCATCCTAAACCAGAATGTGGGCATGAGGACCACGCGAGCGGAAGGGTATCAATTCAAGGAAGATGAGAACTACAATCCGGAGGTCAATCAACTGACTCCCGGCTTCTTCTCGACAATCGGCGTGCCCCTGATCTCAGGGCGCGATTTCACGCTGAGCGACGACATAGGCGCGCCGGAAGTGGCCATTCTCTCGCAACCGTGCGTGGATCATTTTTTCAAGAACAGGAATCCGCTCGGCAAGAGGATCGGTTTCGGCGACGCCAAAGACGGGCTCAAGATTGAGGTGGTCGGCATCGTGAAAGAAGCAAAGCTGACCCAGTTCAGACAGAAGCCGACCTGCTATGTCTTCACGCCTCTTCTGCAGGATGAGAACGTGGGCGGATCCACCTTCTTCGTTCGAATGGCCGATTCTTCAGTGAACCTGGCGGGTTCCGTCCGGGCAACCGTCGCGCGTCTCGACCCCGGCTTGCCGATATTCGATGTGAAGACGCTTGAGACGCAGACCAACGAAACGCACTATATCGACCGCATGGTGGCGTTCCTTTCCGCGGCGTTCGGATTACTGGCGACACTGCTAGCCGCCGTGGGACTTTACGGCGTCATGTCCTATTCAGTGACGCGGCGTACGCGCGAGATTGGCATTCGCATGGCGCTGGGTGCGAGGCCCGGCGGCGTGCTCTGGAATGTCCTTCGCGAAGTTCTGCTGCTGGCGGGCATAGGCATTGTCATCGCCCTGCCACTGGTGGTCCTGCTGAGCCGCTATGTGGAGAGCCAGCTGTATGAGGTGAAGGGACTCGACCCGGTCGCGATCGGCCTGTCGACACTGGTGCTGGCGGCGGTGTCGGTGGTGGCGGGCTGGATTCCGGCGTACCGCGCGACACGCGTCGACCCTTTGACCGCGCTGCACTACGAGTAAGCCGGGCCGCGGCCGCACGGTCGCTCGCGCACTCGGTTCCTCTCCTTCGTTACTTCAGCAGATACACAATCGTCGTTTCGAGTTTCGCCGGATCGTCTGACCAGTCGCCGTAGATCTCCCACGACTTTCCGGCGAAGGTCCGCCTGTTCGCCGCGCGCCAGGCATGAATCGCATCGTGGGTCTCCTTCATGCGGTCATAGGAGCCCACATGCACCGCGGCTGCAGCCTCGCCCGCCGGGGTTTCGACCGCATGGACCTCCCCTTCGGGTTCAAACGCGCGCAAAACTTCGACTCCGAAGTCCACGTCCATCGGCAGGTCGCGGCTTGCTGGGTGGTGGTAGAGAAACACGTTGTGACCCTCGCTGCGTAAACCTGGCTTCGTCCGCAGGAAATCCCACACTTTATCGAGCGCCGGCCGCCATGCAGCGCCCACGCCGCCGATCGCGACCTGACGCCGGACGGCGGCAAGTTTCATTGATGGAAAGGTGCGAACAGAAACCGTGAGACTCATATGCCATTCGTAACATCATCGCGCCGCGAGCGTCCCTAGTGCAGGATTTCGACCTGTCATGGCTAGCCACCGGTCTGTCATTTATCGGAGACCAAGGGGACAGCCTGACGTGAGCCTTTGGCGATTGGAGCCAAGTGTCGAAGCGCTCCCACATGTTGGAGAATTTGGCCCTTGGCGGCGCACAATTCCAGCACAATGCCTCGAAATGCGCGCTGCGTGGTACCCGAATTGGCTTATCACATAACCCAACGGGGGACCAATCGGCAACGGGCCTTCTTCTCCGCCTTCGACCGGAACGGCCTCTCCTCGCTTCGCGACAGATTCCTCTTCACGGAGAGCGGGGATAGGATAGATCAACCATGCGTACCTGGCTCTCCGTGGTGTGCTTTGCCTTCATCGCCGCACGCCCACATCCTCTCGCCGCCGCCGTTCGAGAGATACGCGTCATTGAGCGCGATGACGTTCTCCACGGCAGGCCTTTCGGCGCCGCCGGTCTGTATGAGGCCATTAAGGCCCGCGTGAAGTTTGCCGTCGGCGGATTGGTGGCCCGAGCCGGGGATTATCGTTGGCCGAGTGAGAGGGAACGGGACCGGGGAACAGCCGAGATGACCCTCGGCTCAGCAGGCAAGAATGCCCGCGCCACGACGCGATACGCGAGGGTATGTGCGAAATGGTTACTTGGACAGCCGGTCGATCTGCTCGCGAATCTTGGCCGCGTCCGCTGCTTTCGGATCGCGTTCCAGATACTTCTGAAGGTGCTCTTGCGCTTCCTTGTTCTGCCCTTTGGCTATCAGAAGCATGCCCAGCAGATACTCGGCGCGGGGGGTCTGATTGCCGACATCGATCTCAACGGCGCGGCGCGCGCTCCGTTCAGCGGCGGCTATTTTCCCCAGCCGGCTGCTTGCCACGGCGTCATAGAAATATAGCAACGGAAAGTTGCTGGAATTGAGGGCCAGGGCCTTCGTCGTCAAGGCTGAAGCCTCCTGGTTCTTCCCGGCGTCGAGCAGAAGCCGGACCAGCGAAATGTAGGGAGGCAGGTATTTCGGGTCGGCTGCCAGGGCGTGCTGAAAGGCATCTTCCGCT
>CAJCIT010000007.1 GCA_903970405.1 Acidobacteriaceae bacterium | reverse complement strand
GGCGGGAGGGCTTCGGCCTCCCGCCGTTTTGCTTTGTATGGAGGCATTTAGGAGCCACTGGCCTGTCAAACAGCCGTCCGCGGGCTATGTGCCAATCAGAGAAGTCTGAGAGGTTCCCCCCACAATGGAGACATGATTCCTGTTCTGGACCCCGTCGAAACCAGAGTTCTTGGCGCTCTCATCGAAAAAGAGGCGACCACTCCCGAATACTATCCGCTCTCCATGAATGCGCTGGTGAATGCCTGCAATCAGAAGTCGAACCGCTGGCCGGTTGTCGACTATGACGAGGATTCGGTCGCTGACGCCATGCTCGGTTTGCGCGAAAAGAAGTTCGCGGTGATGGTGACGGGCAGCGGACGCGTGAACAAATACGCTCAGCGCATCTCAGAGACCCTGAACCTGGGCCGGCGTGAACTCGCCGTCTTGTGTACGCTGCTGCTGCGCGGCGCTCAGACGCTGGGCGAGATCAAAGACCGCAGTGAACGCATCTATTCGTTCGCGGATCTGGAAGAGACGGAACGAGTGCTCGACAAACTCGCGACATGGCCTGACGGTCCGTTGGCCATGAAGCTCCCGCGCCAGCCGGGCCAGAAAGAGTCCCGCTTTGCGCATCTGCTGAATGGCGAGCCGGGACTTGAGTCAGCTCATGGCGAGGGCGACTCGGCCGGCCCAACCAGCAGGGTCTCACAGCTTGAGCAGGAAGTGAGCGACCTTCGCAGGTCCTTCAGCGAACTCCAGGCGGAGTTCCTCGATTTGAAGCGCCGGTTTGAGGATTTAGAATCGCAGTTGAAGTGAGTTATCCGCTTGCTTACGCGCGCATGGGTCGGGAGAGACCGCACGCCTCTACCGGCTCTGAAGGTTGCGCCTATTTGCTTAGCTTCCGGAAGTACTCGGCCACTGCGTCCTGATAGCCGGCCGGCGCTTTCTCCGGCTTCACGCTCCGCGCTGAGGTTGTGTCCTGACCCGCTTGCCGCTTCATCTCCATTTCGAGACGTTCCAGCGCCGGCAGCAGCTCCTGATTCAATCGCGCCGCCAGCACCGCCGGTTGCGCCTGCCCCATCGACTGCAACTCTCGAATCACTCCGTACAAATCGTTCCAGGACCGGGCATCCGTTCGCCCCATCTGCTGCCGCATCCCTTCCAACTGGCGCAGAGTCTCAGCCACTTGCCTGGGGTCGTACTGTTCGCGCACACCGTTCCCCCAGCCGGTTGTATCGCCCGGCAATCCCAACGCGGCCCCGCCGGGTCCTGTGCCCTGGCGCGGATCTCCCGCACGCAGGGCTTCTTCGCCCGCCGACTGCCCACTGCGTGCCTGCTGCGCGCCACCTGCCTGATTTCCGCCGTTCTGACCTTCGCCCGGCTGGTTTCCACCTTGGTTTCCGGCGGCTTGCCCACTCTGCTGCTGCCCGCTCTGCCCGTTCCGTCCCGCTTGCGCCGACTGTCGATTTTGCCCGGACTGCCGGCCCTGTTGGCCGGGTTGCCCATTCTGGCCGTTTTGTGCTGCCCGCGCCGCCTGACTCTCCAGTTGCTGCCGCAACTGTTCCAACTCCGCAAGACTCCGCCGAGCTTGAATCGCGCGCGGATCGTTCGCACCTTTGTCTCCGTTTTGCACAGCCGCCTGCGCCTGCGATAAGCCCTGACTCAACTGCTGAAGCGACTGCACCATGTCCGACTCATCCTCTTTCACCTGCTGTCCCCAGCCCTTGCGAATCCACTCCGCATTCGTCTTCATGTGCAGAGCCATGTCGCGCTGCTCGACTTCGGATAAGGCGCTTCGCATCTGGTTGGCCGCGGAGGGCTCGCCGCCGGAGAGCGCTCTGGCGCGGTCGCGAATCTGCTGCTCCAGTTGCTCCATCTGTTTCGCCATCTGCGCCTTTTCATTCGCCAGCGATTCACCCTCGCGAGTAGACGGTTTCTGGGGAGGCTCCGCCGCAAAACGCCGCCGTGGACGGTCGGAGAACGGAGTGAAGCCCGGATAGCCTTCCCCTGGGAACTCTTTATCCAGACGATTGGCGAAGTCCTTCTGATGATCGGCCATTGCCTGAGCCTGCTGAGCCAGGTCAGAGAGCCCGTCACCCGCCTGCTTCTTTTCAAGGCCCGCCATCAATTGCTCAGCCTGGGCCAGCTTTTCTGATGCGCGCTGCATCGCCGCCGGGTCATGCTCACTCACGGCCTTACGCATCTCATCCTGGGCCTGCCGCATGGCGTCAAGCGCTTGATCGACGGTCTGGCGATCGTTCCTCGACATGCCCTGCATTCCGCTGCGAGCCTGCTGCGCGGCGCCGGCAGACTGGGAGCTTCCGCCCGATTGCCCTTGCGATTGCTGTCCGGATTGTTGCCCTGACTGCGATTGAGACTGAGACGAAGCCCTTTGCTGCCCGCTCTGTCCGCTTTGGCCCTGTTGACTCTGCTGTCCGTTCTGCGATTGTTGCCCGTTCCGCTGCAAGGACGCTTGCTGCCGGCCGTTCTTCATGTCTTCCATTTGACGCTGGAGTTGTTCCGCTTCGCGCCGCAACATCTCCTGCTCATACCGCTGCTGGAAGGCCATGTCCTGCTGCCGCTGCTGCGCCAACTGCTGCTGCCGCGCAGCCAGCATTTTCAGGCGCTGCATCATTTCATCCACTTGCCGCTGCTGGTCGCTCTGGGCCGAGGAGGCCGACTGGCCGGTCTCATACTGATTCTTTTCGGTGTCAAGCTCCAGATCGAGCATGCGTTCCAGGTCGCGGCTGGCTCCGCTTTGGCCGCCTCCGCCGCCGCTCCGCTGGTTAAAGGCAATCTGAATGTCTTTGAACAGGGAATCGGCGCGCAGGAAGGATTGCAGCGCTTTCTCCTCTGACGGCAGCGCTTCCTTGAACTTCTCCTGCTTCAATCGATCCACTGCCTCGCCGATCTGCGCCGACGCCTTGTCCATTTCCTTGGCAAACTCTTCGAATTGCGAGCCCGAACCCGCCAGTTCGCGGTTCCGCATCCGAGTGGCCAGGGTCTTCGCCTGGTCGGCAATCTTCGCTTCTACGTCTGAAAGGAAGCGGGCGTTTTCATCCGTTGCCTTCTTGTCCTGGTGCCCGCCGTTGCGCGCCTGATTCCATGTTGCGGCGATGGCTTCCTTCTGTTTCTCCGAGATCTGCTCGGACTCATTCCCCCCGCCCTGGCCGCCGCCTCCACTCTGCTGCTGCGATTGCCGGAAGGTCAGATCGTAAGGCTCCGCCTGCGCGAAGACCATTTCTGTCCGCGAGGTCTGCTTCGCATCCTTCGCCTCGGCGTACATGCTGACCAAGTCGCCAGGCTTCATCTTGAAGTTTTCGAGGTAGAGCAGAGTCTTGCCCGTTCCGTCTTTCGCGCCCTTGGCCTTTAGAAGCGGCACCGTCTGCTCATCGCCGCCATTCACGGAGTAATGAAGCTCCATACTCTCCAGGCCGTAATCGTCATTCGCTTCCACCGTGACGGGCAGCTCCTGAATCGGGCTGACGCGCGAATCGGCTTGCGCGATCTTCACTGTGGGCGGTTCGTCTTTCTTCGCCTCGATGAAGTAGTCATCCGTGATGCGAATCGTCTCGCCCGAGTCGATCGCGGCCACATGGTATGAGCCGTCCTTGGTTACCTTCAGCGACGCCTTCATCCAATTGCCGTCCGCGTGCTTCAAGGCGATGTGCGTGCCATCTTCCAGCACCAAGACACCTTTTTCGAGCGGACGGTCCGTCAGTACTGAAACCTCGGCTTCAGCGCCTTCCACGGTGCGAATGTCGCCGCCCGGGTCGTCCACCACGTCCTTCAAACCCAGCCACGAAGGAGGGTGAATGGCGACCCGAAGGCGCTGGACGCCGGCCAGATCCTTCGCCGTCAGCGTGAAACGCTTCGATTGCGCGCGCCCTGCGTCCACGTAGTATTCCAGCGAATCGGTGAGCCCAGCCACCAGAAACTCAAAGCCGCTGCCGTCGCGCTGCGGCTGCATCGGGACCTGCTCCCATTCGAGCGAGTTCTTATACTTCACATGCAGCGTGGCCGCTTGCGGCGAATAGCCGGCTGTCTGCGCGGTGATCAGCTGATCTGTTTTGCGCCGAACGGTTTTGTCGCCAGGTTTGACGGAAATACTATAAAGCGGCGAAGCGTTTCGCGGCGCGCCGGCCCACAACAACGACGCGCCATAACCCAGAAATCCAGGCCCGGCCAGGATCATCCACAGCAGCACGCCGGCCGCCACCGCGGCTGAACCCGCCGCCCCGGCAACCATTCCGGACGAAGCGAATTCGGACGGTTCATGCAACCGCGCCACGCGCAAAGCATCTTCAGCCAGCAACTCCGTGAACGGATTCCGCGGATCGGCATTCTCAATGGTCAAGAGCCGCTGCTCAAAATCAGGGATTCGTTTTTCGGCGCGTTTGGTGATCCAGTTCCGCGTCAGCCGGATCAGCGGCAGAACCAGGCCGAACGCCACTACGCCAGCGAGGGCCAGATACAAAACGATCCGCAGCGGAAGCATAGCCGCGCTCGCAAAGGCCAGGCGATCGCCAATCCAGGCAAGCACCACAGTCAGCGCCAACGCGCTCAGGGCCAGCGCCGCCGCGCCCCGCGCCGCCACCAACAGGCGCACGCGCTCTTCCAAGCTCTTGAGATAAGCGTTGAGTTGTTCCGTCGCTTTCATGCCAGGGGCCTCTCTTCCTTCCGGCCGTCGATCAGGACGCCGGCTTCCAATAACGGCTCGCTAGAACTGACTCGATCAGGGAGGCGGCGAGGGCGAACAGGAGGATGTAGCGCCACAAACTCCAGGGCCGAGTCTCCTGCTTGGGAGCGCCGGCGGCAGCGGGGCCGCTCTCGCTACCCATATTCCGCCATAATGACAGGGTTTCCTGCGAAACGGGCGATAAATCGGATTCGCGCCGGTCGGCATTCACCGCCACCAGTGTCCGCTCACCGCTCGCCCGCCGCACTTCGTAGAATCCGTCGCGCTCCGGAACGAAGCTCGGCGCGGTGGAGGCTTCCTTCAAAGACAGGAGGCGTTTACCATCCGGGCCCACTACGTCTGCCGCCGCGCCGGTCTCCTTGGCGCGCCGTAACTCCACCGGCAACTCGGCCGTGATGCTTGAGCCCGAATCGTCCGAATGCGCCAAATACCGGGCGATTTGCGCGACGAACGGCACAAAGGACGGATGGAGCGGAAAATCATTCGCCAAATTATCGAAGGCCGACGCAAAGGTCAGCACACGTCCCTCCCCCAGCGGCTGTTCCACTAACAATGGCGAACCGTCCGAGTACCTCGCCAGCACTCGCGCACCGGACCGGGGCGTCAAATGAAACGGCCGGTTGAACCGAATTGCATCGAGCGATCCCACGCCTGCCATCGCCGGATGCAAAGTGTCGATGCGGCCTCCGGTCAGAGCCTCATCGCCGCGCGTTTGCGTGGCCCGGTCTCCCAGAATCGGCGTCTTTCCCCGTAGGGTGGTTCCGGCGCCCAGGAGCACAAAGACCGAGCCGCCTTTCCGCGCATACTCAGTCAGGCGCCGTTCGGCATCCGCGCTCAAGCCGGAATCGTCGGCAAACGCCACGTAGGCGAACCGTCCGAAATCCTCACTCTCCGCTTGCCCCCAACTGGCCGGCTGAAGCGTGAGGCCGGTGCCGGTGGCCGCCTCCAGCGCGTTGCGATAGTAAAAGGCATCGCGGCTGCGGCCGCTTGAAAGAAACAACGCAGGCTTCGGATCGCTTCGATCCATTGCGAACAGGTACGCGTCGTCCTCCGGCAGATCGTCGGCCGGTTCGATTCTGACGGCCCCGCGATGACTCCCATACGGCACATCGAACCCCGTAAACTCTGTCTGCGCCCGCTTCCCCGCGGGTACGCGGACTTCTTTCGTCTGAAGGGTTTTGCCGTCCAGCACCAGCGAGACCTTCTTCGCTGCATCCGCCGTTTGCCAACCGCTGACGGTGGCTACCACGCGCACATGCTTGGGATCGAAAACGTGAGCGGGCGCGCTGACGGCCTCGACCGCCCAATTCGGCGACTTCGCGCTGCCGACGCATTCAAGCAACAGCGCCACGTTTGGGCCGGGATCCAAATCCGTGAAGGCCGGCGGCATGGACGTCTGCTGCATATCGCTGACAAACCGGACATCCAGGGAACTGCCGGTATTGGAACCGAGGATTTTCAGCGCGCGAGCGAACTCGCCGAAGGAGCTGGCCTTGTCCGTCGCTTCAATCGCGTCAATTGCCGCCTTCGCCGCAGCCGGGTCCGCGGATGGCTGCGCCACCGTCTCGGAGTGCGAATCCACAGCCAGAACCGTCACCGCCTGCCCGCCGGGAGCGGCCGCCAGCCATTGCCGGGCCTTCGCCTTGGCCTCTTCCAACCGGCCTTTGAAGCGCATGCTGAATGACCGGTCCACCGCGATGACCAGCAACTTCTTTCCCGATCCCACCGGCGTGGCGCGGCGGATGAAGGGCTGGGCGAAAGCAAGCGCCAGCAGGGTGAACAACGCGATCCGGGCGGCCAACAGAGCGAAATACTTCAAGCGCCGGTGCTTCACCGAACTCTGAATGCGCCGCTCAAAGAACATCAGCGAGCTGAACGGCTTCGGCGGGCTCTTATACTGCCGCAGCAGATGAAGATAGACGGGCAGGCCCACGGCCGCGAGGCCAGCCAGAAACCAGGGTGAAAGAAAGCCCACTACTTTCTCCTCTGGCGCACGGAGAGGTACTCCCGCAGCCCTTCATCGAGTGAGCGATCCGTCCGTAATAAATGGTAATCGATGCCCGCCGCCTTCGCTTTCGATTTCAACTCCTCAATGTGCGCGGTAATGCGCGGCGGATACTCAGTCCGCGCGAAATCCGGACTCACCTCCAGCGCCTCTTCCGTTTCCAGATCCACCAGCATCACCGGCCCTCGCACATCGGGCTCCAGTTCCTCCGCGTCCAAGATATGGAAAAGCACCAGCTCGCTGCCAAAAAAGCGCAACGGCTCAACCGTTTTCACGATGGTCTCCGGCTTCTCAAAGAAATCTGAGATCACCACGGTGATGCCGCGCCGCTTGAGGAATCGCTGCAAGGCGAAGAAGGGCTTGGCGAAGTCAGTCCGCTTGCCAATCACCGCTGTATCGATGCCGTGCAGCAATCGTCCCATCTGTCCCTGACGTGCGGACGGGGGTGAAAACATCTCCACTTCGTCATGAAAAACAATCAAGCCGGCCGAGTCGCGCTGCAGGTGCGCGAGATACACAAGCGATGCCGCCAGAAACTTCGCATAGACAAACTTCGTCACTGTCTTCTTTCCGAAATCCATGCTGGCGCTGGCATCCAGCAGCACCGTTACCTCTGTATTTGTTTCGCCCCGATAGCGCTTCAGATAGGCCCGCTCAGTGCGCGCATACACGTTCCAATCCACATGCCGCAGGTCATCGCCAGGCACATACGCCCGATACTCCGCGAACTCCTGGCTGAAGCCGAAATCGGGCGAGCGGTGCAGGCCGGCGACGAAGCCATCCACCACGGTCTTCGCCACCAGGTCCAGCCGCGAGAGCGAGGCCAGGACCTTCGGGTCCAGAAATCGATTCGAGAATGCGGGAGATGGCATGAGTTAAGATCCCAAGACCCATCGTTTATCCCTTTGGGGCGGTCTTCCACTCAAGCAGCCGCCGCAGAACTTCATCCGTGTTC
The DNA here is from genome assembly GCA_903970405.1 of Acidobacteriaceae bacterium. Taxonomy (GTDB): domain Bacteria; phylum Acidobacteriota; class Terriglobia; order Bryobacterales; family Bryobacteraceae; genus CAJCIT01. The sequence continues at coordinate 14,571 of CAJCIT010000007.1, read as the reverse complement.
AAGCCATCCGATTCCGCATGGAAGTTCAGCAGAATGCGGTGACGCAAAATAGGCGTGGCCAGCGCGCGAATATCTTCGAAGGTGACGTGATACCGGCCGTGCATCAGAGCGCGCGTTTTTCCCGCCAGCACCAGGTACTGCGCGGCGCGCACGCTGCCGCCGAAGTTCACATACTTCTTCACGAAGTCGGGCCCTTCGCCACTCGCGCCCGGCCGCGTGGCCCTCACGAAATCCACCGCGTACCGCGCCACGGGCTCGGCAATGGGCGTCATGCGCACCAGTTGCTGAAAGTCCAAAATCTCATCCGCTGTGGTAACCACTTCCGGCTTCGGCGTCACGTTGGTGGTGGTCAGGTCCACCACCTTGACTTCATCCGCAGCCGCCAGATAATCCAGGATCGTATTAAACAAGAAGCGGTCTAGCTGCGCTTCGGGAAGCGGATAGGTGCCTTCGAGTTCAATCGGGTTCTGAGTCGCCAGCACAAAGAACGGCGGCTTGATCCGGTACTGCGTGCCGCGCACGGTGCATGAATACTCCTGCATCGCCTCCAGCAACGCCGATTGTGTCTTCGGCGGCGTGCGGTTGATTTCATCCGCCAGCAGGACGTTCGAGAAGATCGGCCCGGGCACAAACGTCCAACGCCGGTGGCCGGTAGTGGGGTCTTCTTCGATGATGTCGGTGCCCGTGATGTCAGAAGGCATCAGGTCAGGCGTGAACTGAATGCGCTTGAAGTCAAGACCTAACGCCTGCGCCAGCGTCCGCACCAGCAGCGTCTTCGCCGTGCCGGGCAAGCCCGTGATTAGACAGTGGCCACCCACGAACAGCGAAATGAGGACATGTTCAATGACCTCATTCTGGCCCACAATCACCTTCCGCACCTCGCGGACGATGGCGGCTTGTGCGTCCTGAAACCGCTGAACGCGTCCTCTCAGTTCCATTGAATCGATGGGTGCATTGGTGGTGGTTGACATACTCTACTGTCCCTGGCTATCTCGACAAGTCGAGCAGGAGCCGCTGCGCCTGCTTGTAATTCGGCGCCGCTTCCAACGCCGACATCACTTCATCGCGCGCCTGGTCCTTCTGGCCGGATTTTGCCAGCGCGCGCGCCAAGTTGTAATGACTCTCCGCCTGGTCGCCTGGATTCAAGGCTAAGACGGCCTCAAACTCCCGCACGGCGCCCGCCGAATTACCCGCATCCAACTCCAGCGTTCCCAAATTGCGGAGGACGTCGCGGTCCTCCAGGTAAATGAACTCAATCTTGGCATAAGTGGCCGCGGCGGCTTTCGTGTCGCCCATCTGCTGTTGAAGTTCCGCCAGTTTCTTGAGCGGTTTCAGGGCGTGGCCGCCGCGCGTCAGATACTGTTCCAGTTGCGCCTGCGCGCCCGCTTTATTCCCTTGTGCTTCCTGCAGCTCCGCCAACACTTCATATGTGCTGCCCGGCTCCACATAATCGGGATATAGCTTCTTCATCTCCTCCGCCAGCGCGATGGCGTGCTCCGGATCGCCCGTCTTCTTTTCGTGAAGCTCCTTCATGCCTTTTTGCCAGGCTTCGAAGTTCTTCACGGTCGGCTCTGTCTTCGTGTCAAGCCACGCGAAAAATTCCTTGTCGAACGCGAGCGGCTCCAGATGCAGATTCTCGCGAATCGCCTCGGCCGTTGTCTTGCTCGCGGCATAAGAATGAATCATGCCCAGAATGGCATCGTTTCCATACTTATCCGCGATGTAATCGCAGATCTGTCCCGCCTCATAGTAAGAGACGATCACCTGTTCCGGAAACACGGGCCGCACAAAGCCGCGGTCCAAATCGAGCACCGGCAGCAGTTTCTTCTGCTGAATCGCCTGCACAATGTCCGGCGTCAGCCGGTCGCCCCACTCCGGCGATCCCGCCGCTGTTTCCTCATGCACCGACACGCCTTCCGTAAACCAGCGGGGGACCAGGTGATTCGTCATCGTCACCACATACACGTGGCTCAGTTCGTGCCACATGGTGCTAGCCCAATTGAACGCTCCAGGCTCGCGGGCGGACGGGCTATCCATCGCCACCACCAGCCCAAACGTAACGCCCAGCAGGCCGCCTTGCCCCGGCAAACCGAGGGTCCTCACAATAAAATCGTCGTGATCGGGATAGACTTCCAGGCGCACCGGCCCCGGCAACTTGAACTTGTACTTCACTTCGTACGCGGCAATCGCCCGCTCCAGTTCCGGCTGAATATAAGGCTTCAGCAGTGCTGCTTCCTTCTGCTGCAAAAACAGGACGCTGTGCGGTCCGGGGTATGTCTTATATTTTGGAAGCTGATCCAGAAACTTCATGGCGTTTGCGGTCACCGCGTTCCGGTAGTGATTCTCGTACGCCAGCTCAAGGTGCTGCTTGCCTTCGGTGTAATCGCCCAGCCGCAGCAGATTCATGCCCAGTTCTGAGTGCGCTTGCCAAAGATCGGGGTCAAGGGCAATAGCCAGGCGATAGAGTTTCACCGCCTCCTCATAGCGCCGGTTGATCTCCATGAAGTGCGCGCCCATCGAATAGGCTTCTCCGTAGATCGGATTCACCCGTTGAATGCGTTCTGGCCACCGACTATCTGCGCGGCCATGCAGCCAATCGATGGACGCCAGCACAGCCATTGCATCCAGAGACTCATTCGACACCGCAAGCGCCGCGTTCGCTTCAATGGTGGCCTTCTTTTCATCGTTGTCTTCGAGCGCCAGGAACGCCAGCAACTCATGCGGCTCAGGCCGCTTCGAATCCATCGCTTCCGCCGTGTTTGCCAGCGCCACCGCTCTTTCGTCGTAATTTCCGGCGGCAGTCCGGGCCAATCCGACGTACGCAAGCGTGTACTTCGGATCCACTTGCAGCGCTTCTTTGAACAGTCCCTCCGCGTCGGCTGAATTGAACCGCTCAAGAAATAACAGACCCCACTCGGTCCGAACTTCGGCCTGATTGCGGTCGACGTTGTAGGCCAGCTTGAATTGCTCATTCGCCGCGTCGAATTTCTGGAGGCCCCATGCGCCTTCGGCGCGCAGGAACGGATCGTCGCTCCGTTCCAGGGCGGCAAAACAGGCCCGCGCTTCGGCTCGTTTGCCATGGTGCGCCAAACCCCGGCAATTTTCAAGCGCCGCGGGCGACGCCGACGCGATGAGCGCCCAACCCAGAGAAACAAAGAACGTAACGCTGCGCTTCATTGGTCAATCTCCGCTTGCGTACGCGCCAGCTCCAGTAGCAGCGCCGACATTTGCCGTTTGTAATCGCCCTCATCCATCGCCGCCTTCTCATACTTCAGCTTGTCGATGCGCGCCTCCAGATCTTCCTTCTTCGCCACCAGTTTTTGCTTTTCCGGCGATACCGCCTTTGCCGACTCGCCCGGCGACTTCAGCAGCGGAAAAATAGCCGCCAACAACCCCTGCCCGTTCGCCGGCCCGGGATTTCGCACGCCCGCGTTTGCCCCGTTATCAACCAACAGCGCGTGCTCCGTGGCCAGCAGCTTCTGTGCCTCGTAATACTCCACCGTCTTCCGGTCAGCGTATTTGAACGCCTCGAGCAGCGAGAGGCTTGCACTCTTATCGGTATCCGCCGCAGGGTCCTGTAGAGCGTCGATCCAGTAACGTGTAAACACCACCACGTTTCTTTCGGTCCCTGACTTAGTGGCCGTAATCACCACGCGCCCTTTTCGAGTCAACGCCGGAATCGCGCCGCCGCTGCAACTCGTCATCGCCACCACTGCCTGCTGCCGGGTTGGAATGCGATCCAGCAGTTTCGCAATGTCCGCGCCCGAAACGTCCGGCCCCGGAATATTGAACTTATAGTCTGTGCCGTCGAAGGTGCCGTGGCCTATTAACAGCAGCGCGAAGAAGTCGCCGTCGTGAATCTGGCCGGCCAGCCTGCTGAAGGCAGCCTCGATTTCCGGCCGCGTGGCTTTCGGTCCGCTTAGAACCTCCGTGTGCGGATCGCCGCCGCCGGCCTTCAGCGCCGTGTCAAGATCCTTGGCGTACTTTGCAAACAGCGTGTCGTACTCCGGCAATCCGCCCTGTCCAGAAATCGTGAGATAGTAAGTGGCCGCGCGGGCGGGTAACACCGCCAATATTGCCACTAATAGCCACGCGATGCGACTGACGGACCGTGCCACGCCGCGCCTCATATGACGCCCCAGCGGCGCCGCAACAACCACTCTCCCCCGCGCAATGCCAGCGCCAACAGAAACAGGAACGGCATATCCCAGAGGTCACGCGTTTCGTGCGTCGATATGCCTGCTTCGGAAAACGAAATCGAATCCGTCAGCTTTCCGGCGTCTTTCGGGCGGTAATACTGGCCGCCCGTTTCCTCAGACAGGCGTTGTAGCAGCTCGCGATTCTGTTCGCGGTGAAAGTTCTCCGCTGTTCCGTTTTCACGCCGGAACGCCGTAGTGTCGCGGCCCAGATCGTCTTTGCCCTGTTGAGCCGTCACCTCCACCACGTAGGAACCAGCCTCCGGCGCATTCCAATCGGCGGCGTACATCCCTTCCGCCACCGGATCGGGCCTCAGCGCGACGGCGTTCGCCGAGCCATCCGGCAGCACAATCCGCGCTTCCACCTGCGCGTCCGAAACCGGCAGATAGGTCAGGCCCCGCACTTCGGCGCGCAACTGCACTTGCCCGTCATCGGTCAGCGCTGTGCTGGAAGTGGTGGCCGTCACATGGGAGGGCGTTGCGCCCACCACCCAGCGCAACAGTTGCCGCCAGAAGATCTGGTGGCTCACGTCTTCCTTAGGCTGCTGCATTTTCCACCGCCAACTGCCGCCCGTGGCGAAGGCCGCGGTCCGTCCGCGCCCGTAATTCTGAATGACCAGCAACGGCAGCTTCCTGTTGGCGGCGTTCATGTCAGCAAGAACGGTAGCGCCCGGCTTCGATACGCCGATGTCCTGATAATTCGCCAGCAGTGGCAGAATCTTCCAATGCTCAGCGCTCTTCTGGGCGTCGTCATCCATCCGGCACACCAGGCTCAGTTTGCCGGCATCCGTCAACTCCGCTTCAACCATGTCGCGTTGAAACGTGTTCTTGTGGGCGGGCAGCGTCACCGGCAGCAGTTCGGCAAACGGGGGCGCGCCGTACCCGCCTTCACTAAAGGACGACGGGCCACCCAGGAACAGAATTCCGCCGCCGCGCCGGTCCACAAACTCTTTGATTAACTCCTGCTGCGTCGACGTAAAGAATCCAGTCTCCACACTTCCCAGAATCAGCCCCTGGTAAGAGAACAATTCCTCGGGCTTGTTCGGGAAGCCTTGCGCCAAGTCATCGGGACTCGCCACGCCCTGGCGGTAAATCTTGTTCTGAGTGGTCCTCAGCAGGGAGGCCACCTGCAATACGGGATCATCCTCCACCGCTCGCCGCAGGAACTTGTAATCCCAGCGCGGCTCGCCTTCCATATAAAGGATGCGCCGCTTGGCGTCATCCACTAGCATCGCCCGCGTCAGGCGGTTGTTCTGGCTACTTTCTTCCCCGGCCAGCGGGTCCACCTTCACTTCCAGGTTCTTCACGCCGGACGCGCCCGCGTCGAACTCGATCGATTCAAACTGCTGACCCGAAGGGCTCAGCACGATCTGTCGAGAGTTCTCGACGGTTCCCCCGGCCAGCACCGTCAGCGTGGCTTTGGCGTTATCGAAGCCGCGTTGGCGAAGTGAGATCTGGGCCTCTACACGCGAATGCGCCAGCGCCTTTCCCGGCACCTCAAACCGCTCCACCTCCACGTCCTTCGTCAACTGTTCCTGACCGAAGCCGACTGTCGTCACCGGCAAGCGCCGCGCACGCAACGCGGTCATGGTGTCGCGATCGATGCCACCCGCGTTGTCCCCGCCATCCGAGAGCAGCACCACCGCGCCCAGCGGCAGCGTTCCCGCCTCCGCGGCCAGTTGTTTCAAGCCGCCGCCGATGCGCGTCGCCGATCCGGTAGCTGTCAGTCCTTCGAGCGAGTCAATTCTCGTCAGGCCAGAATCCAGCCGATAGAGCCGCACCTGATACTGCTTGTTCAGCTTGTCCAGGAGGCCGCCTTGTAACAACCGCTTGGCTTGCTCAATTCGCGGCGGGCCGCCATCGGCGATGGCCATGCTCCGGGAATCGTCCACCACCACTGCCACAATATTCTGCTGGGGCTTTAGCGCGGCAATGCTTAACGCCGGCTCCCAGAGCATCAGCAGCACCAGCGCCACCAGCGCCGTCTGCAGCAGCCAGATTGCCCCGGTCCGCGCCCCTTGGAAGGCTTCGTTTTTTCGTTTCCACGCCAACCACCCCAGCCCCGCCGCCGCCAGCAGAATCAGGAGCACCAGCGCCCAGACCGGCCATGAGCCCAAAAGCACGAGCTTGCCCTTAGAAAAGACTTCGGGCGGGTATTTGAAAAGAAACTCAAACATGTGGGCCGTTGGGCCTGCTTTCAGGAGCGCGTCATTGTCAGGTCGGCGTCAGTGTCAACCGATGGCTTCAGTGCGTCATGGCGTACACCACATAGTTAACGCCGATGCGAAATCCCAGGGCGGAGAAGCGCTCCGGGTACTCCGGCTCGTCGGCGTGTTCCCACGAATCGCCCAGATCCATGTTGTGGCAGATGGCCACCATGAGCCGGCCATGGTCGTCATAGATCCCTCGCCATTGGGCGTCGTAGCCATCGTATTCGTACAGCCGGCCCGTTTGCAGATATTGGGCGCCGGCCACCTGGTAACGCTCACTAAGGTCATAGACGGTATGAAAGATGGGTTCGTTATTTCCTAAATCGACAATGGGCCGCTCAGGGAACACCTTTTTCATACTTCGTACGAAAGTCGCCCACTCCCAGGTGCCGTGGAAATCGTCGCACATGAAGAAACCGCCGCGCAGCAAATAGTCGCGTAGCTTCGCCGCCTGCAGGTCCGTCAGGTCCCAGTGCCCCACTTCCACCGCATAGAGCCAAGGATAGTTGTAGATGTCGTCGCCGTCTTCGGCGGCCACGGGCTGTTCCACCGTGCGCGCCCTGATCCGCGTAAGGCGCAGAATTGCGGCCGACAGATGCCTATCGGAACGTGGATAATCGATGGTCCAATTGGGTCCGCGAGCGCCAAAGCGGCCCCCAGGGACTGCGCGGTACATATATCGCGCATACACCCACTCGGCCTTCACATTGGCGTCGGGAGGAATGGCCACGTCTTCGGGTCCATATTCCCAACCTGGATACACGCGCCACAGGCGCGGCATCTGCTCCGCGCGAGTGGTTCGGAGCCCCACGCGGCTGGCGTCGTTCGGCAGGTTTTCCTGGTCTGGCAATACACCCACGCCAAAGCCGCCTTGTCCGGAAAAGTGACTGGGAACCTGCCCGTAGACCGTGAAAAGCTCATAGAAGCAGCCAATGAGCAAGAATCCGGCCGCACACACCCCCAGAGCCCGCAAGAACCGAAGGCTCACAAGCGCCGCAACTTTAGCGCCGAGGGGATACTTCATAAACTCGACCCCAAAGTAGCACGGTGTGGTTCACTGCGGCGGTATTGTGGGCAGCCTGGGCAACCACGTCCAGGACGCGGCTTTCGGCGGCCACTTGGTCCAGCTTCATCCCGGCAGGCCTCAACACGCGCAAATCATGGCGGAACATCAGGAGCACAAGGCAACGGTCGCGTGCCTCGTTCCTGCTGCCCTTCGTCGCCTCGACCGGCTTTTCAACTTCGCGGATGTTGAGGTGCTTGGGGTTGCTGTCCTGATCTGCCGCCCTGCCAATGTCCCCCTTTCTTCGCCCCGCTTATCATTTTGTCGAGAGTTACCCTTCGCGGATGCCCCTGAAACCTGGCAAACAGGGCTTCGATCCATTGCTTCGAACGCCAAGCGAAAAGCCGAGAGCGGTTAGGCCGCTTTCTCTGACGGTCAAGGATTGAGTCAATAGCCCGGACGGAAAGGCGAAGCGAAGGGCGGACTTGCCCCTGAGATTTGCAACGTCCGAAGGGCCGGTCTTATTGGCTCCGGGGCTTGTTGCTGAACCCACCCTTTTCGAGACAGTAAGATGAAGCAGCTTGGGCAACCTGCGGCAAGTTGCCCAACCCGCTCGACGCTGCACCGGGAAGGCCGATTGCCAATCGGCCGCAGGCAGCCAGCCTGCCCTACATGGAATTAGAACCTCAAGTGAAGCGCCAGCTGCAGGAAGCGCGAACTGCCGATCGTGTGTTGAATCACGCCGAGGCTGCCCAATGGCGGATACACCGGCGGAGCGGAATAGTCCGCGAAGAACACCACGTCGTTGTTGGGCGCGTCGAAATCCGGGTGATTGAACATGTTGAACACGTCAAGGTTGAAACGGAGCCGGAATCGCTCAGTCAGCGCGAACTCCTTAGCCAGGCTCATATCGAACCGGACCTGGAAGGGGCCGCGGAATAGGTTGCGTCCGGAATTGCCGTACAACGATTCATAGTTGTCGCAGCCCGAGGCATCGCAGGGCGGAACACCCGACTCTCCGGGCGCGAGGAACTGCGGCGCAAAGTCATTAGCGTTCAATACCGGCTTGCCCGCGTTCACTCCGGTTGTCCCCTGCAACTTGGCTTGACCAACGGTGACGCCTGGCTTCAGAGGCACAATCGGATTGCCGATTTCATCGTCGGTGCCGAAGTACAAACTCGCCACGGAACCCGAGTAATCGTACACGCTATAGGGCTGGCCGCTCTCGGCCACGGTCTGGCCGCCGAGAGTCCAGTAATTCAAAAGCGTCCCGAGGGCTTTGTCGTTAGTGAATTTCGGCAATGTGTAACTGTAGTTGACCAGAAACACGTGCGTTTGATCGAAGTCGGCCGAGGCGTAATTCGACTTCGGGTCCAGAGGATTGTTGCCCGTGAAGAAGAGACCCAGCCCGCTCTGCTCATCGAGCGCGTGCGACCAGGTGTAGGAGCCCGTCAGTTGCAAGCCGAATGAGAGCCGCTTGCGCACCTGGGCTTGCAGCGCGTTGTAATTCGAAATGCCTTCGGCCTTATAAGATACCGAATTCATGTCATAACCGATGTAAGGCACGCGAACCGGCGCGTTCCCCGAGTACTCGCTGGTTGAGATGGGCTCATTGTCCGGCGAGTTGTACAGCACGCCGCCGTAGGAGTAAATCTGGCCATTGACCGGGTTCTGGGGCGTGGCGATGTTCGGTTGGTTGAAGGGAATCGGCAGGACTTCGTGGAGCCCGTGGTTTCCCACATAGCCGAGACTGAATAGCCAGTTATTGGCCGGCTGGTATTGAATGTCAAACGTCCAGTTTTCCGAGTAAGGTAGCTTGTTGTTAATGTCGTAGCCGCCGTAGAGAAAGGGTCCGAAGAGATTACCCGCCGGGAGGTCGCCGCTCTCAGTCTGACTCAGGTTCGGCAGCAACGCTTGAAACGCCGCTGGACTGGCGGGAGGCGCCACCGGCGCCGTGGTTCCAAACGGAGTCGCAAAAGTGGCGCCCTTTTGGGCAAAAATCGGCGTGACAAATGGGGGCGCCAGCGTCACTCCAAAGGGCCCGTTGAAGCCGCCGCCGGCGCTGGGCGAGAGATACGAGAAAAACTCGCCGCGGTCCGCGTACATGCCGAAGCCGGCGCGAACGGTCACCTTGCGAACCGGCGAATAGGCAATTCCAATCCGCGGCTCCAACATCCATTGGCGTTGCTTCATCAGCGAGTCGCTGACTCCAGGCGTCGCGAAGTCCTTGTTGTTTCCGGCGAACTCCAGACCGGAGTTTACAATCGTGTCCGTCGATGCGTTGTAGGAGTACAAGCTGGGATTGAAGCCAGTTAACCGGCCATACTTCTCAGACAGCGGCCCATCGTAATCCCATCGCAATCCCAAAGTCACCGTGAGGTTACTCCGAAGTTTGTAGTTGTCGTTCACGAAAGCACCCACGGTATCGGATCGGTAGTATCGGTTAGCGCTTCCCGCAAACGCCGACGAATAGGTGCCGGTCCGGACGGCGCCCTCCACAAAGCTCACGAAGGTCTTGAAGTCGATGGTGTCGGTGTCGGTGTTGTTGTTGATGATGTTGAGCTGAGTGTGATCCCACTGCGCGCCTACCGAAATGGTGTGCTTTCCCTTCACCCAGTTCAGGGTACTGCCGTATTCCCATTGGTTTTGGTACATGCCCGCGTTCGAAAAGCTGACGCTGTTGCCGAATTGCAAGCCACTGTCGATGGTGGCGTCGGCCTCGGAGATCTCAATCTGCGGAAAGCTGGTCGAGCCCAGCAGATTCATGCCGAAATCGGAAGGCTGGAAAGCTTGACCGGTATGTGAGTAAGCCTCCATCCGCGTGAAACCCGCGCGCTGTTCCCAGGTGAGTTGCGGCGTCAGAATCACTGAGTTATCGAGCGAGAAGACCTGGCCCTGCGCGTCAAGCGTCTGCGGAAATCCCAACGAAGTTCCCTTCGCGCCAAATGGATTCTTTGTCGGGTTCTCCTGGATGTAGTACTTCGCCGTGAGGCGATCCTTATCGCTTGCAACCCAATCGATATTGCCGATCCCTTGATCGACGTTTGAGAGCGCGTTCGGGCCCTGCACAACGGCGTCGTAACCCAAATAAGCCGCCTGCGCCGGGTTCGTGATCTGTGCGCTGGGGATGAGATATTCTCCATTCGAGAGCTTGGCGTTTAACAGAGCCGTGGCCACCGGGCTGATCTGGGTGGCCGCGATCGTCTTTCCAAAGCTGCTCTTAACGGCGTTAATAATGCCCTGCGTGCTCCGATCGTCCGTGAGACCCAGCGGGACGGTCACGTCCTTCTGCGAATCGGCGGCGTCGGCGATGCGCACGCCCTGATACGAGAGAAAATAGAATAGCTTGTCCTTCTTGATTGGGCCGCCGATGTTCGCGCCAAACTGGTTTCGGTTTAGATACGGTACCTTCGTCGTGATGCTGGGGTCGGCGTTGTAAAAGAAGGGCGCCGCGTTCATGAAGCTGTTCTGAAAGTCCTCATAGAGCACGCCATGGATCTGATTGCCTCCCGACTTGGTGATCACTCCGATATGCGCGCCGCTGTTGGCGCCCTGCGTGGCGTCGTACATCGATGAATTGACGCTGATCTCCTGAATCGCTTCCACCGGCGGCGTGGGCAGCGCCTGACCGATGGCGCCATATACGGACGTGCTGGTCTGGATGGTCCCGCCGGCGCCGAAGTTCTGGCCCGTGTTCAGCACGAAGCGGTTCTCACCCACCTGACTCGTTGAATTGCCGTTAAACAGATTGTTGGTGTTAATGCCGTTTAAAGAAAAACTGTTACTGGTATCGCGCTGGCCATTAGAGAAGATGGCCTGATTGCCAAGACCCGCGTTGCTGCCGGAGCCGCCCAGGAAATCGGCATGAACGCCCGGACTCAAAATGGCCAACTGCGTGAAACTGCCCGTCCCGAGCGGCGTTTGCTGAATGGTCAATTGATCCACCGTGTAGCCATTGGTGGTGTCCACCTGGTTCATCAGCGGCGTGGCGGTCACCTCCACGGTACTGCTCACCGCGCCCACCTGCAAGATGGAATCCACAGTGGTGGTGCGGTCGGAGTTTACCAGCACTTCGGTATGACGCTCCGTCTCAAATCCCGCCTTCGAAAAGATCAACGAATAAACGCCGATCGGCAGGTTCGGGACGGAATACGAACCGCTCGATTGCGTCTGTTCGGTAACCTCCAGATTGGTGGCGATGTTACGCGCCGTAACCTTGACGTCAGGAACAACGGCGCCTGACGTGTCCTTCACAGTGCCGGTGATGGCGCCCAGCGTCTGTTGCGCGATCAAAGGAACGGATGTAAATAAGATTGTCAGACAAGCAGCCGACAACCGGCCTTTCCACGCGAACGGCCTTTGCATGTTCATGAACTCCTCCCACAGAAGTTGCGAATCGACTACGAAGCACCGCGACGAGGCGAATTTATAGATTATTGCCGATAATCTATCGCGTCGCCACCAGATTCTCTATACCGATCACTACTGATTGTGGGTATCGAAGGTCGAGTCTAATAAAGTTGGGTTACAGGGGCTCCAGCTTCTGAAGCGGCATCGCTCCCCAGCAAACGCGGTTCCCGCGCTCAGCGGCGCGTCGTTGGGCCGAGGGGAACCCATTCGTGCCCGTTAAATTGGATCAGAAATAAATCTTTGATCGGCTGGTAATCCGTGGGGCTGGTGGTGATCCTGATGCCGGGACTGAGCATTCCCAGTTGTAGATCGAGGCTCGCTGCTTGCTTCATCGCATTGGCGCGCGTCAGGTTGTCGCCGCATTTCTTCAGCACCTCTACCATCGTCTGCGCCACTTCATATCCATACACGTAGTTGGCATCTCGGAGGCTCGCGTCCGGATTGTACTTCTTCATCCAATCCAGAAACGCACGCACGTCAGGATCGCTACGGGACTGGGGCTTCAGCCAGCCCTTAGACCGGGCATTGGTGATGACGCCGGCGGCCTTTTCGAGGCCGGCGGGCTCTAGAAACGCCGCGACGGAGAGCGACGCGTTCGGGATGAACTGAAGCGGATGCCAGTTCATGTCGTACGCCTGTCGAATGGCGCGGGTGGCAAAGCCGCCCACCGCCAGATTCAGGAAGACGTCCGCGCCGGAGTTCTTTAGTTCCACGATTCCCGCCGCGAGCGACGCAGCATCTGAATACGAGAACGTAGCCTCCTTGGCGATCATGCTCGCCGCTTTGTCGCCGAGCCCTTGCCGGATGCCCTCCACCCATTGCTCCGCGTCGCCGCGTGCCGAGAGAATGCCGATCTTCGCGGCCGGTTTCGTGCGCAGGATGTATTGGGCATAGACCAGTCCTTCGGTGCGCCGGGTGGGCTGAAATCCCATCGTCCACGGGAAGCGCCCCGGATCGTCAAAGGCTGAATCGGTGGCCGCCACGAAGAGCTGCGGCACCTTCTTTTCGTTCAGGTAAGCGCGAATAGCCATGTTCGCTGGGGTGCCCCAGATGCCCACAGTCAGCAGCACGCCATCTTGTTCGACAAGCTGCTGCGCCAAGTCGAGCGCCTTGGCGGGCTCAGAGCCAGAATCCACGCTGATGAAATCGATCTTCCGCCCGTTGACGCCGCCCTGATCGTTCACCATGCGGAAGTAGGCAGCCTCGGCGCGCCCCGTTGCTCCATACTCTGAGAACCTGCCGGTGTAAGGCATGAAGTTGCCCACTTTGATCTCCGTGTCCGTGACGCCCGGGTCATAGGCCTTTTGCGCGACGGCCAGTGGAGAAGCCGAGGCAACGGCGAGTAGGATTCTGGCGGCAACGAGGACTGTTCGGTGGCGCATGTCACCTCACATCCTGTCAAATATATCTCGCCAGGTGAATCGGGGGGGGACGTGGCCCACCGCGATGGGTTGCTACGGTGCGTTCGCGCGCGACTTGCGTCCTTGTAATCCTGAGCTTCGCACGCGAGCTTAAAAGCTTCAGCTACCCTCTTGTATCGCTGGTGCCGGTCCACTGCGGTCTTGATCGAGCGAACTGCACTCGGAGACAGCATTCGCTCCACCAATCCGATAAAGCAATCAAGATCAGACAAGTTCGGGTCACCGGCCTCGTCTTTGTGGGCTGGAAACTGGGTGAGCAAAGTTACATACCTGAAAACGAACCTATCATTCGCTTGATTAAGGATTGCCATCGCGGATTTTTCGCTCCCGCCCTGTAGTCGTTCGCTCAGAACGTCAGCCACCTCGACTGTGACAGTTGGATTAGCCATCCGCACGCCATGGAACTGAATAAGGGCGTTTGGATAAGCGAGCGAATAATCACCGAATGTCAACAGATCTGCAGCTGCGCTTGCTGCCAATGTCACCGCCACATCCTGCTCGTATGACAACCAGTTCCTCGGGCTCGGCCAGCAGCGAAGTCCATCTCGAAACGCCGCCGGGCTTCGGGGTGGAACGGCCAGTCGAGCCACCGAGATAGGGTGCGGACGCCAAGGTGTGCCGCGGCGCTAGCAAGGCGACTCCGCCCCGGCCTCCCGTAGGGAAAGCGGCGATGAGAAAGACGACTCGAAGAGGTTTCTCGCACAAGCGGTGAGTTCAGCCATTGCGGCGGGTTGGTCCACTGCTCGGGCCGTTCCACCAGACCGCCACGGACGGGTTCCGTCCGGCGTAGCTAGCACCTGATTGAAGAACGCAAAGAAAGCCTTGAAAACATCCAGACGACGGATCGGCGGCAGCCGGATTTGATCGAGCAATTCTTCCCCGGCGACGGTTACCGCGGAAAACACAAGGGACTGGCTACTCTGGCCCAGGCGCGGGCCACGTCCAGTCTTGTTTACCGCTCCTGACGCGCCGTGTGGCCAGAGCAGCCTGTCCCCAGTCGGTCGGGTCCACACCTTTCCGGCTTCCAGCAAGCGGCGCACCGCGCCGCTCCGAGCGGGCTATAATTCCACTCGCGCGCATCGACGGAAGGGGGACTGGCTACTCTGGCCTAGGCGCGGGCCACGTCCAGTTCTGTTTACCGCTCCCGATGCGCCGTGCGGCCAGAGCAGCCTGTCCCCAGACCACCGCGTTCCATTCTTGCGCGCGGCGCCTCGCACTCGACGCAACCGCCACCGGCGCCGGTCTACACCCTTCCGGTTTCCGGCAAGCGGCGCACCGCGCCGCTCCGAGCGGGCTATATTCCACTCGCGCGCATCGTCGGAAGGGGGACT
>CAJCIT010000006.1 GCA_903970405.1 Acidobacteriaceae bacterium | reverse complement strand
CCGGTGAAAACGAGGTGACAATCATCTCGATCAAAGGCTGGGAAAACGATTGAAAGAATGGCGGGGACGACGGGGCTCGAACCCGCGACCTCCGACGTGACAGGCCGGCGCTCTAACCAACTGAGCTACGTCCCCACGTTTTATTTTCTACGACTTCCGCTAAACCCCTGTGGGATGTGAGCTTTGCGGAATTTGCATGGAAACGCATCTTTGCCGAAATTGCCTGCAATGTCGGTAGTTCTGGGCGCAAAACCACCCATAAACGATACGCCCCGCAACAAATTCATCTTAGCATAGCGGAGCTGGACCCAGCGAGCGGGGCAGCAGGTCCGGATTGCTTCACTGTCATGTTCGCGCGCTATGAGAAGATCTTGGAACGGGAGGGCCACCGCAATGACGATTGAGATTCAAAAGCCGGAACTCGAAGCCCTTATCCTGGAGCGGATGCAAAAAGGCGGCTTCGCGAGCATCGAAGACGCTCTGATGCAGGCGTTGGAAGCGTCACCGATGGTTGCCGAGCGTCAGGGAAAATCCCGCGATCAGCGGACGGGCGCCGATCTCATCGCGGCTTTGCAGGCTTCGCCACACCGGGAACTGGATATTGAACCATCGCGCTTCCGTTTATCCGTGCCTGCGCGTGACGTGACCTTCTGACGGGGTGGCTGGTCGACACCAACATTCTTTCGGAGATTCGGAAGCCAAGGCCAGAACCGAAGGTGGTGGCCATTGTCTCCGGTACCCCCCCCTGGGTGAGCTTTACGTCAGTGCGGTGACACTTGGCGTGTTCTGATGGAGGATGGTCGTAAGAGCGGCCACACTTTTTCACAGCCGGACCTAATCATTGCCGCCACAGCGCTGCAACATGGCCTTACAGTCGTCACGCGCGACCGAAGCGATTTCGACATGGCGCATGTCCCGGTCGTTAATCCCTGGGACACGTCGTAGCCTTTTACGCGATAGCCAGATAGAAGACGCGTCCGTGGCCGATCTCCCCGGTGACGCCCGCTTCTCGCGCCGTGTATAAAGTAACGCCCGCAAAGCCGGCCCGGTGGAGGGCTTGGCGAATTTCGACATCTTCATAACAGCGTTCGGGAACCACGCTTTCGCGCCGTTCCCAAAGGCCGTTCGCAGCGGGGACGAACCAGATGACGGTTGTTTCCACTCGCTTTGTGACGTTGTCGAACTTGCCGCGGACCAGGCAGACGCCGTCCGGCTTGACACTAGGGATCCAATCCTCGGAATCGATGCGATAGGCCAGCGCGGTGTTCATGTCGAACAGGAAGGGAGCGTTCGGGACCAGAGCCGTGTGAACGGAGTGGAACGCGGCCTCCAGGTCAGGCAGTTCGATGAGGTGGTTCATGGAATCGAAGGTGGAAAGGGCGGCGTCGAAGTGGCGATCGAAAACGGCATGGCGGACGTCGGCGGCGATGAAGCCGGCCATCGGCAGATCGCGGCGCGCCTGGTCGATCAAAGCGGCGGAACCGTCGATGCCGGTAACCGAGTAGCCCCGCGCCACTAACTCGCGCGTAACATGCCCTGAGCCGCAGCAAACATCCAGGATGCGCGCCCCGGCTGGGAGGCGATCGAAGAGCAGCCGGTTCAACGCGACGCGGGCTTGCGGGAGATACCAATCGTCCCAGTTGGCATGATAGATGCCGGCAATGGGATCGTAAGGGGACGGCGGCTGAGCGGCCACACCACGATGATACGGGAGCCGTGTAGGGCAGGCTGGCAGCCTGCGGCCGGTTGCGAACCGGCCCGGCCGAGACTAAGGTGCCCATTGCGAAAACGCTCGGATAGACTGGGAGCGCGCCATGGTCACTCGCATTCTACTCGCCGCTATTCTGTGCCTCAATCCCGCCTGCGCAGCCCAGACGGACACCGGCCCGGGCCGTGACATCGCGGCAATCCACAACCTCCTCGAGCAGTATGCGAAAGCGGTGGATACCGTTGATCTGACCTTACTCTCGCAAATCTGGTCTCACTCGCCCGAGGTCTCGTTCATCTATCCACTGGGCGAGGAGCACGGCTTCGACGCCATTGAACGGCAGGTCTTTCAAAACGTTATGGGCGGCATGTTCTCGGCACGCGATCTTCAAATGCACGGCGTATCGATTCACGTAAGCGGCAACGCAGCGTGGGCGGAATTCCACTGGATCTTTCATGCGACCATGCGGAAAGGGGGATCTGCCGTGACCACGCGTGGCGTCGAAACCCAGATCTACCGCAGAGAATCTGGAAAGTGGCGCCTGATCCATGTCCACTACTCTGAAGACCGGCAGTCCGTCTCCTGAGCGCTTGCCTATGAGCCCCGCACGCTTACCGGCTGGCCCGCAGAGTCACCGCTTCCGCGATTCCCAGCACAAGCGCATACGTGGCAAATAGAAAAGCTCCGTAGCGGCCCCCCGACGTGGCTTGAATCCTGGGCATGAATGTCGATAGATGCGAGAGAACCACGGCCTCGCCAATCATCCCCGGAATGGCGAGCAGAAGCATACCGGAAGACCAGGCCGGCGGCGGAATTTGACGCACTTTGAGGATAGCGATGCAGATGATCGCACTGACAAGAGGCGAAATGAAAAAACTGAGCCAGTAACGGAGACTCGTTGACTCAAGAACATTATGACCGCGATACGCGTAATATACCGAACCGAAAACCCATATCACCAGACCGAGGACGGATAGGATGATAGTGTCTTGTGTTTTCATGAGCAGCCTTTCCCGGAAGGATTAGATGTACCTCTTGGTACATAATAAATGTACCACATGGTACACGGCGGAGATCAAGTGCCGAAAAGAGCAGCCACTGACCTGGACGGCCTTACTGCGAGCTGCCTCGCCGCATTTGTCCGGTCCGGAACGCTTGACGTGAGCCTGGATGAGTTGGCTCGCGATGTTGGAATCAGCAAGCGTATGCTGGTGCACTACTTCGGGGGACGAGAAGCCATTGAAGAACGGGCGGTATTGCTTCTGGAGAACCGGCTTCGGGCGCAGTTCGCTCCCGAGAATTTTCCGCCGCGAATCACCCTGCAAAAGGTAGTCAACGCACTCTGGGATAGGACCACGGCGCCGGAGTCCAAAGGAGTCCTCCTGCTAGTCATGGACGTCACCCGGCGAGCATGGAACGGATCTCCTCGGGCTCAAGCTTTCTATCAGGAGCAACAGCGGCTATGGGTCGAACTGCTCATGCGATATTTGCCCGCCAAGAACGCTGTGGAGGATGTGCTTCAGTCCTTCCAGGGCGCCGTTCTTGCGTATCTGATCACCGGCAACCCTGAGCCGGGAAGAAGGATGCTCAACCGGCTATGCGCGGCACTTGAGTCACGCCAGAAGCTTCACAAAAAGAAGAAGCGCCTCCACAGCCGCGGCTAACCCCGACAACCACTGCAATCTTGCCTTTCAGCCGGTCGGCCATGGATACAAAGGGTCTACGTGACTACGGCCGCGCCGGCTTCAGCGACAGCATGATCCTGCTCACCCGATCCGCCGCTGACGCCGATGGCCCCCACCACTTTCCCGCCGGACGTCAGCGGAATTCCGCCGGCAAAGATCATGATGCGGCCGTCGTTTGAGGCGTGGATGCCAAAGAACTGATTACCGGATTGAGAATGGGTGGCCAGGTCCTTGGTGGCGATATCGAAGGCTCGTGACGTGTAGGCCTTCTTGATCGAGATATCGATGCTGCCGATCCAGGCGCCATCCATGCGAATGTGAGTCACAAGGTTGCCGCCGGCATCGGCCACGGCGATGTTCATCGGTTGGCCAATTTCCTTGGCTTTGGCCTCGGCGGCAGCGACGACGCGGCGTGCCGTCTCTAAGTCAATTTCGGACACAATTTTCCTCCTCTGTGATCAGATCACTGGCTGACGGTGGAGTCAAGAACTGAAGTGGGGACGGACGCCGGCGGCGGAGGCCTGTCCGCATCGAAAAGACCTTACTGCGTCTATCGACCCCAACAATAGTCGTCATACAGGCCGCTTCGTTGCTGATCGCAATTCGCAAGGGGCGATCTGAATCAACCGGTAAAGCCGATCGGCGACGCGAATGTAACGTGACCGCGCTGCTGCCGACGCCCCTTTGAGATTTAAGATCCCGAGTCGTGGTGACTTGATTACAAAGCTAGGTCGGCGAAAAGATCCCATTGCCTTCCAAAACAACGGGAGCATGATCACGGCGGCAAGAATTATCAACCACGTAGGCACTCCACATTCCATCCACCGCCGCCCCTTTGCGCCACGTAGCTTAATCTAAGTGGCCGCTCAGCACCAGGATAAGTCCAGACCTGCGCGGCGCGGCTTGCCGACAACCGGGAGCAGGCGATGGCCGCCCGGCCCGTGAGCCGCGTATTCCTGGGAGACAATAAAGGCAGCCTTATGATTCGATGGTGCGCGGCGGTTTTGTTCTTGTTGTGGGCGCCGAATGCATGGGCACAGGAGTCGCTCCCGTCCGCCTCCGGCGTCATCACCGGTTCGGTTTTGGATGCGCAGCATCACGCGGTTGCGGCGGCGAAAGTGATTCTTGAGCGCACAGGCGCGCCGGACGTCATCACCGCTCAGACCGATTCGAACGGAATGTATCGGATGTCGCTTCCCGCGGGCACATACTCGGTGCGGGTGGAAGGCAAGGGCGGCAAGTCGGCCGCCGGACCCGTCACTCTCTCGCCCAGCAAGGTCGCGACTCTCGATCTGATCCTGCAGCCCAGCGCGTCCGCGGACCTGCCCTTTTTCGACGAGCCGACGTTCACGGTTGCCGGCGTGAAGGACAACACGTATCGAGGCGGTCATGGTTCCGATGCGGTATTGCGGTCGGCCGAAGCTTTGACGCAGGAAACCGCATCGCTGGCCAAGGCGACACCTGCCGGGGACGATCCCAACCGGGCGCTGGCGGAGAGGAATGAGCGCGCCGGCCATCCGCTTGAAGCGGCGCGGGAGTTTCAACGAGCGGCCGAGTTGAATCCCAGTGAGCCGAATCTGTACGACTGGGGCACGGAACTGTTGACACATCGGGCGCCCGAAGCTGCGGCCGAGGTCTTCTCGAAAGGCGTGCGGCTGTTTCCGCAGTCGGTGCGCATGATGTTGGGGCTCGCCACCGCCTGGTATACGGCGGGTTCGTATGACAAGGCTGGAATGTGGTTTTACAAGGCAACCGATCTCGATCCGGGCGATCCGGCGCCTTACCTGTTTCTAGGCAAGGTGCAGGCGCGAGAGATCGCGGAATCGCCGGAGTATCAGCAACGCATGGCGCGTTTTGTCCAGTTGCATCCCGAAAGCGCTCTCGCCCATTATTACAACGCGGTTACCGTCTGGAGTCGAAGCGGCGGGCCCGAGGATTTGGAGGCGTCGCGAAAGGCTCGGGCGCTGCTCGAAAAGGCCATTGCCCTCGATCCCCGGTTGGCGCTTGCTTATCTTCAGTTGGGGATCGTCAATGCGACGGAACAGAAGTATTCCGATGCGATTCGAGAGTACCGGAAAGCCATCGAGCTGAGCCCGGCGCTGGAAGAGGCGCACTATCGTTTGTCAGCCGCGTACCGGCTGACCGGCGAGCAGGCCAAGGCCGAAGAGGAGCTGGCGATTTACAACCGGCAGTCGAAGCTATCCGCCGAAGCGCTGGAGCGCGAGCGCAGTGAGATTCAGCAGTTCATCGTGAATCTGAAAGACCACGGCAGGACCCAGTCAAAACCGCCGCGGTGAATTGGGAAACCGTTCAGGATGTCGTTCCTGGCCGCTCTTGAAATCAGCGGCTTGCCGGCCGTCGCTTTTATGCGCCCCGAAACCAACCTGCTCATTGACACTGCGCCGTTTGACGGGCGATACTGGTCAATCTCTTGAATTGCCGTCCGGTGACGAAAGAGTTTCTATTCCAGTCACAACGTTCGTGACCGCTTCAGGGAGCAAATGAATGATTGGGAACAGCCGCTTTGGCGCTGTCATATTGACGGCCTGTGTCTTCTCTTTTGGAACGCTTCTCTTCGGGCAAGCCACCGGAGGCATCTCCGGAACCATAGCCGATTCGAACGGATCGGCGATTCCCGGGGCGAAGGTGACCGTGACCGGTGAGGGCACGGGTGGCGTCCGGGCTGGTGTCGCGGATAGTAATGGCAGTTATGTGGTGCCGCTGCTGGGCGTCGGTATCTACACCGTCCGCGCCGAAGCTCCGGGTTTCCAACCGTCCGAAGCCAAAGGCATCCGGTTGCAGGTGGATGAGCAGCGGGAACTGGACTTCAAACTGGGCGTGGCTACCGTGCAGACCAGTGTCGACGTCACGGCAACGCCCGTCGAAGTGCAAACCACCAATCCGACGCTAGGTCAGGTCATCACCTCGCAGCAGGTGGCCGACCTTCCCCTGAATGGCCGCGATTTCGTGCAGTTGGCAACCCTCACCCCGGGAACCACTCAGGAAACTAACCCTCAGAGCTTCTTTAACGGCGGTCCCAGCAGCGAAGTGTCGGCCCGCGGTTCCTTCTCCCTCTCCGTGGGCGGCTCGCGCGCGAACTCCACTGACTGGCTGCTGGACGGCAACGATAATAACGAGCTGACCGGCGGCGGCATCGCGATTCTGCCTTCCATCGACGCCATCCAGGAATTCAAAGTTCTGACCTACAACTACTCGGCCGAATGGGGAACGCGCGCAGGGCCCACAGTGCTGGTCACCACCAAGTCGGGCACGGATTCCTTTCACGGCACCTTATATGAGTTTTTCCGTAACACGTCCCTGGATGCGCGCAGTTACTTCGCTGCAAACACCGAACAGTTCAACTTGAATCAATTCGGCGGATCCATCGGCGGGCCCATTAAGAAGGACAAGACGTTCTTCTTCGTCAACGGCGAGCAAAAGTATCAGCGCCACGGGATCCCTTACACGGGTCTGGTTCCTTCAGTGGCGATGCGGTCGGGCGATTTTACCGACGACGCGTTCGGCAATCCATGGTCGGGTACCCTGGTAAATCCCAATGTGGGCGCTTCGCCGGGTGCGAATAACAGTTTTCAGTGTGACGCCCACGGCAACCCGCTTCCCGCTGCCCCGGACGGCAGCCAGCAGGCCGGTTACGGTTGCAACAAGATTCCCTCGAATCTCATTAACTCAATCGGGATGAAGATGGTCAACTTGTATCCGCTGCCGAATGCGAACAATCCTGCGCTGGGATACAACTACGTCAGCGAGCCGGTGCGCAGCCTCAACGAGACGACTTTGGATGGCCGCATCGACCATAACTTTTCGAATAACGACTATCTCTTTGCGCGGTTCAATTACGATCAAGCCACTTCCTACGTACCCGGCGGCTCTCCGGGCTTTGCCGAGGCCAGCCCTTTCGCCAGTAACCAAGGCATTCTTAACCACGCGCGCAACGTCGTGATCTCTGAAACGCACGTCTTCTCGCCCAATACGGTCAACGTCGCGACTGCCGGCTACAACCGCATTTTCGATTACATTTCCTCGCAGGGCACGGGAAGCTGTCTTTCGGCCGCTTTCGGAATTCCCGGAGCGAACCTCGGCGGCGTCAGTTGCGGCTTGACCAGCACCCAGCTCGACGGCGGGTATTGGTCATTGGGCGATCG
>CAJCIT010000005.1 GCA_903970405.1 Acidobacteriaceae bacterium | reverse complement strand
CTTGGCGACTTGAGGTGACTCGAAGTCTGCTCCTGGGGGGCTGACAGCCTTTTGGTTTCACGCTTAGCGGAGGAGGGGCGACCACACTATTGGGATCGCCGAGCGGATTGGGGATCGTCGGGGCGGCAAGGCCGTGGATTCACCCAAATCCGGTTCGGTTGAAGACGCGTGGCATTCTGCAAGTTTTGGGATTGACGCTCGCCGTTGTGCTCACCCCACGCAGGCCTTACCGTGCCGGGCTGTAATATCCGTGCTTCCAGGAAGTGTTCAGTTTCGGGCCGCCTGTTTTCGGCGACACCTCCACCTTCACCTTGCGATACTTTCCATCGATCGGCCGCTCCGCCGGCGCGAAGCCCAGCACATATTGGCTGTGGAGTTCCTCGCTGATATTGGCGGCGAGGCCGGGCAGTTCCTCCAGTTTACGGACGCGGTAGGCCCGCCCGCCGGTCTCCTCCGCCAGAGCTTCGAGTGAGCGCGATCGATCAAGTATGGAGATCGAGAAAATGCGGACATCCCCTTCTTCCACGAAGTGCGTAAGCTCATTCTCCGCGTAACGGCTGTTGTTGTCGCCACCATCGGACAAGACCAGCAGAACCTTGCGGGGACGGGCGGCGTGCTTCATCTGGTTGACGCCAAGATAAATCGCGTCGAACAAAGCGGTCCAGCCTTGGGCCTGCAGGGCGGGAAGCCGGTCCTCAATGTATTTCGCGTCGGTGGTGAAACCGCACACGGACTCCGGGCGGTCACTGAACTTCAGAAGGAAGAATTCGTCGCCCGGCAGGCTCATCTTGAGGAACTCCACAATCGCTTTCCGCGAGGCGTCCATCTTGGGCTTCATGCTGGCGCTTGAATCGAACACAATCCCGACTGAAATCGGCGCTTCTTCGCTGAAGAACTGCGAGATCTCCCGTTCCGCTCCAAGTTCGAAGATATGAAAATCCGTCTTTTGCAGCCCCAGCACCGGCCTCTGGTAGGGATCGGTGACCAGCACCGGAATCAGAACCAGGTTGGCATCCACTCGCAGTGAACCCGTGCTGCTCTTCGCCCGCGAAACGCCAGGGGTGAGTGAAACGTTTGGGGCTTCATCGGCTGCGGGCGCCTGCGGGTTCGCGGGGAGTAAACCCGGCAGAACGGCGAAACACAAGGCGGCAACCAGAAAACCGGCCAGCTTCCTTAACTCGATCCTGGTTCCTCCGGGCTTAGAAGGTCTGGTGTAGTGCATCCAACTCGGCAGCGCCTTGTTACCGTAAGCTCCGAATGCTATCACGATTTTCCGCTGGCGGTAAGAGTGAAGACTCCTCCCTCGCACTCATAGAAGACTGGCCGGAGGCGAGCCTGTCCGTCCCAAAACCGGGCACTCGATGCGACAACCGACGTGAAATTGTAGACTATCGTTCGGTCCCAAACGTGCGAACATCAGCTCCATGCTGAGCCACGATTTGACGTTCGCATTCCGCAGGCTCCGCGCCAGCCCTGGATTTACCGCCGCCGCTGTCCTCACGTTGGCGCTGGGCATTGGCGCCAACACAACAATTTTCTCGCTGGTCAACGCAATCGTGTTCCGCCCCTTCGGCGTCGAACGCCAGAACGAACTGGTGTTCTTCAACATGCACATGAAGAAGAGCGAGTTGCCTCTTCTGTCCTATCCCAACTTTAAGGATTATCGGGACCGCAACAGCGTGCTCAGCGATATGGCGATGTACCGGATGGTACCGATGAGCGTGAGCCGCGGAGGGGGCGAGAACTCGCGGCTGTGGGGGTATCTGGTGACCGGGAACTACTTCCGGATGCTTGGCGTCCAGGCCATCCGCGGACGCGTGCTTCAACCGGAAGACGATGTGAATCGCGGCGGCCATCCGCTGGCCGTCATCAGCTATAACTGCTGGCAGCGCCGTTTCGCAGGCGACCCCGATATCGCCGGCCGGAGAGTGAAGGTGAATGGGCTGGAGTACACCATCGCCGGCGTCGCGCCTCAAGGGTTCGCCGGCACCGAGTTGATCTTCACTCCCGAAATCTGGGTTCCCCTCGCGATGTCCAGGCAGATTGACGGATTCGATTGGTTGGACAATCGCCGGGAGGCCAACGGCTTCGTGGTGGGGCGGCTCAAGCCGGGCGTTTCCATGAAGAGCGCCGAATCCGCCATTAACTCGATCGCCGCGCAACTTGGCAAGGAGCATCCGGACGATGACGGGGGCATCTCTATTGTCCTCTCGCCGCCGGGCATGGCGGGAACCCTCCTACGCGGCCCCATCACGGGATTCTCCGCTGTCCTGATGGTGGTGGCCGCCATAGTCCTGTCCATCGCCTGCGTCAACCTGGTCAGCCTTTTGCTTGCGCGAGCGTCCGACCGCAGAAAGGAAACCGCCATCCGTCTGGCGTTGGGCGCCAGCCGAGGCCAGTTGATCCGCCAGCTTCTTACCGAAAGCATGGTGCTGGCGATAGGGGGCGGCGGGGCGGGAATTCTGCTCGCCTACTGGCTCACGGATCTGGTCAACCTTTGGCGGCCGCCCATCGATGTCCCGGTGATGCCACACGTGGTCATGGATACGCACGTGCTGCTTTTTGCAGCCGCCGTCTCTCTCATCACCGGGCTGCTTTTCGGATTAGCGCCCGCGCTGCAATCCACGCGGGCCAGCGTGGCTGGCGCCATCAAGAACGAAGCACCTTCAGAAAGACTGCGCCGCTTGAACCTGCGCGATGTTTTGGTCACCTCGCAAGTAGCTCTCTCAGTTGTGCTGCTGATCGGAAGCATTCTGGTGGTGCGTAGTTTGCAGCATGCTCTCAGCCTTAACCTTGGATTTGAGCCGCGGCAGGCGGCAGTCCTCTCCTACGACCTTCACATGCAAGGCTATGACGAAGCCAGCGGCCGGATCTTTCAGCGCCGCCTTCTGGACAAGGTCCGATCGATTCCCGGAATCGAGGCCGCCGGGATTGTCGACTCCGTGCCCCTCACGCTGAATATCTCCCTGAGCAGCGTCCTGGTTGAAGGGAAGCCGGAGCCGCGCCCTAGCGACGTTCCGCTGGCGAATACGTTCGTCATTACCCCCGGCTATCTCGAGGCGATGCACACGCGTCTCATCGCCGGCCGCGATCTGGATCAGCACGACACCAAGGACGCGCCGCGGGCCGTGCTCGTTAATGAGGCGTTCGCGCGGCAACTGCTGCCCGGCGAGGATCCCATCGGTAAGCGCTTCCGGCACAACGACAATGAACAATGGCTCCAGATCGCCGGCGTGGTAGAGGACGGAAAATACCATTCGCTGGGTGAAGAGCCGTCGCCCACCGTGTTTGAAGGAATGGAGCAGAACTGGCGCAATCATCACACGCTGGTGGCGCGGTCGCCGCTGCCGGAAGAAGAGACTACCCGCCTCCTGCTGCGCGCCGTTGCCGAATTGGACCCCTCCCTCACCGTCTATGAGGCGGGCAGCCTGACCAGCAGACTGGGACTGGCGCTGTTCCCAGCGAAATTGGCCGCGGTGGTGCTGGCGTCGTTCGGCCTGCTCGCCGTTGTGCTCGCGGCCACTGGCGTCTATGGCATCGTGGCCTACGCTGTAGCCAGAAGAACTCGTGAAATCGGTATTCGAATGGCTCTGGGCGCGGCGCCGTCACAAGTCCTGCGCGTGGTGCTGAGGCGGATGGGAGCGCTGTTGGCGGTGGGTACCGCGGTGGGATTTGCCATGGCCTTTGCCACCGGAAAGTTCTTCGGCCAGATTCTCTACGGAATCAGCCCGCACGACCCTTTGACGTACGCCTGCGCCGTCGCCCTGATGGCCGCGGTGGCCTTCGTCGCTTGCTGGGTTCCAGCCCGCCGGGCAGTCCACGTGGACCCGCTGACCGCGCTCCGCTCGGAGTGAGATAATCCGGGGTTGATTGGGCCACTGACTCCGGATTGCGAGTTCATTGTTGTCGGCTCCGGCCCCGGTGGCGGCACAGTAGCCGCGCGGCTGGCTGAGGCGGGCCGCACCGTCTTGGTACTCGAAGCGGGCGGCGATCCTCACCGCTTGTCCGGCGGCGATTGCCTGGATCCCGATACCGATCGCCTCCCCGCCGATTACGACGTGCCCGCCTTTCATGCATTCTGCTCAGAGAACGCGGCTCTTTCGTGGGACTTTTTCGTTCGTCATTACGCCGACGAAGAGCAACAGCGGCGCGATCCGAAATATCGTCCTCAAAGCGGAGGCGTCCTCTATCCGCGCGCCGGGACGCTTGGTGGATGCAGCGCGCACAACGCCATGATCTTCGTCTATCCGCACAATGACGACTGGAACGAAATCGCGGACTTGACCGGAGACGAAAGCTGGCGGGCGGATCGCATGCGCAGCTACTTTGAGCGGCTGGAGTGTTGCAACCATCGGCCCGTGCGGCGTTGGCTGGCGAAATTTGGCTTCAATCCCACGCGGCATGGCTGGAACGGCTGGCTGACCACTGAACGGGCGCTACCCCTCTCACTGCTCGCCGATGGCCCCCTCCGTGAAGCGGTGCTCGACGCCGGACTTGAGGCCTTTCGCGAGGACGGCCACAAGCTGAAGGATATCGAGTGGTTTCTCGAAAGTGGTCTCGACGCTAACGATTGGCGGCTGGTTTGCGATAACTCCACCGGCATTAAATACCTGCCGCTGACGACTCACAACCACGCTCGCACGGGCACTCGGGAGCGGATTCTCGATGTCGCCAGGCGTTACCCGGACCGGCTCAAGGTCATGCTCAACACCCTTGCCACTCGAGTGCTCTTCGATGACAATAATCGCGCCGTGGGCGTGGAGTATCTGCAAGGCGAGCGCCTGTATCGCGCCCATACGCATCCCAACACGGACGCGGGGATGGGCGGCGCGGTCTATGCCTCGCGGGAAGTGATTCTCTCGGGCGGCGCATTTAATACGCCGCAGTTGCTCATGCTGTCGGGCATCGGGCCGCGCGCGGAGATGGAGCGCCACGGCATCCGCGTTCGCGCCGATCTGGCCGGCGTGGGCAGGAATCTGCAGGATCGCTATGAGGTCTCCGTGGTCAACCGGATGAGCTTCAAGGATTGGGCTGCGTTTAAAGGCGCCAGCTTCCGCAAGGGTGACCCGCAATTTACGGACTGGACGAACAACCGGGACGGTATCTACACAACTAACGGCTCCTTGCTTACCTTGTTTCGGCGCTCGCCGGTGGCGAACCATCTGCCGGATCTCTTCTGTATGTCGTTGTTGGGGCGCTTTGCCGGTTATTACCCCTGTTACTCGCGCGACTATGCCGCGAACCTGAACTACCTGACGTGGGTCGTTCTGAAAGCCTACACGCGTAACCGCACCGGCACGGTGACTCTGCGGTCGGCGGATCCGCGCGACAAGCCCCTGATCGACTTCCATTACTTTCGCGAAGGCGGAGATCAGGATCTGGAAGCCACGGTGGACGGCATCCGGTTTGTTCGCCGCCTCAGCCAAAAGCTGAAAGACCGGGGCCTGATCGCCGAAGAGGAACTGCCGGGCGAGGATTGCCAGACCGACCAGCAACTCGGAGATTTCGTTCGAGCGAACGCCTGGGGCCATCATGCGTCCTGTACGTGCGCTATCGGGCAGGTAGGGGAGAATGGCGTGCTCGACAGTTCCTTCCGCGTTCACCGGACGACGGGACTCCGCGTTGTGGACGCGTCGGTCTTCCCCAAGATTCCCGGCTTCTTCATCGCCAGCTCGATTTATATGATCGGTGAAAAAGCAGCGGAGACGATCCTGGCCCAGAACGAATAGCATACGCATCCGCTTACTGACAAACCGCTAATAACATTGGCGCCCGGCCCAAGCGCCTCGCTGCCGCGGCCGCAGTGGTGGTCCTGTTTGGCCAACCGGTCGCTCCCTGAGACGGTCGCGGCTCTGAAGCGCCGGCGCCAGCTTCTTCGCTGCGGTTTCATAGACTGAAAGCTGGATGGCGCATCGGTTCACCGCACGCGCGCACGGCTTGGCGCTGGTTCCGATTTGCGCCGCGATCCTCGCCGCTCAGCAGAAACCCGATATTCGCGTCGACGTGGATTTGGTAACGGTAGCGTGCGCGGTCGACACCCACGAGGGCGCGCCGGCCCCAGGTCTCAAGGCGGAAGATTTCAGGCTGCTGGATAACGGTCAACCGCGCGAAATCCGGAATTTCTGGCAGGAATCCGATTTGCCGCTCACCGTCGCCCTTGTCGCCGACGTCAGCGGCAGTCAGGCCGGCTATGTCAAGAGCCATCGCGACATGATCGCCCAATTTCTCAAGCAGGTTATTGGCCCCAGGGACCGCGCCATGGTTGTGGAAGTGGCTCAAACATCCTGGCTGATCTCCGGTTTGACCGGTTCAAGCGCCGATCTGGGCGCCGCGGTGGAAAGAATCGGCGCGCCCGAAGGAAAGCATTCGCCCCTGTTGGGCCCCGCTTGCCGGAATAACAGTCTGCCACACAGTTGCGGCGGAACCGCCCTCTGGCACGGCCTGTACTATACAGCCAAGGAGCTAAAGGCTGTTCCCGGGCGAAAGGCGATCGTCGTGCTCTCTGACGGTCTCGATACGGGAAGCGATATCCGCCTTAACGACGCAATCGAGATGGCCCAATCGGCCGGGACGGTGGTTTATTCCATCAAGTACGAAAGCCCCACGCGTTTCCTGTCGCTGAGTGGGGCGATCGCCCAAGCCGTCAGCCACGGCCTGGAGCGCCTTTCGCATCAGACTGGCGGGCTGGTATTTCCGAATCCCGGCCACAACACATCCGAGGTTTTTTCGAGAATCGAATCTGACCTGCGCAATATGTATGTGCTCGGTTTCACTCCCCCCGCCGGCGCGCGGGACGGTAAGTTCCATACACTCGATGTGAAAATCGCCCGCCCGGATCTGGTGGTGCGCTCCCGCGCCGGTTACTGGGCGGGCGGCAAAGAGTAAACGACACTGATTGCTCGTCTCAATTGCTTTACACTGGACGCTTGAGGGAGGGAAACCATGAAAACTTTAGTTCGCGCCGCAACGGTTCTGGCACTTTTCGCCGGCGTCACATTCGCTGCCGAAGATGTGGCGACCGCGGTGTCTGGAACTGTGAAGACCGTCGATAAAGCGGCGAAGACGGTGGTGGTGAAGGTCGCCGACGGCACGGAGCACACGTTTCATTTCGTGGCACGGACCACGGCGCACGGCGCCGAAGTTGTGGCTCACGGAAGCAAAGACGCATTTCTGGGCATGAAGGAAGGCGATGAAGTGGTTGTGCACTATACGGTCAAAGGCGCAGTGAAGACGGCTGACGAGGTGGATCACATCGGCAAGGACGGCATGAGGATGAGCGTGGTCGCGGTGAAGAGCGTCGACAAGGCAGCCAAGACGGTCACGGTGAAAACGGGCGAAGGGGCGGAAGAAACGTATCATCTCACCGCTAATGCCGCCCGTGAGACTGGTAAGGGGTTGGATAAAGCCGGTAAGGTGACTGTTTACTACACCGAAGAAAGCGGAAAGAAGATCGCGCACTTTTTTGCGTCGAACTGAAGCGGATTTGCGAACTGCCGCAGCCGTTCTCACAGGCTAAAGCCGGCTGAAGCCTGTGCCACCAAGCAACTGGCGGGCCGGACGGGTGGCACAGACTTTAGTCTGTGAGTGGGAATTGCAGAAAACTCGAGGGGCCGATTGTCAATCGGCCGCAGGCTTCCAACCTGCCCCACAAGTCTATGGAACAATCGGAATCCCATCTGTTCTCGCCGCTGAGAATTCGCGGCGTCGTCTTCCGTAACCGAATCGCCGTCTCGCCGATGTGCCAGTACTCCAGCGACGATGGCTTCGCGAACGATTGGCATCTGGTGCACTTGGGCAGCCGTGCGGTTGGCGGCGCGGCGCTGGTTATGGTGGAGGCATCGGCTGTCGAGGCCCGAGGCCGTATTACCCCCGGCGACCATGGAATCTGGAAAGACGAACACATTGGGCCGCTGGCGCGGATTGTGGACTTCATGCGCGGGCAGGGCGCCGTCGCCGGCATTCAACTCGCGCACGCCGGCCGCAAGGCGAGCACGCACGTGCCCTGGGAGAAGGGCGGCGCATTCCTTCCTGAGAATGAAGGCGGCTGGCGCCCGGTGGCGCCGAGCCCGCTGCCGTTTCGCGATACCGACGCGCCCCCGCTTGCCCTAAGCAAATCTGAGATCTCCGGCATCGTGGAGGCCTTTGCCGCGGCAGCGCGCCGCGCTCTGACCGCGGGTTTTCAGGCGATTGAGATTCATGGCGCTCACGGCTATCTGATCAACGAATTCCTTTCACCGCTCTCGAATCACCGGAGCGACGAATATGGCGGCTCGTTTGAGAATCGTACCCGCTTCGCGATAGAAGTCACAGAAGCGATCCGCGGCGTGTGGCCCGGTTCGCTCCCGCTGTTCATTCGCATTTCGGCCAGCGATTGGGTGGAGGGCGGCTGGACCATTGACGATTCCGTGAAACTGGTCCGCTTGTTACAGCCGCTTGGGGTGGACTTAGTCGATTGTTCGTCCGGCGGCTTAGTGCCACACGCGAAGATTCAGCCGGCGCCGGGGTACCAAGTCCCTTTCGCGGAGCGCATTCGCCGCGAAACGGGCGCCTTGACCGGAGCCGTGGGAATGATCACGGAGCCGCGGCAAGCCGACGGCATCATTCGCGAGGGCCGCGCCGACATCGTGCTACTGGCTCGCGAATTCCTGCGCGATCCTTATTTCCCGCTGCACGCGGCCGGCGAGCTGGGAGCGGAGGCCGCGCCCCCGGTGCAGTATAAGCGAGCCTTTTGACGCAGTGAAATCGCTGCACAAGGCGGTAACTTGATTTCCTACGACGTCGCCGTTATTGGCCTCGGCACCATGGGATCGTTCACCTGCTGCGAACTGGCGCAACGGGGCGTGCGCGTGGTTGGACTCGATCGCTTTTCTCCCCCGCATGATCGCGGCAGCCACTCCGGTGGAACTCGTGTATTTCGCATTGCCTACGCCGAGCATCCGTCCTATGTCCCGTTGGCTCTTGACGCGGGCACGCTCTGGGACCAGTACGCCCTGGCCGCCGGAGTTCGGCTCCTCCATCGCTGCGGAATGCTAAGTATCGGCGATCCCGCCAGCGCTTTGATTCAGGGCATCCGGAAGAGCGCGGAACAATACGGCCTAAGCACCACCGCCTACGCCGAGGCAGAGATCCGCAAGTTTTTTCCGGCCATCCATCCGCCCGCGGGCCATATCGGTATCTTCGAATCCGCCGCCGGCTGGATCGATGTCAATGCAGCAATTCAGGCGGCGCAGCGGATGTCGAGCCTGGCCGGCGCCACTCTGCTCGACAATTGCCCGGTCCTTAACATCGTCAACCGCATCAGCCATTTTGAGATCGTCACGCCTTCCCAAACGATCGCCGCCCAGCGCGTGGTAGTCACCGCCGGTGCCTGGTGCGGCCAACTTCTTTCCCAGTTGGGCCTGCCGCTTCGCGTGGTGCGTAAGGTCTTGCTATGGGCCAGGCCGCTGGACCCGGAGCAGTTTAGCCCACGGCTTCTGCCCATCTTCGCCTTTGCCGAGCGCTTCTTCTATGGCTTTCCTACCGTATCCGGACCGGACGTGAAAATGGCCATTCACTGGGAAGCCGGTCAAGCGGTGGCCGATCCAACGCTGCCGATAGACCCGCCAACCATGGATGAAGCGACTCCGGTTTTGGAGATGGCAGCCAAATATCTGCCTGCCTTGTGTGGTCCGTTGCCCTCCGCCTTCACTCGCGTGACCCAGCTCAAGACGTGCCTCTATACGATGTCGTCCGATGAGCACTTCATCATTGACCGTCACCCGGAATGGGAGAACCTGGTTTTTGCGGCGGGCTTTTCCGGACACGGCTTCAAGTTTGCGCCGTTGGTTGGCAAGGCGTTGGCGGATCTGATCACGCTCGGCGAGACTTCGGCGCCCATCGGCTTTTTGCGCGTCGGCGCGCGCTTTACCACGCCCGTGGGGCCGGGGTGACGCGACCCGACCGAGAATCTCCTAAGTTGCCGGGTAAAACTGAAGTCCCGGCATCGGGAAATCCCTGCGATTGTCGGTCATCAAAGTCAGTCTGTGCATCAGGCAAACCGCTGCGATGGTGACGTCGGGCAGGCTCAACGTTCGGCCCCCCGCTCGGCATTGGCTATAGAGTTCCCCGGCGTAACGCGCCACCTCCCAAGTGACCGGATAAAACTCAAGGCTCCGCAAAAAGCTTTCTGTTTTCTCACGCTCATGCGCACGCATGCCCATGTAAACCTCGGTGATGTTGATGTAGCAGCAAGCCAGCAAAGTTCCCTCGCCAACAAGCCGATCAAGCATTTCGGGACGGCCATCCATGCCATTGATCGCGTCGACGATGAAACTAGTATCGAGGAGATAGGTCTCCGTCATCTGGCTTGGCGGTGCTGCTCAATGCGCTGCATTCGGTCGTCTGATGTCGCGCGGGTCTCACGAACCCAGGCCGCGGAACCATCCGCTAGCTCGGGATGGTCTTCGTCCTTCCACGCGCCCGCCGACTCCTGGATCGCTAATCGCTGCCGGTTAAGCTTGGTGCTGCGGGCCGCCAACTCCGCTAGGGCCGAAGCGAGAAGTTCATCGACAGAGCTAAAACGTCCGCTCTGAAGCTGCTCCTGAAGCAGGCGTCCCGTTTCGTCAGTGAGTTCGACCGTCATTCCTTGACCTTATCCCAAATCGACCTGCCACGCAAACGCGGGAGTGAGGCAGCTTGCGCACTTTCACGATTTGATACACGTGTAGGGATGCAACGCGCCGCACCCTACCTATTTCCGGTGGGCGCCCGGCTCGGGGAGCACAATCTGGTGCTGCATGCGTCCGCGAGAAGGCACTCGGTTCATGAGTTTGCTGGTCCGTTGTCCATCAAGACCGTGGTGCGCGGTCGCGTGTCATGGGTCGTCGGCGGCCGGGAGCTGGTGGTTTCTCCAACAAGCTTTCTTGTTCTTGCGGCCGGTGAACGCTATTCGATGGAGATTGATGAGCCCGATCCAGTCGAGACATGCTGTGCATTTTTCGGCTCTGGATTCCTGGAGCAAGTTGCTCTAGACCTCACGTCTGGCGCCGAGGCGGCGCTCGATGCTCCCGACCGGATGGGGCCTCCGCTCGCCTATCTTTCCGCCGTGCACGGCGATCGCGAACGCACGCTTACGAATCGGGTAGCGACCCTTGCCCAGCGATGCGAGAAGCAACTGAATCCGAGCGGTGCGGAAGAGGGTTTCCTGCTGCTCGGCATTACGCTACTAGAGTTTTATCGGCAGATTCGCGCACAGATAGCTAGGGTACCGTCCCTCCGCGCGTCCACCCGGCAAGAGCTGTTCCGGCGTCTGCTGATCGGGCGTGACTACATTCACTCACATTATTCAGAATCGGTATCGCTCGGGAACGTGGCGCGTGCTGCCTGCCTCTCGCTTTTTCACTTCCACCGCGGTTTCACGCTCGCCTTTCAGGAAACACCTCACGACTACCTCACCGGACTTCGCCTGGCGCAAGCTCGCGAAATGATCGAGAGGGGGTCGTCTGTATTGGAGGCGTGCGTGGCGGTCGGGTTCTCCAGCCCTTCGGCTT
The DNA here is from genome assembly GCA_903970405.1 of Acidobacteriaceae bacterium. Classification (GTDB taxonomy): domain Bacteria; phylum Acidobacteriota; class Terriglobia; order Bryobacterales; family Bryobacteraceae; genus CAJCIT01. The sequence goes on along the minus strand of CAJCIT010000005.1, from coordinate 3,471 downwards.
TCAGCCGTCTGTTCCGCGCCCGGCTCGGTCAAGCGCCTTCTGAGGTTCAGCGCAAATTCGCAAGATCGGGCAAGAAGACGCCCGCACTTTCGGGCATCATCAGGGCATGATCACTTCAACTTTAGCGATCGCCGTTCTGTGCTCCGCGACAGTGCTGGCGCAATCCCCGGCCCCCAATCTTAAAGCTTCGATGATCGTCCTGGGCGTCAGCGATGTCTCCCGCTCGCTGAAATTCTATCGAGACACCTTGGCATTATCTCCGGCGCCGGCACCGGGAGACTTGCCAATGTTCCGATCCGGTGATCTGATCATCGTGCTGAACGGGGCTTTATCCCCGGGCAGTGGAGGCTTCGAGTTAGTATTCCCGGTGGAGAGCGTTAGCGCGGTAAAGAAGCTACTCACAGATCGCGGCTGCACGTTCACCGGCGACTCTCGAGAAGTGGCGCCCAACATGTGGGCGGCGACGTTCAGCGATCCCGATGGGCATCATCTTACGTTGTTCGGTGCGCGTTAGTCCCCTTGCGAAAGGCCCTGCTAACGAGTGCCCTCACAACGCGGCGGCTATCAGCAAACACCAGGCCTTACCCCAGGTTTAATCCTCGCTCCTTTTTCGCCCCGTGAACAAGTAAGTCTGTCCCCCGATCAATTCCTCTTCATCACCCTCCACTGCATACTGCAATACGCGCAATCCCGAGCCTTCAAACAGGTGATTTGACTCGTAATGCAGGTGAATCGCCAGTTGTTCGCCATGGCGTAGATGGATTCCGCCGATACCGGCCAGGAAGTCCGGCACGTCGATGTGCCCATTCACCGCAAGGCCCCCCAATGAGCTCCGTTCCAGAACGCCCCGCGTCGCCTCCGTCGTCCGCAGCGACAGCTTCCCCCGTGGCGTCTGATTACGCTTGCTGAAAAGGACGGGGTCCAGCGACTCGAACGACAACCGAATGTGCGTGGAGCGTGATTTTGGGTTGATAACCAGAATGACGATCGGGACGCGGATTACCGGGCCAAACGGATCGATTCGAAATGGATCGATCGGCGGCGGCAGAATACTCCCGACGTCGAGGATATGAATGTTACGCTGAGCGATCCGGGCGTTGTTCAGCGCGTTGGTGTTGGAATTGGTGGTCTCCGGGAACGTCATACCCGCAAATGCCGTCAGCGATGAGTCCGCCGATCCGGTCTCGGCATAGGAACCATTTGGCGTAATGACGCGCGCCAGCAGGCAGAAATGCCCGCTGTCCTGGACGGCATATTGAGATGGGTCGGGCGGGCTCCACTGGAACGCCAGCACTTGCCTCTGAGGCTCTGAAGGCGGGAAGGCCGGAATCAGAACCTTGCCAATCAATCCGCCGGCCGGCAGCGTGCCTCCAGCCGCTGCGGCCGCCGTGGTTGTGCCGTCCCAGGCGTCCGGCCACGCCAGCCCTGCGCTGGCCTTCGTCCAATAGACATGCAACTCGTCCAAACCGGTTGTGGGTACGGCGCTGAAGTTCGTGAGCTTTACGTAAACGTAAGCCGGTTGACCCGTGGTGACGGCATCTTGCAGGCCGTCCTCGGTACTGGGAGCGGGCAACGGACCGCTGACGGGTCCGGGTAGCGCCGTGCCTGCCGGAGGCGCGGTCGTCGTCAAGACGATGTCCGGACTTTGAAATCCTTCCGTCGTGGTGGTGTCCGGTTCCGAGCCCGTATCGGTCGAGTCGTCGGCGATGTAGGCGCCGAGTGGCAATAGCGCAATGCCGCCATTGCCTTGCGGGAACTGGACATTGTTTGGATTGGTGTCGCCAATTGGCATCACACTCGAAGTATTGCTCTTGTCGTTCGGAACCGATGCGATGCTTGTGGTCCCCGTGCCTGAAAGGTCGTACGCCCTGACCGTCCCGCCATTCTCGTCGTTCACGTAGAGCCTGCCGGCCGCCCGGTCCACCTGCAATCCGCCGAATTGCGGCGTGGGGTTCTGCGTGCTCGCGGTTGTGGGACCGGCGGGAAGGTTATAGAAGGGAACAGGATATAGGAAGCAGTTGACTCCGATATCGATCGCCGCCGTCCCTTGCGAATTCAGCGTGCCGGAAGCCGCCGTGCTCAGAACGGCAGTTTGCAAACCGGGCATGATCCGCACCAGCGTGGTGTAATCGTTGCCAAAAACTGGAACGCCGGACCCGTCGCCGCCGAAATCGTTGTTGTTGGCGACCCAGAGCGCCCCATCGCCATCGAAATCCAGGCCCTCCGGATACGCGAACAGTTGCATCGTCGAGGTGACGCTGAACGCGGGGTTGGCCAGTGGCAACTTTACTCCTGGCGGCGTGGCCAGCGCATGCCAGGTGGGATTCGCGCTGTCCAGCGTGGCAGCCTCAAAGACGATCAGCCGGCAGTTATAGTTGTCGGTGGCCCACAGGTTGCCTGCTCCATCGAAAGCCAGGTTGGCAATCAGCCACTGGCTGGCCGGGGCCGTATAGACTGTCTTCGTGCCCGGCACATAGTTGTTGTTGAACGCCTGCGCGGTCGCCCCGGGATAGGTCGCCGAATCGGCATTTGCATATCGCGCCACGGTATTAGTGCCCGACTGATCCTGCGCCTCGGCAACATAAAGATTTCCATCGGCGTCGAATGTCAGACCGATGTAACTCTGGCCATCCAGGGTGAAGATGAAGGCCTCCTCCACCGCCAAGGTCGGGTTCTTCAAATAGCCGGGAAATTTGACAACCGCCGCCGACGAGAAATTCCCCGCGTCATAGGCTACATAAAGGTCGCTGTTCCGCAGGGCGCAGGCATTAGGGGGCGCCTGGTAAGTTCCCGGCGTAACACCGGCAAAGCCTCCCAGCGTATCAATCACCGACTGCATGTTAATGGTGAAGAGCGGGTTGAGAACAGGTTGGCCGGAGCTGATAGCCGGCGTGGCGGGTGGGCCGGCCGCCGCCGCGTGGCTCTCCGTCGCCGGCGTGAAGTAGCCTATCAACTTTGTTTCCCATTCCGGGACAACAAGCGGTTTGGTTAGAGCTCCTGGATTAGCCATAATGTTCGTTACCTCTCTATCGGTGGAAAGAGCCTATCGAATTTATTGGCCCGCGTCCAGCAAATTTGCTCCTCATCGTGATGCGGGTTGGCAGAGGCTAGTGTTTAAAACGGTAATCTCGCGGTTGTCATACCAAAGCTGTCCGAAGTCATTTGCCATGAAGCCGGTTCCACCGGGCGATTCATTAATTCGAATTCGAGCGAAGAGCCACTCTGGCGTGAAGGCCCTTGCCTCTTCGATACAACCCCACCTCACCAGCGCTCGGCTCCGCCACGTAGATGCTTCCAAGGACGCCGTAGCGCCAACGGTTTGATCGATCGTAGCCGGCCTCGATCCGAATCTGCCGGTAACGGATGTTCGCTCGTTTGAGGAGGTAGTAAGCCGGGCCGTCGCACCGCAGCGTTTTAACGCCATTGTGCTGGGAGTGTTTAGCGGTTTCGCGCTGCTCCTGGCGATGACCG
>CAJCIT010000004.1 GCA_903970405.1 Acidobacteriaceae bacterium | reverse complement strand
CGTTTGCGCCCTCTGCCATGTCGATACGGAAGCAGCCTATCGCGATCTGAAACGCTCCCGAGCCGGGCAGCGCATCAAGCTGCTGGCCAAATGGGGATTGAAACGCATCTCCCGCCGCAGCCTGTGGGACGCCGACCATGTTCTACCGGTGGCGGAGGGAGGCGGCGAGTGCGATCTTTCCAACATCCGGACACTATGCCTGATCTGTCACCGGCAGGAGACGCTGAAGTTGCGCCGGCGCCTGGCGGCATTTGGCGCCAGTGGCGACGCGGTCTAGTTGACAACCGCTGCGGCGAGGCTGTTGCGCATGACAGGCGTGGCAGTGCCAGGAAATTCAAGCCGGAACCGCGTGCCCGCGCCTATCTTGCTTTCCACCTCAATGATGCCGTTGTGCTCCTGCACAATGCCATAGGTGATAGAAAGCCCGAGCCCCGTTCCCCTCTTGACGCCCTTCGTGGTGAAGAAGGGATCGTAGATGCGCGACAAATTCTCCGGAGCGATTCCCTGCCCTGTATCTGCCACCTCAACATGAACAAAGCCCGCTTCGCCCCAGGAACGCACCGTGAGCGTACCGCCTTCCGGCATCGCGTCGCGAGCATTGAGAAAGAGATTCAACAGAACCTGCTGCAGTTTGCCGGCATTGCCGCGAACAATGGGCAATGAGTCGGCGAGGGTGGCGCGCACCTCGACGCCGGATGTCTGCAATTGGTGTTCGATCAGATTCAGGGTTTCCCGCAGAACGCGGTTCAGGTCGACGTCGACAAACTCAGTGGGAGAGGTGCGGGAAAAGTTGAGCAGCGAATTGACAATCTCACTGGCGCGAAATGTCTGCTTGGCAATCTTTTCGAGGATCTTTGACTTCTGCTCGTCCTCGGCCACCTGCTTGGCCAGCATTTGGGCATACGTGGAGATAACGGCCAGCGGCGTATTGACCTCATGAGCGACGCCGGCAGCGAGAAGCCCGATAGAACTGAGTTTGTCGGCCTGCACCAGCCTTCGTTCGAGTTCATCGCGATCGGTAACGTCATCAAAAATAATCAGCCGGCCGATGCGCTGGCCATCTTTCGAAACCAGCGGCGCAATCGCCACATTCACTACCGACTCCTCGGCGTGATCGGTAGAGCCCCCGTTGCGGCCATTCCAATCCGGGGCTACGGATTGAAGTCCGTTGTTCTTGTTGGCGCCTTGGCCGTTCGACGAGGTGACCCCGTTCGAGTACGTTCCCGCCGCATTGCCATTTGATCCAGCTGACGGAACCACCCGCGTGACGCGAACCTTGTACAGGTTATGAATGCCGTCCAGGCCCTTCAGTTCCTCGAACTTCTGGGCGAGTTCCCCTGGAAACATTTCACTCAGACGCCGGCCCAGGGCAAGCTGCCGCTCCACACCCACCAGGCGCTCCACTTGCGGATTCCAGCTTTCGACCCGATCGTCCAGATCGGCCGCCAGGATGCCGACGCTGATGGAGGCGACAATGTTTTCGCTGAATTCCTTGAGCCGCTCATACTCATTCGCCTTACGCTCAAGGGAGTGGTAGAGCCGCGAATTCTCAATGGCGATAGCGATGGATCCGCTCAGCGTGCGCAGCAGTTCGACGTCCTCGGTGGATAAGAAATCGCCATCCAGAGTGCGGCTGACGCCAAACCAGGCAATGGTCCGGCCGCGCGCGACACAAGGAACGTAGGTGGTGAGGTCGAGTTCCGCCAGGGTCCGCCGAACTGTCAGCGGAAGGCTCTGCGAGAGAATGTCGCGCAGCGCCCGCGGGCGCTCAAAAAAGAGATACTCCTGAGCAGGCGAAGCTTCGTCGAGAAAGCTCAGATCGATATCCTGGCTCCCCAGGCGTCCGGCATCATCTTTGCTATCGCGGTTCTTGCTATCGCGATGCAGCGGCTTCGCGCCCTTCTGCGTCTCCGAGTACAGCTTGAACTTCCCGGTGGTCTCATCCGCCAGGAAGAACGCGATCTGCTGCAGCGACAACGTTTCGAGCAGGCGGCTGGATACCGACGCGAGCATGGCGTCCAGATTCGTTTCCGAACTCAGCTCGCGCGCGAACTCAACCAGGGTGGACCGGTAATCGTAGCGGTCGCGATAAAACACGTAGCGGTCCAGTTGTTCCTGCAGGCCGCGCCGGATGGGTTGAAACACGAACGTGGCAAACAGAACCAGCACCAGGAACGCCGGCGGTGTAATGGCGGTGGGATTGAAGATGACGAAAATTAACGCGTAGAACGTGCCGATCACGGCCAGGGTCGCCAGCGTGTAAACGTACCCCTGCTGGAAGATAATGTCCACGTCCATGAGCCGGTAGCGGGTAACGGCATACGCCCAGGTGATGGGGATCAGGCCCAGCGAAAGCACGCTGAGGTTCATGGCGTGGGAAGGAATCACGCCGAGCATGTAGGGCACGACATAACCCGCGGCGAACGGCAAAAGACCGACCAGAGCGCCGTTCCGCAGATACTTCAACTGGCGGCGGACAACCGGGTCATCAGCCTTTCGGTAATCCAGCGTGAGCGCCACCAGCCCCAGAAAGTAGAAAAGCATGGAATAGGCCAGCAGCCCGCGGTCCAGCAACCAGCGCATTTCCACCAGCGTGACGGAGAACCGCAGCCAGCCCTCTGCCGTGCCGAGCATGATGGCGAGCAGACCGACGGCCGGAAAATAAACCAGCAGCCAGCGGCCACCGCGCGAAAAGAAGTTCTCTTCCTCCAGAAAGGTGACGCAGAAGTGCAAAAAGATGGCGGGGGCCAAAATGCTGCCGGCGACGTTGCCCCAATACATCGCTTCATCAAAGGTGTTCAGCTTGCCGGTGTAATGGAAACAGAAGGAGAGGAAGGAAAACAGGCACAGCAGGAAGAAGTGCAGGGCCTTGCGGGCGTTCGTCCGCCGGTAGAAAACAAACAGCCCGATGGCAAGGTAGGCGAAGCCGATGGCGTATTCGTAATAGAGGCTGGAATCCCGTTCGGCGGCGAGAATAAAAATTGAGTTCTTCTGGAACTCGATGCCGGAACGGCGAAGCGTGTAGTTTGCCCTGGCGAACAAGGGCTTAGACCAGAGGGCCTTGGTGACATCCAGCGCGTTTTCAATGCGCTTCCCGTCAATAGCCACCAATTCGTCGCCGAGACGAATCTGCGCTCTAGCCCCGGAGCTGTCGGCCCTGACATGGACGGCGACAACGTGGTTTTCGTTGCCGGCTTGGCGATCGACCCAGGTGACGCCGTCATCCGGCACCGGAAACTGGCGGAGCTGCTGAAAGTTCAGAACGGCAGCCACCAGCGCTACCGCACTGAGCACCAGCAGCAGAGTGGTCGCGAATTGACTCCGAAGCTCCCTCACAACGCTCCCCGGCGAAAAGGCACACCACGAGTTTAGGCTCAGCCAGCCGAACCAAGCAAATGGGAAAGCACGCCGCGTTCCACTCTCATCCTGAGGCCCAAAGACTTGAGAATATAACAGCTAAGTGGCTTGACGCCCCGCCTTCTCTGCTCATTTCACGGTTTCTAGGAGATTGTTCCGGATTTACATAGATTGCGTTTGTCGGGCAGCTTGTTTAAGCTGCGCGGCGTTGGCAACGCCGCCCGGAGTTTCCACATTTCCAGCCAGGACTAGAGTCTGCGCACCAAGTAACCCGCAGGAATCTGGTGGCACGGCGCGACTGAGCCGCAAACTGAGGGCTATCTTCCCTAACGAAAAGGGGTCGGAAAAAAGGTCGGGTCGGAAAAAAGGGTCTGTCCCCATTCCCTGGGAAATCATTGAGGGGAAATGGTTTACAGTTTTACGCGAGCCGCCGGGAAATCGCTTTGAGATGGAGCTATTAATCGTAAAATAGCGGCCGCCCGTTTCTCCGCCGAAAGGGGTCTGTCCCCTTTCGGCGGGGAATCATTGAGACAGAGGGACTTACCATCTTTCGAGAGCCATCGGGAAAGGGCTCTTCCGCAGGCGCCTGCACAGAACCGCCTGCGACAGCGAACAACTCATTTGGTCGATGACGCTTTAAACCGATCAGGGCTTCGCTGCAAACTGACCGCTGCCGCCGCAAAAGGGTGTGTCCCCTTTCCCCGGGAAATCATTGCTTCGAAGGGACTTACTCTGGTTTGCGAACCGCCGGAAATGGCTCTTTCACGGTTGCCCCAACGGAACCGAAGGCACGCGTGAAGGAGGAGGTTTGCGGCCTGACGAAATCTTCGCGCGGCGAATAGGGCATGGGAATCCGGCGGCACGCAACCGCCGCTCGAAGAGCAAAGCCACCCGCAGTGGCTCAAACGGTCTATCATGAAGACTGCTGGGGATTTGGTGGGTGTAATCCGCTCAGTTGGAACCGAACAAAATCGGCGAAACCGTTTTGTTTGAGCCAGCGTCCGAACGGCGTTGACGCCCATTGGAAAGATCCTTAGACTGAGGGTAGCCCTCCCAGTCGGTCAGGTGGTCACTATGAAGTTATTTCTTCGCCTCAAGACAGTTCTTTCACCGGTCCCGGCACGGCCCGTGATTGCTGCGATGGCCGCGCTGTCAGTATCCGCGGGCCTGCTGATCGCGTTCAACAAGTCGGATGACACGCCCTCAAACAGCGATACCATTGCCAAGCCGTTGACAGCTAAGGAAAAGAAGAAGAAAGAGGCGCAGCTTCGGAAGGAACTCGAGGGCCCTTGGAAGAAGTGGCTGCAGCAGGACGTCATCTATATCATCACTGACGAGGAGCGCGCTGCTTTCAAGCGCTTGCAGACTGACGAAGAGCGCCAGCAGTTTGTCGAGCAGTTCTGGCTCCGCCGCGATCCGACACCCGATACCGAAGAGAACGAGTACAAGGAAGAGCACTATCGCCGTATCGCTTACGCGAACGACAGGTACGCCTCCGGCATCCCTGGCTGGAAGACCGATCGCGGCATGATCTACATCAAGTACGGTCCGCCCGATGAAATCGACTCGCACCCCTCCGGCGGCAGCTATGAGCGGCCCATTGAAGAAGGCGGCGGAGAAACGTCCACCTATCCCTTTGAAAAGTGGCGCTACCGGTACCTGGAAGGCATTGGCACCAACATCGAAATCGAATTTGTGGATACCACGATGTCGGGTGAGTATCACATTTCGACCGATCCTGAAGAGAAGGATGCCCTGCTTTATGTTCCCGGCGCCGGCTTGACGTTGAACGAGCAGATGGGTCTCTCGACCAAGACCGACCGCTTCAACCGGACTGACGGAACGCACCTCGGCACCGGCACCGGTCCGCTGCCCGAGAGTATGAATGAGTTTACACGTATCGAGACGCTGGCCAAGTTGCAGGGCGCTCCGAAGATCAAGTTCGCCGATCTTGAGGCCAAGATCAATTCGACCATCCGTTACAACACCCTGCCGATGCAGGTTCGGGTGGACTACATCCGCATCACCGATGCCACCGTTCTGGCCAACATCACGATTCTTTTCGAGAACAAAGACTTGCAGTACGCCACCAAGGATGGAATTGCGAAAGCAACGGTGAACCTCTATGGCCGCATCACCTCGCTCTCGCGCCGCCCGGTGAACTGGTTTGAAGACACCGTGGAAGTGCCGATTCCCGCGGAAATGGTCCAGCAGGCAATGACCGGCTCGCGCGTCTACTTCAAGTCGATACCGCTGCCCCCGGGCACTTACCGCCTCAACGTGGTGGCGAAAGATGTAGTGGGCGGCACGTTGAACAACACTGAGCGCGCCCTCGCCGTCCCGCACTATGACGAAGAGCAGCTCGGCTCAAGCAGCGTCATTTTGGCCGATCAGCTGGAAAAAGTGCCCACCAAGAGCATTGGCACCGGCAACTTCGTCATCCGCAGTTCAAAGGTTCGGCCGCGTGTCAACGATACCTTCCGGCGCGACGAGAAGATGGGCATATATGCCGAGTTTTACAACTTCGGAATGGATGAAAAGACCCGCAAACCGGAGGGCACTATCCAGTACGAAGTAGTCAACAACAGCACGAATCAGACGATTTTCGATGTCACGGAGGACATTGCCAAAATCGAAAACGCATCACCCGCTCTGGTGACTATCGAAAAGCTGCTTCCGCTGAACAAGATGGAGCCAGGCTCTTATAGCTTAAAGATGAAGGTTGTGGACAAGCTGAAGGGAACCAGCCTGACCACACCTATTCAAAAATTTACGATAACATCGTAGAAGTCTCGGGCGAACCGAGCTCGGCTGACGCGACATGATTTACAAGAACCGGTCCGTCAGAGCCGTGAAAAGATCGGCGCCTGACTTCAGCGCCGGGAGTGGAACTGTGGGGTTTGGCGGGAAACGGATCTTGGGCGCGATGCTGGCGGTTGTTTTAGCCAGCTCGGTGCCCGTGTCTTCAGCCAGCTTCAAGGACGCCTTTTCCGGTGAACTTCTGGGCCGCGTGAGTGACAGCGCCGGCATCCCCCAGATGGGCGCGGCCGTCATGCTGTTCGACCGCTACCAGCATCTGGTTCGCAAGACCTTCACGAACCTGGAGGGGCGCTTCGGATTTCCGGACCTTGCTCCCGACACCTATTCCGTCCGCATCAGCGTCCCGCGCCTCTATCCAGCCAGCAGCAATCGAGTGGAAGTCAAAGCCGGATACAGCAGCCGTTTGGATATTCACATGGCCTCGCTGTTCAGCAGCGTCGATCTTGTCTACAACATGCCCACTGGTTCGATGAGCAATGACTGGATGTGGACTCTTCGCTCGTCCCAGGCGACACGGCCCATCACGCGGATCCTGCCCGCTGAATCCTCCTCTTCCAAACAGCCGGCGGGACCGGCGTTATCGAGCACGCGCGGTCTCCTCTCGTTCAGCGGCGGCGACACCACGCTCTCTTTCGGCGGTGGAGATGCGGACGACTTTGGCACTGGATTCGCCATTTCGACGGACGTCTACGGCAAACACGAATTGCAGGTGGCGGGCAACATGGGTCAGAGCTTTCGCTCCGGATTGCCGGTGGCGGCCTTGCGGGCGACGTTCGTGCCGCGCGGCGTGACTCATGCCGATAACCCGGAAATAACGCTTAACGTTCAGGAGATTGGCCTCAGGCCGAATGCGATGACGGCCGGTGCGCCACCCGATCAGGACATCGCCCTTCGCGCGCTGGGTCTCAGCTTTTATCAAAAGGCGGACCCGATCTCGCGGCTTGAATTGGAGTACGGCGGGTCCATCGACTCGGTTAATTTTTTTGCACAAGTGGCGCGTGTCAGCCCATTCGCCCGCGCCACTTACACGGTGGGCAAGTTCGGCGAGTTGGTGGGATCGTACAGCGACGGCAAGCCGCCGACGGAGTTGCTGATGCACCAGGGCGGCGCTGAGGCTGACCTCGCCACTCTCATGAATGCCGTCACAGAACTCCCGCAGATTTCGGTTCGCGACAACTATCTTCGGATGCAGCGGACGCAAACAGTGGAGGGCGGGTTTGTGAGGGCTTCCGGTTCCCGCACCTACGCCGTTTCAGGATTCTTTGAAGACGTCCGCGACGGCCGCCTCGACGTTGCCGGGAGCTATAGTTCATTCGGCAGCGGCAACCTGCTCGCCGACGGCGGCGGAAGCACGTCCATCCTCAATATCGGCCACTATAGCCGTCACGGCTTCGTGGGCTCAGTGGATCAGAAGATTCTCAAGGGCCTCGATTTCGCGGCGGTCTATGGACGCATGGGTGGATTCACCGCGTTGACGGGCGCTGTGCTGCCGGACACGCCGGCCGGTTCTTTCCTCGATCGGGCTGACCACAACATCGCCTCGTTCTCTTTGCAGAGCGCGGTTCCATTGTCGGGAACTCGTTTCAGCGCCAGCTACGGATGGGTTGGAGGCAACGCCGTTGTCCCGGACCATTTATTCACCACTCAGCGCCTCTTCGTTGCACCGGGCCTGAACTTCCTGATCCGGCAGCCTTTGCCGAGCCCGTTCGGCATGGGCGGACGCTTTGAGCTGACGGCGGAAGTGCGCAACCTGCTAGCCCAAGGCTACGTGCCCATAGCCTCAGCCGACGGCCAGACGCTGATCCTGGTGCAAGCGCCGCGCGCCTTCCGCGGTGGCGTGAATTTTATCTTCTAAGAACGGCTCCGGAATTCTTCCGGAACTTTGACCTTCTCTGGGTTTCGGCGATCGCGGTAGATCTTAATCACAAGCCCCCTTCGAAATTCGAGTTCACGCATAATCGGGCTCGCCAGGCTTTGCTAAGCGACGATTTGGTTCACTTCGCCACGCATGGTGAGCTGAGCGAAGAGGCGCCGCTTTTCAGCGCGCTGGTCACGGCGGCTGCGCCGGGTCAGCCGGACTTGCTTTCGGTGTATGAGCTTCCCGACTTGAACATCCATGCCCGTGTCATTGTGCTCAGCGCTTGCGAAACCGCCCTCGGCCGCATGTCCGGCGGCGACGAGGTGGCAGGACTCACGCGTGTGATGCTCACCGCCGGCGCCGATACCGTTGTCTCCAGCCTCTGGCGGGTGAGTGACCGGTCCACAGCCATTCTGATGCTGGACTTTCACCGCCGCTTGCGC
>CAJCIT010000003.1 GCA_903970405.1 Acidobacteriaceae bacterium | reverse complement strand
GTCTCAGCGATGAGCACGACATCCGCGCCCTTTGCAACCTCATGCTCACCAAACTCGTAATCCTCGACCCAGACGAGACCTCCCGCCGACTCGACACCATCGCAGAATGTTTCCGCAAGATCCTCTCCACCAAACTCAAGGAAAATGCCGTTAAACAAGAAGTCGAGAAACAAGAAGAGGCTAGTAAGAATGTGTTGCGTGTAACATTGCTGTTACATTCTGCTATTCCGGCGGCTAGTAGTGGGGTGGGTGCGAATGCGGGGCAGCATCAGACGTGGAGGGGGTATTGGGAGTGGGTGGAGAAGGATTTTGATGCTCAGATTAGGAGTTTGAGAGAGGGTGAGAAGGAGGGTGGACATTAGGGGGCTTGTGATGATTGATGAGGAATGAAACGAAAATACAAAAATGATGAGGATATGAGGAACGCAACAGATTTGAATTGAACGCGCCCGCTAACCCAGTGTCGCTAGAAACAATAATCAGTTGAAGGCGCTTTTCGTCGCGCACTTGCAGCAATGGAAGCTCAGTCACTTCGTCATTGCCCACCGCGGCAGCCGCAATGTTCGAGAGCATGCGCTGCATGATGCGGGCATACGGACGCGAGGCCACTGCGCGTTCCTGGGCGCGCCGCAGCTTGGCCGCCGAGACCATTTTCATGGCCTTGGTGATTTGCTGCATGTTCTTGACGCTGCGAATGCGGCGGCGTATGTCGATTAAACTCGGCATCGGCTAGGCTTTCGCGAGCGCCTCTTTTTCGGCCAGGAACTTCGCTTTGAATTCCTTCAGCAGCTCCGCTACCTGCGGCTTCACTTCGTCGTTCAGCTCTTTCTTTTCCCGGATGGCGCTCAGGACGCCCGGATGCGCCGAGTCCGCAAACTTATACAGTTCGAGTTCGAACGGACGAATGTCTTCCACCGCCAGATCGTCCAGATATCCGTTAACACCGGCGAAAATGGCCAGCACCTGCTTCTCAACCGGTACCGGCGAGTATTGCCCCTGTTTCAGAATTTCCACCAGCCGCTGGCCGCGATTCAACTGATCTTGCGATGCTTTGTCGAGGTCGGAGCCGAACTGCGCAAACGCCGCCAGCGATCGATACTGCGCCAGATCCAGCCGCAGGCTGCCCGCCACCGATCGCATGGCTTTGATCTGCGCGCTGCCGCCGACGCGGCTTACCGAAAGACCGACATTGATTGCCGGACGGACGTTCGAGTTGAAGAGATCGCTTTCGAGATAAATCTGGCCGTCGGTGATTGAGATCACGTTCGTCGGAATGTACGCTGAGACGTCGCCAGCCTGCGTTTCGATGAACGGAAGGGCGGTTAACGATCCGCCGCCTTTCTCGTTCGAAAGCTTCGCCGCGCGCTCCAGCAAACGGCTGTGCAAATAGAATACGTCGCCGGGGAACGCCTCCCGTCCCGGCGGACGGCGGAGCAGTAGCGAAATCTCGCGATACGCCGCGGCGTGCTTCGAAAGGTCGTCGTAGACGCAAAGGGCGTGCCGGCCGCGATCACGGAAGAACTCGCCGATGGCGCATCCGGAATACGGCGCGATGTACTGCATTGGCGCCGGGTCGGAGGCCGTGGCCGCCACCACGATGCTGTATTCCATGGCGCCGAACTCTGCCAGCGTCTTCACCACTTGCGCCACCGTTGAGCGCTTCTGGCCGATCGCGACATAGACGCAGATCACGTCGCCGCCCTTTTGGTTGATGATCGTGTCCAGCGCGATAGTGGTTTTGCCCGTTTGCCGATCGCCAATGATCAACTCGCGCTGGCCGCGCCCGATGGGAATCATGGCGTCAATCGCTTTAATACCCGTCTGGAGAGGCTGCTTTACGGGCTGCCGGTCCACCACGCCTGGCGCGGTGCGTTCCAGGGCGTTGACCTCCGTGGTCGCAATCGGTCCCTTGCCGTCAATCGGGAGGCCCAGCGCGTTCACCACGCGTCCAATCATGGCGTCGCCCACCGGGATCGACATAATGCGGCCCGTGCGGCGCACGGACTGCCCCTCCTGCACTGTGCTTGCCTCGCCCAACAGCACCACGCCCACCTGATCTTCTTCCAGGTTTAATGCCAGGCCCACCACGTCGTTGCCGAAATCCACCAGCTCGCCGGCCATCGCGTTGTCCAGGCCGTAGACGCGCGCAATCCCATCGCCCACGCTGATCACCGAACCGGTTTCAGAAACGTTGACCGCGGAATCGTAATTCTCTATCTCGGCGCGCAGGACGCGTGAGATCTCATCTGCCCTGATCTGAGCCATAACTTCCTTCCCGATGTTCTTACGCTGTTCTCAACTTGCGCCGCAGGGTTTCCAAACGCCCCTTCAGCGAGCCGTCATACTCCTTCGAGGCCAGGCGCGCAACCACGCCGCCCAACAGCGAAGGGTCGGTCTTGAAATGAGGGCGGAGCTTATGCCCGCTGGTCTGCTCCAGCGCACTGACAACTTCTTTCTTCTGATCTTCGCTGAGCGCAGTGGCCGAAGCGATTTCCGCCCGCTGGTATCCGGTCCGCTCATCGATGATCCGCTCAAACTCCAACCGCACATTATGTACTTGTCCCACCCGGCGGTGATGAACAAGCAGGCGCAAAAAATTGCTCATTAGCCGGTGCACTTTCATTTCGGCCGCCAGCTTCGCAACCAGCGCCTCCTTCTGGGCCCGCGGGACCGCCGGCGAGAGCAGGCACTTTTGCAGGTCCGGCGACAATTGAAAAAGGTCCGTCGCCGCTCGCAGCTCGAGCGACGCCTGAGCCGGCGACAAGCCCGAATTCGGCCCCATCACCGCATCGGCCAGCGCCCGGGCGTAGTGAGTATCGAGTGCCGTGACCATGGCTTAGATCGCTCCCCGGCGAACGTGGTCAGCGAACTCCCGAATCAACTGCGTTCGGTCGTCGGCGGTCAAATGGTCGCGCAATCGCGAGGAAACCATGGACGCCGCCAAATCCGCCACGTGACGCCGCAGTTCATGCGCGGCGTTCTGCCGCATGCTGGCCACTTCCTGCGTAACTTGCAGATTAATCCGCTCCACTGCGAGCTCGGTTTCCTTCTTCAGCCGCCCGTGCTCAGCCTCCATTTCCGCCTGCGATTCGCGGCGCATCTTCTCTACTTCCGCGCCAAGGGTGGCCATCTTGCGGTCCACTGCCGAAGCGCGGAAATCCGCTTCCATCTTCAAGCCCGTGGCATCCTTGATCGCTTTCTGAATCTGGTCTGTGCGCGCGTTGAAGAAGGCAGGCGCCTGCTTCCTGAGCAGATATCCCAACCCCAGCGCCAGAATCCCGAAGTTGGCCCACTTCAGCGCAAGGCTCGGCTCTTCACTCGGGTGCGCTTCGGTAGCGTCAGCCGCCACCATGGCCGGGGCCCACAGGGCGGCCAACAGCAACAGTATTATGAGCGGGCGTCCGCCCGGGAGACAAGCCCAACGCTTCTTCATCAGGCAGCTCTCCGGCCCAGGAGGCGTATCAGAATCTGGTCCGCCAGGGCGGCCGCGCCCGCTTCCAGCTCTGCTTTCGCGCGATCCGTCTCAGCCGCAATTTCCGCCTGGGCCTGCTGGATCCGGGCGTGGGCGCCGGTGCGAGCTTTGGCGATCGCATCCGATTGTTCATCCAGCCACTGCTGGCGCAAGGCTTCCTGGCCGCGCTGAATCCGGGTTCGCGCTTCTTGTAACGCTTTATCGAACGCCGCCGTCTTCTCATCTGCCGAGGCAAGGGCTTGCCGAGCCAGTTCCCGGGCGCCGCCGGTTTGCCGGTGACGCTCTTCCATCACCTTTTCGAGCGGTTTAAAGAAGACAGCTCGCAGGTAAATGGCGACAGCAATGAACAGAATGACGGTCGGAACTGACTTAACGATCAGTTCCAGCAGGTCTCTAACGTTTGGGTCCATTCGAAAAGGTCTACGAGGCTTTTTGGAAAGCGCGAGAAGCGAAACCCCGAGGCACACTAAGAGCGTGATCGAGGCTTGTCCCGAAGTCTTACCCTAGCATACCGGATTGTTGATTTTTGCCCGTTTCCGACAGTGGGGATTCTATCGCTGATCTGAACCCTGGGAGGGTGCCCAGGGACGCCGTCAAACGATGCGCCCAATGACCACCGTCATATCGTCGTGTTGTTTCGCGCCGGCGGTAAATGCATCCGCGGCAGCCATCACGCGCTGAGTCATTTCGCTGGAAACGACTCCGGGCGAACGTCGCACACAGCAAATCAAGTTCCCGGTTCCCCATTCCCTCGCCGGCGAGGTTCATCGCTTCGCTGATCCCGTCGGTAAAGGCGGCTAAAACGTCGCCCCGCTCTAGCTTGATCGTGCCCTGCTCATACCGGACGCCGGGCAGCAAGCCAACCACGGGCCCTCCCGTCTCAAGCCGGATCAGGCGTTGCTGATGGCGAGCCTGCGCGCCTCATTGCGGGCCCTTGCAGATCGATCGCCGCTAGCCTTGGCCCACCTAGTTCGAATGGATCGTGAACATGTTCCGAGCCATGAAGCAGAATACCGAGCGCGTCGGCCACGTTGCGAATCTGATTCGGAGCGAGATTGCGAACAGCAAAAACAGGGCGACGTAGGCGAGGTAAGCGGGCTGGTGGCGGCTGGTACCAGGAACTGGCATTCGGTCATTGCAGTTGAGGCAAGCGGACGCAGGTCGATGGAAGCGGAGCGCCAGGGAAGCCAGGGCTGATTGTGGCGAGAACAGGGCTGCAATGCGCCCAACCAGCCGCTCCGAATCCGTGTACACTAAAAGTTAGGTATTGCATTTGAACTCAATCATCACCCCCACCCCCGCGCTCTTGAGCGCCGTCCGCTAGTCCGGCATGTACCCACCTAGAAACTTCCCACCACGCCGGCCTAAAGTCCGAGAGAACGTCAATGAGGCGATCCGTGTCCGCGAAGTCCGCGCTGTTTTCCCTGACGGGACCGTTGAGGTTATGCCCACGCTTGCCGCCGTGCGGCGTGCGCAGGAGCTCGGCCTCGACCTCATTCTGATTGCGCCTACCGCTGAGCCGCCTGTCGCCAAAGCGATGGACTACGGGCAGTGGCAATATGAGCAGAAGAAGAAACAACACGAAGCCAAGAAGAAGCAGCACGTCATCCAGGTGAAGGAAATCAAATTCCGCCCTAATACGGATGACCACGATTACGACTTCAAGAAGAATCATGCCGTTCGGTTCTTGAAGGACGGCAATCGCGTCAAGGCCGTGGTTCAGTTCCGCGGCCGGGAGATCGCTCACGTCGATCTCGGCAAGAAGCTGCTGCTGCGCTTCGCCGAAGACCTGACGGGCGTAGGACTGGTGGAAGGCCAGCCGCGTCTCGAAGGCCGTAACGCCCACGTGCTCATCAGCCCCGTGAAGCAAACGCCCGAGGAGAAGAAGAAGGCGGAAAAGCTCGCTGAGAAGGCCGCTGAGAAGGCCAAGGAAGCGAGCGCGAGTATCACGGCCGCACCTCCCGAGCCGCGGTTATAGGCATCGGCCGAATCGCCCGCTAACGCTGCCGGTAAGAGTACTGCGGTCCCTTCGCGGCTTTCAGGGAACTACCGAGCCGCGGTTTCCTGGCGGAAAACACAGACCCAGGTCTTTTTTCGTTTCGTCCAGAGGAGACGTAAGCTTGAGCGGTGTAAACTCCTTGCCATGGGAAGCTCCTTTTTCGCTAATTTCGTACGTGATTAGACCCGATTTCGTTGAAATGGGCGTGAACCGCACATCAAGTTACCTAATGGCCGAAACAGAAGGCCTCGTTGTAGGGGCGTTCAAAGAAGCCGCCACAGCGAAAGTCACGGTTCAAGACCTTGGCCGCAATATCAGCGTCCTTGCGCTCGTGCACCACGGCGTTTGAGGTCATCTACAAGCTATATCTTCAGCTCTTGAGGAATGCCAGCAGGTCGGCGTTGATCTTCTCCGCCTGCGTAGTAGGCATGCCATGCGGAAAATCCTTATACGTAATCAGCGTCCCATTCTTCAGCAGCTTTGCCGACTTCGGTCCGGCCGCCACATACGGAACGATCTGGTCGTCCTCGCTGTGCATCACCAGGACCGGAATCGTGATCTTCTTTAGGTCCTCCGAAAAGTCCGTCTGCGAAAAGGCCACAATCCCGTCTTAGTGAGCCTTGGCGCCGCCCATCATCCCCTGCCGCCACCAATTTGCAATAGTGGCCTCAACGGATTTCACCCCCGGCCGGTTAAATCCATAGAAGGGCCCCTCCGGCAGGTCGCGATAGAACTTCGACCGATTCGCCGCAAGCTGAGCCTGCAGATCGTCAAACACGGACTTCGGGAGGCCCTCCGGATTGGCATCCGTCTTCAACATCAGCGGCGGTACGGCGCTAATAATCGCCGCCTTGTACACGTCCTGTTGCCCACGCCGGGCCAGATAGCGCACTACCTCACCACCGCCAGTCGAGTGCCCAACATGGATCGCATGTTTCAAATCCAGATGCGCCGTAAGCGCCGCCAGGTCATCCGCGTAATGGTCCATATCGTGCCCATCGGCCACCTGCGTCGAGCGCCCATGCCCGCGCCTGTCATGCGCGATCACGCGATACCCCTTGCCCAGAAAGAACATCATCTGGTTATCCCAGTCATCCGCCGAAAGCGGCCAGCCATGGCTGAACACGATCGGCTGCCCCGAACCCCAGTCCTTGTAAAAGATCTCAACGCCGTCCTTGGTGGTTATAGTAGGCACACGTACTCCTTTGACAGTTGGATTAACACCCGCCAATTAGATCACACCCGCTTGCTTAATTAGCGAGGCTGAGTCTGTCGACTTGGCTCGACAATCAGGGAGCAGGCAGTGCATTGCTTGGTTGCTGAATGAGGGATAGGGTCGCTCAGGCCCAGTTAGAACTTTAGCTCGACGACGGCCCGCCTTTGTCGAGACTCTAACCCCAATTCTTCGAGGGAAGCGTCAAGAGCCGTAATCAGGCTTACTGGTTCGAGATAGTTTGCCAGAATACGCTCCGGAA
Source organism: Acidobacteriaceae bacterium (assembly GCA_903970405.1). Lineage (GTDB taxonomy): Bacteria > Acidobacteriota > Terriglobia > Bryobacterales > Bryobacteraceae > CAJCIT01. The sequence continues at coordinate 13,427 of CAJCIT010000003.1, read as the reverse complement.
GACCATCCATCGGCGCGAACCTGACGGATGGCCGTCGAAGGCGAAAAACTCATCGGGCGCCGGACCGTTCGCGCGATCGGGCGCTCAGCTCGGCAACTTTCTGTTAAATTAAGCCGCCGCTGGAGCTTCCAGGCGATGCATAATCCTGGAGATCACCTTACCGGGCACGTCGCGAGCTTGCCGCTTGTGACGAGGTCGGCTTCTACCTTTTCGAGCGGAATACGTTTTTCATTCCGCCGCGACCGCGAGATAAGCACATCCGCAATATCTTCCCAAAGCTCCACATGCTTTTCAGGTCGAGTTGCACAGCCACCTTGTGGCCTTTGCCGCCGGTTACGAATTGAATTCCGTTCATGGCTTCATTCTCCCGGAGGCGCGTTCACTTCGGGGACATTCATGATTAGCCACCCGACTTCGCTTACTCAACCACCGCCGACTCGCCGATCTGCATCACCGCCGCCCGGGCCGGCCCGCTTGAACCGTCTGAGACCTGCACCATCAGGATGCGGACCAAGTCATGCTTCGGATCCATCCAGCCTTCCGTGCCAAACGCGCCGCCGTGTCCGAACGTACCCATGGGATGGAGCAGGAGCTCGCCCACCGGATGGTTCACAATTTCGAAAGTCAGGCCGTAGCCCGTCCCACCCAGCCAGCCCGAAGGCGTGACGTCGGGCGTGAAGACGGTTCGCATTGTCTCGATGGTCTGGCTCGACAGGAAGCGATGGCCGCCGAAAGTGCCGCCGGCCAGCAGCATCGAATAAAACCGCGCCAGGTCCGGAGCGGTGGAATAGAGGCCAAACTCGGGCGCCGGATATTTGGCGCCGTCACGATACTTGCGCGGGTCGCCCGCAAGAATCTCGTCTCCTGCCGCCACCAGCTTGCCATCTTTGTGCTTATAGACGATGGCGATGCGGTCCTTCTTATTCTCAGGGGCGAAGAAGAATGTATCTTTCATGGCCAGCGGTTCCAGGATGTGGCTCTGAATGAAGTGCACGTAGTCTTCGCCGCTAGTCAATTCAACCAGCCGGCCGAGAGTGGCAATGCCCATGTTGCTGTAGCGCCAATGAGTGCCGGGTTCGAACTTAAGCGTCTGGTGCGCGTAGTAATCCGCGGCCTCCGCCAGCGGAACACGCATGGTGCGCGGATTGTCAGAGAGTGCGCCATCGGGGTCGCCCGCCAGACCCGACGTGTGGCACATCAACTCCCAAACCGTGACGGGATTCGCCGGTTTATGCAAACTGCGTTGGCCGTTGCCGTTCAGCTCTTCCACCTGTTGATCGGCGAACGCAGGCAGATAGTCAGAGACGGGACGGCGTAACTCGAGCCTGCCTTGTTCCACCAGCATCATGATGGCCACGCCGGTGAACGGCTTGGTCATGGACATGATCTGAAAGATGGAGTCGGGTTTCATCGAACGTTTGTTTTCGATGTCCTGGAAACCCACCGCATCGAGGTACGCGACTTCACCGTGGCGGGAAACGAGCGCGACGGCGCCGGGGATGGCGGCGCTATCGACCAGTTCCTGAAGGCGCGGCCGTATGAGCTTCAGATGTTCGACGTCGAGACCGGTGCCACGCGGCGCATCGGCCGCGCGGGCGCTTACACCGGCGGATACTGCCATCACGAGAAGAACCGCTCGCCAAAAGAGCGATAGCCTGAAAGGAGAAAGCGGATTCGATATGGAGCGCGCAGGCCGTACTGTGGCCGTTGTGCGCGATGGAGAGAAACTGCGCATAGTGAGGTGAGTGTATCGTGGCTGCGGCGCGGGCCGCGGCGAGTGACAGGGCCGTTATGAAGGTGTTCGAAGATCAGGGGCAACTGACGGTGGAAATACCGCCGATTCGCCGTTGGAAGAGCATCGCGCGCGACTGCTGCATGTTAGCGCTGTGGACGGCGATGGCCTGCGGGTTGACGCGGCTCGCACCGCCCCCGCAATTCCCCACCCAGTACGCGATTTCGGTGGCGGCGCGGGTGACGCTGGGCATCCTTTGCCTGTCCGGCATTCTGCGGCTAGTTTGGCGGCTCTGGGGCCGGGAAGAAATCGTACTGCGCGGCGGCCTGCTGACAGTGGTCTGGCGGCTGGGTCTTTTGGGTTGGCAGCGGGCCTATCGAGTAGGCGAGGTTCGCGACTTGCATGTTTCCGGGATCGGGCTGCCTCAGCAACTGCGGGTGGTGGGCGGAACGCTCCAGTTTCACTACCGGGGTAAGACCGGACGATTCGCGGATCGTTTGGAACGCGCCGAAGCCCAGGCCCTGCTGACACACTTCCGAGGCCGGATGCCCCAGTCGAACTGGACGCCGGTTCTGGGATTGTAAGGGGCGGGGAAAAATTTGGCGCCTGACTAAGCGCCCTTCGAGGGTCTATTCAAAAGAAAGGTCTTTTGAAGGGGGCGCGTCTGTCTGGCTCCAGTTTTTCCACGTTCTAAGGGCGCGGCGTTTCCGGAGACGAAAGTGTAACGCCACGCGCGGTATGATCGATTGGTTACCGGCGGGCGTGGTGAAATGTCAGACCCGGCCCAAATCAGCTCGGAAACTGCATCAAGAAAAGGACTCTCGGCAATGGCTCTCAGCGCAAACGTTCGGCATTTCGGGGACATCGCGATCGTCGACCTCGACGGCAAAATCACGCTTGGCGAAAATACTGGAATTCTGCGTGACAATTTAAAATCTTTGCTGGCGCAAGGGTCTAAGAATATCGTTCTCAACATGGCGGGCGTGGGTTACGTGGATAGCGCCGGGCTGGGCGAACTGGTGGGCGCCTACACCACAGCGCAGAACCAGGGCGGGACCGTCAAGCTGCTGCACCTGCAGACGAAAATGAAGGACCTGATGCAGGTCACCAAGCTGCACACGATTTTCGCAATTTACGAGGACGAGCAGGCTGCACTCGATAGCTTCGCGCCGACGGCTTAGCTTCGATCGGATTATTCATAGCTTAATCGGCGAGAAACGTTCAACGAATCCTTCTGATTTTGCCTTCCTCATGGCCCGGCGGGTACTCGCCAGAACTCCGATTCCTCAGGCGCTATGGCACCCCAAATTTAGAGTTTTCATAATGTCTGCCTTGCCGGGTTCGCAATTTGACGAGGGGATTTTGGCGGCTGCTATTCGCGCAAGCCGGCCTGCGCCAGCATCGCCAGGAACTGGGCACGGGTCCGCATGTCGATCGACTGCGCGACGATCTTCCCGTCGCGGTCATAAACAAAGCTCTTGGGGATGCCCTCAATCCGAAACGCTTCGTTCACTTTGCGGCCGGGATCGAGAAGGATCGGATAGGTGAACTTGTGGTCTTCGACGAATGGCGTCACCTTGGCGGCGTCTTCATCCGACACAGCCAACACCACAAAGCCGCGGTCCTTGAATTCCGAGTAGAGCGCCTCGAGATCGGGCATCTCTTTGCGGCAGGGCGGGCACCAGGTGGCCCAGAAGTTCAGCAGTACCACCTTGCCATGCAGAGTGTCGCGCGACCATGTGTGGCCAGCCATGTCGGTGAGCGTCCATGTGGCGGAAGCGCGAGCCTCATCGTCTAACTCGAGTTGCTTGAGCGCGGCTGTCAATGGGGGAGCGCTCAGGTCTGTGGTGACGTGTTCATATCGGACGAGCGAGGCCAGCTCAGAGTAAACCCCGGCGGGTTGGCCGTTCTGGTCCGGCTGGGGTTGCGCGGCCAGCACGGTGGAAAGCGTTGTCGCGACGGCTTGCAGGGTGTCGCGCCCGAAGTCTCCTTCAGTGGAAAGATTGGCAAGCGCGTTGGCCAGCGAAACGCGCGTTTGCGTAGGCGGTAGATCGCGGATGGCGGCCGCCAATTGCTGAGTAGTGACGCGGCGCTCGGCGTCGGAAAGACTTCGCAGGGTCCTGATCTTTGAGAGAATCGCCTGCTCCGCGTCGCTGAGCTTCGGCTTCGTTTGCGCCGAGAGAAAGCAGGCAACCAGTAGGACTCCGGCCAAAGCAAGTGCCATGAACCTGAGCGCACTGCCCCGGCTGACGTAGCGAATACGCGAATCCGACATAGAGCGGCCTCCCTCGCCGATGCGCTGAGAGCGATCCACTCCAGTCTGCCATGATTCCGGCGGTGCGGGATTCGAGGTTTACTGCGACAGTGTGAAGTTCACCGTGATGGGCGCGATGACCTCGACGGCATCGCCATTCAGGAGTGTCGGCTTGTAGACCCACTGCTTCACCGCTTCAACGGCTGCCCTGACCAGGAATAGGGGGCCGCTTACCACCTGGATGTCCCGCATGTGGCCGTCTTTGCCGATAACAGCGACCAGACGGACCGTGCCGAACTGGTGCGTCTGCACAGCCAATCTCGGGTACACCGGCATCACCTTGTGGATCAGCTTCGCTTCTTGAACGCCCTGGCTGACGCGGAGCGGCTCGGTTTCCTTTTTGACGGCCGGGGGCTTTTGCGGAGCCGGCGGTGGCGGAGTCACCTTTGCGTCAGGGACAGCGCGATCCACGCCCCACGGCACTCCGGCCGTTCCCAGCGCGTCTCCCGCTCCAATGTCCGGGGCCGGTTCCGCGGACAGATCACGGTTCTCTGCCGGGCGTGTTGCCATCGGCGGGTTGGGCGTATAGACGAACGGAAACGGCGAGCGCTTGGGCGTCGCGCGTTCCAACCGCTCCACCGGCACCACTTCAATCGGGATCGACCGCGGCCGATAGCGCAAGAGCGCCGGCAGCTTGGGGATGGAGGGTCCCGCTATCCAGAAGAGCGGCAGCACGATGGTTGCCGCCAGCACCAGCAGCTCCGCCACCGTGACCAGGAGAAACGTCCGGGGCCGCTGCGAACGATCTTCAGGAAATACGCTTTGCTCAAACATACCGGTTCAGACACCGGGCCGAACGGCGCTGTTCCAGAGTTTATTTTCGCGGGAATCGGGAACTTTCAGCGGCGGAGGAGTGTCGCGTAGGCGCTTCAGGGACGCTCCCGCACGTTAAACTGATGGCGGTGGCTCAGACGAAGCAGATTCGCTATCGGGACGCAGGCGTCAACATTGACGAAGCTAATCGCGCCATCGCGCGAATCAAGAAGCACGCTTCGAAGACACTCACGCCCAACGTTCTGACGTCCATTGGCAGCTTTGGGGCCGGCTTCTCGCTCAAAGGCTGGCGCGATCCCGTGTTGATCAGCTCCGCCGATGGCGTGGGCACCAAGCTGAAGATGGCGTTCCTCACCGGGCGGCATGAGACGGTGGGCGAAGACCTGGTCAACCACTGTGTGAACGATATTGCCGTGCAAGGCGCGAAGCCGCTTTTCTTTCTGGATTACTTCGCGGTGGGCAAGCTGAATGCCGACGTGGTCAGCAAAGTAGTGGAGGGTTTGGCGAGGGGTTGCCGGCGAAATGGATGCGCGCTGATCGGGGGCGAAACCGCTGAGATGCCCGGTATGTATGCCGAGGGCGAGTATGATCTGGCCGGTTTCATCGTTGGCTGCGTGGAGCGCAAGAGGATGCTCACGGGCGATCGAGTTAAGCCGGGCGATGTGCTATTGGGCCTGCCCTCGAATGGATTGCATACGAACGGCTACTCCCTGGCCCGCAGGCTGCTGTTTGAGGTGGCCGGTCACCGGCCGGATGCGCTGTTGCCTGGCCTCGGCACAACGCTCGCCGAAGAGTTGCTGAAGGTTCACAAATCGTACCTGAAACCCATTCAGAAGTTACTCGACGCCAAGCTGCTGAATGCCGCGGCGCACATTACGGGCGGCGGACTGACCGAAAACGTGCCGCGCGCGCTGCCCAAGGGCTGTGGCGTCGAGGTCAACAACGCGTCTTGGCCCACCCAGCCCATCTTCGAGTTACTGAAAAAGTTGGGCAATATGCCGGACGACGATTATCGGCGCACCTTCAACCTGGGCGTGGGCATGGTGCTGATTGTGCCGGCGCGCCGGCTCAATGAAGCGAAACAGCTTCTGAACAGGATGCGGCAGCCGAACTACGAAATTGGCGCCGTGGTGCCGCTGACATCCCGGAAGCAGGCGCGCGTGGTCTATCTGTGAATGGTTCGAAAACGCACCCGGCGTCCGCCGGAAGGCGCCTCGGCATTCTTCTTTCGGGCCGCGGTTCAAACTTTGAAGCCATTGCACGAAATGTCGCCACTGGAAATCTCAATGCAGAGATTGCGCTGGTCTTTTCCAACCGGCCCTCGGCGCCGGGACTTGCCCGGGCGCGGGAGCTGGGGTTTGCCGTCGCGTCAATCGAATCCAGCAACATCGATCGCGAAGCGTATGACCGGCAAGTGGCCGCCCTTCTTGAAGAACATGCGGTCGATTTGGTGTGTCTGGCGGGCTATATGCGCCTGCTGAGCGGCGCCTTCGTGGCCCGGTTCCCCCAGCGCGTCCTCAATATTCATCCGTCTCTGCTGCCCGCGTTTCCGGGACTCGACGCGCAATATCAGGCGCTCGCTCACGGCGTCAAGGTGGCCGGCTGCACCGTGCATTTTGTCGATGAACATCTGGATGGCGGGCCGATTCTTCTGCAGGCCGCGGTTCCGGTACACGATGACGACACGGCCGAAACACTCTCGGCGCGTATTCTGGTGGAAGAGCACCGACTCTATTCAGAAGCCATCGCCTGGGTGCTGGCGGGAAACTACCGAGTTGAGGGCCGCCGCGTCCTCAAAACCTGAAACTCACCGACAGAGATTTTTAAAAGATGTTACTTCGCATTCTCGCTGTTATTCTCCTGATCATCGTCCTCACTGTGGGCGTCGTATTCTTGCTGGGCAAGAAAGTGGACCTCAAGCCGGAACAGGCCGTAACTGCCATTGGCGAGTCCACCCCGATCAGTTACATCGCCACGGCGCCGCACGGCGTCAAACGGTTCACGGCGGTTCTGGAACAGAACGGCCAGCGCCAAGTGGTGGTTGACGACCGGCAGAAATTTGCCGGCGTCAAGCGCATTTATCACTTTCTCGCCGGCCGCAAACAAGCCGCGTTCTTACAAGAAGGCGACGCCAAGCTGACGGTTACAGCGCAATCGAACGATCTATGGGGCGCTAAAACCTCCGACATCAGCGTGGTACACGTGAGTCTGCGCCCGCCCATGGTGACGGCCGACGGTCTTCAGCACTACATCAATCAAGGCGGCGCGGAACTGGTTCTGCTGGAGGTGGGTGGCGATTGGACGGAAGCCGGTGTGCGCATCGGACCGGACGTCGCCCGCTCGTTCCCATTGCCGGGGAAGCCCGAGGATTCGAAGATTCGCTTTTCCCTTTTCCCCTTCTCCTACGCGCTGCCGGCCGAAACCATCCCCGTAGTCTTTGCGAAGAACGCCGCGGGCACTGAAGCCACGGCAACGTTTTGGACAAAGGTCTTTCCCAAGACTTTCCATAAGAGCGTGATCGACGTGACCACTCAAAACATGCAGAAGGTGGTGGCCGATATCGATCCGAACGGCACCGGAGACCTGCTGACGCGGTTTGTTCACATCAACCGGGACATGCGGCTGGAGAATAACAAAACCTTGGCCGATCTGCGGCTCAAGACCGAGCACAAGATGTTATGGTCAGGCCCGTTTGAGCCCATCCTGGGCAAGCGCGAATCCTACTTCGCCGATCACCGCACCTATATGTATGAGGGAAAGAAGATCGATGAGCAGGTGCACCTGGGCTTCGACATCGCCGCCTCTGAGCACATGCCGGTGAAGGCCGCCAATGCGGGCAAGGTGGTCTGGGCCGGCCGCATGGGGATCTACGGCAACTGCGTGGTGCTGGACCACGGCTACGGTTTGCAGACCCTCTATGGCCACATGAGCCGCCTCGACGTGAAGGTGGGCGACATGGTGGCCAAGAAGCAGTCAATGGGCCTATCCGGTTCCACGGGCATGGCCTTTGGCGATCATGTGCACTTCAGCATGCTGGTGGAGGGCGTGCAGATCAATCCCATCGAGTGGTGGGATGAGCATTGGATCCACGATCGCATCTTGAGCAAGATCGGGCCTGAAGCGCTGGGCAAGAAAGATCCAATGGCCGGTCCGGTACTCAGCAAGGAGCCGGCGTCGAAGCCGCGAGTGGCCAAGAAGCACCGCTAGCTGTGAGCCCGTGCACGGTGGTCCAGGCTTCAGCGTGGGATTGAGCAGGTTTGGCCGGTTTATCCGGCGGCCATGGGCGGGCACGCTGAGCCGCCCCTTGGTTTTTCGTGTACGACATCCCGGTGTCCCGGTGATACTAAAGGAATGACCACCGGTCCCGTACAGCCCAAGATTCACCTCACCAATCGGGATGATTATCGCGAGAATTACGCCAACAGCGTCCAGATGCGCGTGAGCCTCTGGGACTTCTTTCTTCTTTTTGGCACCGTCAACCAATCCACTCCGGATTCCGTGACCATCCAGAATTACCAGGGGATCTTTCTGAGCCCTACCCAGGCGAAGGCTCTCTATAACCTGATGCAACAAAACATCAAGCAGTACGAAGCAGCCTTCGGCGAGATCCGCCTGGAAGCGCAAAGCGCCGGCCCAGTGATTCAGTAGCGGGGACCAAAATGGCGCAACGACGGCCGCCCATGCCGAAACTGGCCCCGTTCGCGCTGGCGGACATACGGCCCCCGGCACCGCCGGCAACGCATGCCCTGCAACTGCTGATCTTCCTGCTGCTGTTTGGATTACCCTACTTCGCCGTTCACAGCTCCCTGCTTGGCTTGCCATATTTCTGGGACGAGCACGGTCAGTTTATTCCAACCGCGCTCGATCTTCTTCGCGATGGCTCGTGGGTTGCCCACTCGACGCTGCCCAACATCCATCCTCCGGGCGTCGAGATTTATCTGGTCGTCTGGTACAAGCTCTTCGGCTACTCGATCATTCTTACCCGCGTCGCGATGCTGACGCTGGCTGCGTTTGGGGCTCTCGGAACATTTATGCTGGCGGTGGAGTTATGCCGCGGCGCAAAGGGGGCGCCCGCCTTCTATCCGGTCATCCTGTTGCTGGCCTCTCCGCTGTTCTTCATGCAGAGCATGATGGCCCAGCTCGACATGCCGGCGATGGTCTTCACGGTGTGGGCCCTTTACTTCTTTCTGAGGAACAACATTTCCGCGTCAGCCATCGCCTGTGTGGCGCTGGTGCTTTCGAAGGAGACAGGCGTGCTTGTGCCGCTGATTTTTCTTGCTGTCCTGGCTGGACGCGCCCGGCATGCCGAGAAAAAATCAACGGCCAGGACGGCCGGTCCGGCGGGCGAGGCGCGCCGGCTCTGGAAACAGGCGGCGCTGTTCCTCATTGCGCCCGCCGCCCTGGTCCTGTGGCTGGTTGTTTTGCACAACGCGACCGGCCATTGGAGCGGCAACGCCGGTTTCGCCCAGTACAACATCGCTTATTCGCTACATCCCGTGCGCATCGCGCTCACGCTGCTCCGCCGTTTCTTCTACATATTCATTGCGGAGTTCCGATGGATCGGTTCGCTTGCCATCGTGATGGCCGGCCCCCGCCTCAAACTGTTGCTCACTCGACCCTGGCGCGTCACGCTCTTAGTTTTCGGAGCAAATTTCTTGATGATGTCCCTCCTGGGCGGAGCGGCGCTGGAACGGTATGTCTTGCCAATTCTTCCGATCTTCTACATTGCGGTCAGCGTTGCCCTCACCACTTACCCTCGTTGGATCGAAATACTGGCCACCGCATTGATGGTGGTGGGACTGGTATTCAGCCTCTTCTGGAATCCGCCGTACCCGTTTCCATATGAGAACAATCTGGCCATGGTGGATTTCGTTCGGCTGCAGGAGTCAGCCGCCCAATATGCAGAGCGCAACCTGCCTGCCAGCCGTATCGCGACCGCTTGGCCCTACACCGCCGGACTCAGGAGCCCCGATTATGGTTTCGTGGACCGTCCCCTGCAAACGGTCGAGACCAATGACTTGCATGAGCACTCAATCGCCGCGATCCCGCCGCAAAGCTTCGACGTGCTGATCGTTTACACGCGGACGTGGGCTCCTCCGGACGGCGTCGTATCGAATGCGCTGGTACGCCGCTTCCTCGCCAAGTTTTACGATTACGCGCCGGATATTACGGAGGAAGAATGCGCCCGCCTCGGCCTCACGCCGCTTATGACGTGGTCCCGGCGGGGCCAGACCATCACGATCTTTCAGCGAACTTCGAATCCAGTTGCCGATACAAAGGGAGGCACCCACGCCTTCAGAGCCGCGACCGTCAGGGAGGGACCGGTTGGCCAAAACAGGACCACCACCGCGGTCGCTCCCTGACGGTCGCGGCTCTGAAGGCGGGCCTAGTTCGTCGATCGATGAGGTGGCCCACGAACGCGGCCTTGCGAACTGCGACGTCTTATCCGGGAGCATCATGCGGGGTCGGGTTGTGCCATCGGCCCTCCGGCGCGATGATAGAGTCAGCCTCCTTGGGACCCCAACTGAGCCGCTTGTAAGGGAGAACCGGATGGTGTTTCGTAAGCACCGGCTCAACCACCGCCCAAGCCGCCTCAACCGCGTCTTCGCGTGAGAAAAGCGCTCCGTCACCGGCCATGGCGTCTCCCAGGAGCCGTTCATAAGGCGACTGCTCTCCCGGTTGTTCGTCTGACAAATACAGTTCCCGTTGTTCCCCGACGAATTCCTTTCCGGCGAGCTTCACGCGCGAGGCCAAAGCGATGGCTGAGTTGGGAGAGACCCGGAACCGCAGATAGTTCCCCAGCCCGTTCGCCGGCGCCGAGTCGGCGAAGAGCCTCTGAGGCGGTGGTTTCAGCTCCACGATCACTTCAGTGGCCGTTGCCGCCAGATACTTTCCGGAGCGAAGGTACCACGGCACGCCCTGCCAGCGCCAGGAGTCGATAAAGAGCCGCAGCGCGCAGAACGTTTCCACATCGGAGTCCTTCGCCACGCCCGGCTCCTTCCGGTAACCGGCGTATTGGCCGCGGACCAGGTCATTGGGCTTCAGAGGCCGCATGGCTTGAAAGACCTTGGCCTTCTCGGTATTCAAGGCTCCATAGTCTCTAGTGGCCGGCGCCTCCATGGCGAGCAGCGCGACGACCTGGAACAAGTGGTTCTGGATCACGTCGCGCAGACAACCCGCGGTTTCGTAAAACGCGCCGCGGTCCTGCACGCCAAAATCCTCGGAAAGCGTGATTTGAACATTCGATACGTAATTGCGGTTCCAGATGGGTTCCAAGTAGGAATTGGCGAAGCGGAAATAGAGGATGTTCATGATCGCCTCCTTCCCCAGGTAGTGGTCGATGCGGAAGATGGAATCCTCCGGAAACGCCGCCCGCGCGATGCGGTTCAGCTCTTGCGCCGAAGCCAGATCGCGCCCGAACGGCTTTTCGACAATAACCCGCGCATGCTCCGCCAGTTTGGCTTGGCCCAGGCCCTCAATCACGGTCCCGAAAAGCGACGGTGGAATGGCCAGGTAGAACGCGGGGCGCTTCGCTGTGCCCAACGCCGTTTTGATCGCCGCGAACGTGCCAGCGTCTTTGTAATCCCCGCTGACGTAGGTGAGGTGGGATAGAAGATGTTGAAGCGCACGCTTGTCGGCAATGCCGCCAGATGCCTTGATACTGTCCGTAACAAGTTTGCGAAGCCCGGCCGGATTCTCTTTGGTCAAAGCGACGCCGATTACCGGGGCGGTGAGGCCGCCGTGTTCGGTCATCGCATAGAGCGCCGGGAAGATCATCTTGTGGGCCAGATCTCCCGTCGCACCGAACAGGACCAGAGCGTCTGAGTGGGAGGCGGTCATCAGACGTTTGCCTTCGCGGGAGCAATCTGTGTTGCGGGGCTGTGAAGCGGGCTGCCGCGCCGCACGTCCGCGATCTCTGTCTTTCCGATCCTAGGCTCCATATAAAACAGGCTAACGCACGAAGGAGTGCAGACAGGTCTTTATAGGGGCTAGGATCTTTTTGGCGCGACTCAGATTTTCGGATCGATCCCGAGCTCTAGCCTCGCGACGGCTTCCACCAGGTCTGCATCGGTCAAGTCAATCTCTAAAATCTCCAGGCTCCTGATTTGAAAAGGCTCAAACAGCGCCCAGTTCACCAAGTCGGTTCCATGGCGCGATTCGTAGCAGACTCCGCTGTAGCCTATGGCGGAGATCTTAGTCGCTGCCCGCTGCGTCAACCATCGATTTTTCGACATGAGCAGGTGGAGATCGAATTCCGCGTCCCCGTGATGCAGAAGGCCGGATGACACGACGTCCGGTTCGAATAGTTTTCTCAGATACGAAAGCCACTCAGAGGAGTAGATACGGGCATACCGGCCACCGGATGGAGTCGCACGTCCCATGGCGCGCTGAGTCAACCAACTGGCAGGCAGCGTGTTCGGCGGTGTGAAGTCTGAACCCGTGTTTTGAATCTCGTTCAGTGCGTCCGCAATCTGCAACGAGGCTGGCGGCTGCCTGAATCGCGCCAGGGTTTCGAGGAAGCAGCCGATTCGAGTGGAGCTTGCATACAGCACTCGGAAGTATCCAGCGGAATCATCGAATCGATTGCCAAAGGTCTTGTTCTCATCCGCAAAGGCCCATTCGGGCGGACGCCAAGGATCTGGCTTCCGCCCGATTCGATACAGCGGGCCGTCCGGTACAACCGATGGAAGTTCCAGATCAACCCCCGGCGACAAAGTTTCTGGCGGCGCCCAATACCCGCTTGCCGTCCTTTTCGATATCGCCTTCCCTTAAGAGTCTGACCGGAACCTCGTCATCTAATTCGGGATTCAGCCCGATCATCCACGCCTGAACCACGGCGGGAGTGTCAAACCCCGCCAGCATCGCGGCGATCTGATAGGTGAGCCGCAGCCGGCGCTCGACGTCTTTTTGAGGCGTCGTGCCTTGCAGCCACCGGTCGATGGCTCGAGCGTCCTTCACGCTGCCGACATATGCTGTTAGTTTACGGCCGACAATGGCCACCAGGCTCTGAACGACCGACGGAAAGTCCGCCTCCGTCGCGATCCGGTGTGAAGCCAGATCCGGTCGAGATGTTGCGATTGCTGGGGTTGCCATGTCACCACTTCCTATAAACACAGTACCACTAGAATCACCTATGTTCAACATATTAATCACGTCACTCTGGCGGGCAGACAACAACATATTACCTGCTCCTTTACGTCAATCTTGACGCACGAGGGGGTGCCCTGTACTGCTCTAAAGTGATCTAAACCTGGGTTTTTAATGGGCTAAGCATTATTTTCAGCGTCCGTGACCCCATCTGGTCTGGGCCGAGCGGCCCGGATTCCACGACTACCAGGGTGAGCGTCCACTGCGGTCCCTGAGTCTCCAACTTTGTGTCGCACTCTCACCCGTGCCACCCTAAGGGGTATGCGCCTGGGCATTCTCTCCGATATCCATGACAACGTCTGGAAATTGAACGCCGCACTCGCCCGCCTCAAGGAGTGCGACGTTCTGCTCTGTTGCGGCGATCTCTGCTCGCCATTCGTCATCGACGAACTGGCGAAACCGTTTCCGCGCGACATTTACATCGTGTTCGGAAACAACGACGCCGACCTGTTTCGTATT
>CAJCIT010000002.1 GCA_903970405.1 Acidobacteriaceae bacterium | reverse complement strand
TGGCAAAGGAACGGGACATCCGCAATACGGCCGCATTGATCGTGACGCACCGCTACCAGGACGGCGAACTGATGGCGAACTTCCGGTACGATCCGCGGCGCGACGAATTGATTCCGGTGCCGGAGGATGAGCATGCCGATGGGCAGCGGGCGCGCACGAAATTTATTGTGATGCGCGAAGGCAGCGTTGTGTTCTTCGGCACGCGGGTGGAATTGGAAGCCGCCACCGATGCTTATGTCAAGAGGTTCTGTAAGCACTGACGCGAGAATTGCGAGGCGAATTTTATGGCCGTACAAACTAAGGTGGCTTGGGCACAGTTACGGGTCGGGATACTGGCGATTGTCGCCCTCTTCTTCGTCGCGCTACTCGTGTTTCTGCTCACCGGCGATACCAGATTCTTCGTGAAGCAGGTGAGCCTGTACACTTACGTCGATGACGCGGCGGCGCTGCAGGATGGCGCTCCCGTGCGCGTGAACGGCATTCTGGCCGGCAAAGTGAAGACCGTGGCGCTCTCCGGTTCGAACGATCCGCGGAAGACGATTCGCATCGATTTTCTGATCGATCAAGCCATGATGAAGGAGATTCCCGAGGACTCGTTGATTTCGATCGCCTCGGACAACCTGCTGGGCGCGACTAAGTTCCTGAGCATTAAGAAGGGTAAGAGCCCGGACACCGTGAAACCGGATTCGGAAGTGCACAGCCTGGACACCCGTGAGTTCGACGACCTGGTGCAACAAGGCTATGCGGTGCTCGATTCGCTTCAGGCGATTTTGACGAAGGTGGATGGCGTGGTGTCGCAGGTGGAGGTGGGAAAGGGAACCATTGGGAAGCTTTTGGTGGATGAGAGCTTGTATCGAAGCCTCCAGTCGATTGTGGACAGTGTGCAGGTGTTGGCGAACACCTTGAACTCAACGAAGGGAACCCTGGGCAAGCTGGTGAACGGCGATGAGTTTTACAACCAGGCGGATGCGGCGCTGGCCAAGCTGACCAAGATTGAGGATGACTTGAACGCGGGCAAGGGATCGGCCGGCAAATTTCTGAAGGATCCGAAGCTCTTCGACGATCTGAGTAAGAGCGTGGATCAATTGCAGGCGATTCTGGCGGATCTCAACGCCGGCAAGGGCACAGCGGGGATGCTGCTCAAGGATCCGAAGATCGCGAATCAGGTTTCGCTGACCATGGATAAGATCGACACGACTATCGACAAGGTGAATTCGGGTCAGGGGACCATCGGGCAGTTGCTGGTGAATCCGCAACTCTACGATTCGGCGAATGGAGCGACGCGGGAGCTGAACGGATTGTTGAAAGACTTCCGGGCGAACCCGAAGAAGTTTCTGCGGATCAAGCTCGCGATATTTTAAGATGACGAAGGTGGCACAGGCTTTAGCCTGGGTCCAGCCTGTGGAAATTTGACCTCAATTGATCCAGACGCCGGCGCATTCCAGCACCGGCGGAACGTCGTTTTCAATGCGGACGATTTTGGTTTCTCTCCCGAAGTCAACGCCGGCATTATTCACGGCCATCGCGAAGGCATCCTGGGCGCTACCACGCTGATGGCAAATGGCGCCGCGTTCGAAGACGCCGTACGATTGGCCAAAGAGACGCCGACGCTGGACGTGGGTTGCCATCTGGTTCTGATTCAAGGCCGCTCGGTCGAGACCGGTAAGGCACTGCCGCAAAGTTGGGGCGAGTTACTCCGCGCGATTGTTAGCGCCAAGCTGGATGTCGCGGCGGAACTGAATGCTCAGGTGGCACGCATTGTGGCTGCAGGCCTGCACCCGATCCATTTGGACTCTCACAAGCACAGCCACGTGCATCCCATCGTTTTTCGCGAGGTTCTGAAGGTGGCGCGGCGCCATGGGCTCATCTATCTCCGGTTGCCGTTCGATGACGGATGGGCGCCGGGTGCGCCCGCGAACCGGATCTATCGGCGGCGTCTTGCCAAAGCCGGTCTGCGGGCGACGAATCACTTTGTCGGATTTCGCCTTACCGGCGCGATGGATGAAGCGCGGATGGCGGCCGCGCTGAAGAGTCTTTCGCCCGGGACGACGGAGTTCATGTGCCATCCGGGATACCTGGGGCCCGATCCGCCCGGCTTCCCGACGCGATTGAAGGACAGCCGGTTGCGGGAGTTAGAGGCGCTGACGTCGCCGAGGGTGGCTCGGGCGATTGAAGAAAGAAAGATCCTGGTGACAAATTACCGGACACTACGCGAGTGGGAAACGTAGGACGTGCGCCGCGCTTCCCTTGCCGCCATCGCGATTGCTTCGACTGCCCTGGGGGCGCAGCAGGTTACCGGTTCCAAAAGCCAACAGGCCCTGTTATTGGATGCCGAGCGGCGATATCCCGGGCGTGTCTGGCCGCGCGGCGTAGGACACGTGGTCTATGCATGGCCGGGCTCGAACGAACAGCAGAAGGGGTATGCGGAGCCGGGCGGGTCATTCAGTCCCGTGGCCGGGAGCTTCGGAATATCGATTGAAAACGGCGATACAATTCCGCTCGAACAGGTGAAGCAAAGGTTCGCGTGGGTCACAGGCGAGCCGATGCCGGTGCTGGTAACGGAGACGCCGCGTTTCGAATCTCATTTGCTGTGCGACCGGCCGGGACATTGGACGGACCTCGTGTTTCGCAAAGACGGATCGCCCGTTCATATTGCGATTCAAAGTGCCGGACCGGCCGGCGGAGCGATCCGGTCCCTGCAAAATGTGCATGGCCGCTTGTTGATTAACGATCGCTGGATTGTGCGGTTCGACCCGCCTCCCCGCGCCGTGCACGTGTATGAGGAGGGTCCGGCGGATGAGGGCTGGTGGCGTGCGGATGTGACGCTTGCGCCGAAGGCCACGATTGAAATCAACGACCCGCGTTTGGGACGGGTGGAGACGCTGCCTTTCGCGGTTGTTCGAGCACGCGTGAAGGCGCACGACCCCGAGATGCAGGAGGCGCTGGATGCGGAAGTAGCGCACCTGATGATGTCGCTGGCGGGGAAGGAAACCCGGGCCGCCGACCCTTTGAGCTACCCACTGGCATCGCTGCGCGATGGGGCCTATGTGGTGTTGGCGCTGGCGCGTGCGGGCCAGGTGGATGTAGCGAAGCAACTGGCGTTGTTCTTCGCGGAGCATGACTTCTTTGGACCTTTTGGCTCGGAAGCGGACGGGCCAGGGTTGGCGCTGTGGGCGATTGGCGAAACCGCCGAAGTTGCGCATTCGCCTTCTTTCGATGCGCATGTTTGGGATGGCGTAGCGCGGAAGGCGAAGCTGATTGTAGCCATGCGTCATGCCACCGGGCCGATGAGGCAGCCGCATTTTGGCCCCGTTATTCCACGCGTCGCGGGCAAGGCGGATCTCGATTCGATTTGCGATGCGGCGCATGACGGCCTGATTGCGGGGCGGGGTCCCTTGTTGTACGTGAATGCGGTGAGCTTTCTTGGGTTGAACGAGGCCGCCAGGATGGCCGAACGGCGGGGGCGCGCGGATCTGTCAGGGAGTTGGCGGCAGGAAGCGCGAGAGATTCGCGAGGCCTGGCGCCGGGTGCTCGCGACCGGTGAGGCGAAGAACGATAGTACATTTATTAGCGCGCTGTGGCCCACCCATGTGGGCGATGGAGACGTTGGCACGCTACGGCCGTTGTACGAAGAACGATGGAAGAAGCGGCGCACAGCGGAAGGAGGATTCCGCAAACGGCCGCTCTGGCCCTACCTCGACGTGGCTGAGGCGCACAACTGGCTGAGGCTGGGAGATCGAGCCCGGGCCGTCAAGACCCTGCACTGGTTCATGGAGAACCAAAGTTCACCGGGACTCCACACTTGGTCGGAAGGCACTGGCGAGGAGGATCCGTTTCATCGTTGGGAGGACGTGCGCGGTTGGGTGCAGGGTAAGAACGCGACTCCGGATTACCGGACCGCGGCCGAGATGGTTCTGCTGCAGTTGGAGCAGTGAGAACGCCTCGCGGTGAAAATCCTGGAGACAGACGGACGCACCCAAGGCCGACTGAGCCGCGACCGTAAGGGAGCGACCGCAGAAGCAAATCCAACCGGTCGCTCCCTGACGGTCGCGGCTCTGAAAACTCACTTGTCGGTCGGAGGAGCGATCCGGGACTGCCCGCCACCACCCGTGCCTGGGCATGCATTGGTGGTCTTCGCGGTCTTAAGGTCCGTCATTACACAGTGCCAGTCGCCAAACGAATTCTTGTAACATATCCCCTCGGCGTGCGGTTCTTCCGTCTTGTTGAAGCAAAAGCGGTTAGTCTGATTCCCCAAGTAGCCCGAGGGACCGCATTTCCAGACCGTGTAGCTCCCTTGGATCGGATAGACGGTCTGCGTTGGATCGATATTTAGCTTGTTCGCATCGGTCGCCATATTGATGGGGCGGCCCTTGCCGACTGTGCGCGCTAGTCTCAATTAGTTACTTAAATCGTTCATAAATTACTTGCCCATCGAAGATTGTGAGATCGGCTTTAGTCTTCGCGATGTCAACGGGATCGATCGCGAAGATGTCGCCGCGGAGAAGATTTGCCCAGCCTGGTTCTGCACTGGGCGCATACCTTTCCACGGCGCCCGGCCGCCGCGCCCGTCGGGGACTGCGCGCGCGGTTCTGAAGGGCCTCCGGCGATTGGCGAGCAGTTGCAGGGTAGAAGAGTAAGCCGCGAGCGAACTCTGAGAGATTAGGCGCCTATTTCATCCTTGTCGGATCGTACGGATGATGCAGCGGACGCTTGTACTGCCGCATCATGCGCCGGAACTGATCGCCCAGTCCATACTCGGCTTTCATAAACTCGCCGTTCATGAACTCTTTGAGTGGCACATTCTGCGCCACCCGGGCCGTGCCATCGGTGTAGCAGACCACTTCCATTGCTTCATTGATTTTGTCGTCCGGCTTTTCAGAATACTTGTAGAGATTCCAGAAGCGATACTCTTCGATGCGATTTCCTTCAGAGTCGCGGAGCAGCTTGCCCTCGGCATTACGGTTGCCCTGATCGTCGTCCGCGTCCTCATCGCCCAACTGCAGACGCTCCAACTCGCTCATGAGCCGCTGCGACGCCAACTGAAGCGCATTGCGCTGCGTTACAAATCCGGAATGCAACTTCAGCCACGCCTCCGGTTTGGCCTCGTACGCAATGCGCGACAACCGGTGCATCGCATTCTCAGTCCGCTTCAGGTCGAAGTGCACAATCGACAGTTGGTAAAGCAGTTCCCGCGTCACCGGATCGGAGGACTGGAACGCAGTTGCGTAGATGGCCAGCACCCGGCAGAACCCCTCCACCGTCTCCCCGCGCAAGGCATGGAAACTCTGCTCAAACGCGTCATCCGGTGCGTTACCATCGCCGTGCGCCTCACTGTCAGTCTCTTTGCCTTCGAAAGACTCGTTAGCTTCGTCCGGCCCCGTCCGCCCTTTCCCGCCTCTAATCACGGTGAGCTTCGGACTATCGATTTCGCGGAACTTCGCGCTTCTTTTCCTGGGCTGAATACGCTGGCCCGCGTCATCTGGTTTGTCTTGCGGGTCTTTTGCGCTGTTCGCTGGGTCGCTAGGTTTACTTTTTCTCGGCATACTGGGGCCCTCCCACTCGCGAGTTTGCGCACCCGGCAGTTTCGGCGCCATCGAAGAATCCCGCCAACTCCCTGTGACGACTGAAGATATACTTCTTGGGCAACGTGTGAACGCGAAAAAGCCCGGATGATTCTTGGCCATCCGGGCTCTCTTTACACTGCGCACAACGGCCTGTGCCGCCACATAACTCGAACCTGCGCGCTTACTTGGCCTTCTTCTGCTTTTGCTGGCCGACGCGGACCTTGAACATCTTTTCCTTCTTTTCCTTGAAGTCCTTGTGGTCATGCCGCGCCACAGCGTCCTTCAGAAAAACATCGACATCCGCGTCTGGCGGGAGCACCGCCATTAACGTATAGGTGTCGTTGCAAGTGGGGCAGAAGGGCCGAAATCGCTTTACATTGGGGATTGCCATAACTCTCTCAGGCTAACACAAATTTAAGCGGCCTTCCTTAGTAAGCTCTCCAGGGCCGCGTCTAACCGGCTGTACGCAAAGGAGAAACCAGCAGACTCCGCAGCCGCCGGCAACACCCGCAAACTGCCTGACAGAACATCCGACATTTCACCGAAGGCGAGCCGCAGCGCGAACTTCGGAACGGGCAACACGGCCGGCCGGTGAAGCGCGCCAGCCAGTGCCGCAGTGAACTCCGCATTCGTTACCGGCGCCGGCGCGGTGCCGTTCATGGGGCCTTGCGCCCCCTCTTTTGTGACCGCGAACTCGAACAGCCGGATCAGGTCGTCCAGATGGATCCATGACATCCACTGCCTGCCATCGCCAATCTTCCCGCCAACTCCCATTCGAAACGGTTGCAACATCATGCCGAGCGCTCCGCCTTCCAGGCCCAGCACCACCCCAATCCGGATGTGAGCCACGCGCAACCCGAATTCCCGAGCCCGCTCCGCCTCGCGCTCCCAATCCACGCACACATCGGCAAGGAAACCAGTCCCGGGCGCGCTGGTCTCCGTCAATACCTCATCCCCTCGATTGCCGTAGTAGCCGATGGCGGACGCGCTCACCAGCAGTGGCGGCTTGTGCTTCAGAGCCCCGATTGCGGTCACCAGATTGCGCGTACCCTCAATGCGGGTCGACCTGATCCGCTGCTTCACTTCAGTAGTCCAGCGGCGGCCAACAGGTTCACCCGCTAAATGAATCACGGCGTCGATGCGCGGCACGGTTTCAAGCGGGGGCAGCGTGTGTTCAATGTCCTGCCAGAGGAAGTAGCCGGCGCGCGAATCCAGCGTGCGGCTCCGCTGCCGGCCCAGGTAGCAGACGTTGTGCCCGGCGGCCAGCAGCTTGGCAACCAGGGCCCGGCCAATGAATCCGGTTGCTCCCGTGAGTAAGTAGGTCATGCCTTCATATTCGCAGCACGCCACGCTCGAGGCGGGTTCTAGACATACGCGCGGGGCTTCGCTTACTGGCCGCACGGCGAGCCCCAGCGCTACGGATCCGGTGGGAATTGGCAA
>CAJCIT010000001.1 GCA_903970405.1 Acidobacteriaceae bacterium | reverse complement strand
CTACGTTGGTAACCGGGGGGAGTTACTGACGAACGGCGGTCCGATAACCGGGCCCGAGCGAAAGATGCCATTCCCCAGCCTGCTCAAAGGCGAGTGGCAACCCAGTGAGGCGGATGTCATGGCCGTGGCGTCCGGCTGGAGTTTCGACCCTTCGCGATTGTCATGGGCGTCGGGACCCGTGGCATTCGGTTTGGTAGGGAAGCTATAGAACGCGGGCCGCCGAGGCCTACTGAGCCGCAACCGTCAGTTCTCAGGGAGCGACCGAGGAAAGGAAGTCTTCCTGGGGCAACCGGTCGCTCCCCATCGTGGTTCCGCTTTGCTGCCGGGCGCATTTCAAGCGGTACCCTTTTGATAGAAATGCCAAGTCGCACATCTTCCGCCCCGCCAACGCCTTCAGAGCCGCGACCGTCAGGGAGCGACCGCAAGAAGAGAAGTGCGTTTTGCGGTCGCTCCCTGACGGTCGCGGCTCGGTCGGCTTGCGGACGCTTAAGTCTCGCGGTACAACGGCCGGCAACCGGGCTTTGCGCTCGTCAGCCGTTCCCCATCTGGCTTCTCTTCGCTGGCGCTTCGCTCGCCCTTCTCACCTTTTGGCTTCTGCCCACCCGCGCCTCTCCTGTCGCCCCCGCTATCCGCTTTGACTTGAAGCGCGTTCCCTTCGTTCTTGAAAACGACGAAACGGTGGATCGCCACACGCCCGCCACCATGGTGGGAGGCGTGGCGGTCTTCGACTATAACGGCGATGGACGTCCCGATATCTTCTTCACCAACGGCGCTAACATCGCGACTCTTCAGAAGGATGACCCCAAGTACGCAAACCGGCTCTTCCGCAACGACGGCAATGGGGTCTTCACCGACGTCACCGCACAGGCCGGTCTCGCCGGCACGGGCTTCGACATGGGAGTCGCAATCGGCGACTACGACAATGACGGGCGTCCCGATATCTTCGTTGCCGGCGTGCATCGCAACACGCTTTATCGCAACAACGGCGATGGCACGTTTACAGACGTCACTGTTAAGGCTGGACTTGGAAAGTTCGTCGACCCTCAATACGGTCCCCTGTGGGGCGTCTCCGCCGCCTGGGTCGACGTCAATAACGACGGCCTTCTGGACCTCTTCGTCCTCAACTACGTGCAGTGGGACTACCGTCGCGATCCCCGCTGCTATCGCGACACCGTCTCCGAATACTGCAATCCCAGTTTCTTCAAGGGCCTGCCCAATCAACTCTTTTTGAACAAAGGCGATGGCACTTTTGAGGACGTCTCCGAGGCGTGGGGTATTCGCGCCGCTGTCGGCAAAGGGATGGGCGTCGGCATCGCCGATTACGATCTCGATGGAAAGCCCGACATCTTCGTCGCCAACGATACCTATTACAACTTCCTCTTCCATAATCTGGGAAAGAAGTTTGAAGAGGTTGGCCTTCAAACGGGAACCGCCTTAGCCGAGGATGGAAACTTTATCGGCGGCATGGGCGTGGATTTTCGCGATGTGGATAACGACGGTTACCCGGATATTTTCTACGTCGCGTTGGGACGACAGACCTTCCCGCTGCTCAAGAACTTGGCGGGCACGGGCTTTCGCGAGATCACCGCCGAGAGCGGCCTGCGGAAGCTATCCATGCCCATGGCCGCCTTCGGCGCCGCTATTTACGATCTCGACAACGATGGCTGGAAAGATCTCTTCGCTACACGCGGCGATGCCGTCTCACTGCCATTGCCCAGCGCCCCCATCGACCAGCTCAATACGGTCTTTCGGAACGGCGGATCGAGCGGCCAGTTCCAGGAGCTCACAGAAGAAGCTGGCTTCGGCGCGGCGGGACCTGCCCGAAATCGCGGCTGCGCCTTCGGCGATTTGGATGGCGACGGCAAGGTGGATATCGTGGCCACGGCTCTGGCCAAGCCCGCGCAGATCTGGATGAACCGCAGTCCGGCGCCGGCCCACTGGCTGGATATTTCGCTCGAGGGCGTGAAGAGTAATCGCGACGGCATCGGCGCCACCATCAAATTGGTCTCCGCCTCCGGCACGCAGTACAACCATATGACGACGTCGTTCTGCTACGCCTCCTCAAGTGACGGCCCGGTGCATTTCGGTCTCGGCCCGGACGCGATGGCAAAGACTATCGAAATCCGATGGCCGTCCGGCATCGTTCAGATACTGAAAAATGTAAAGGCCGACCGGGTGCTCACCGTGAAGGAAACCGCACCGTGAGCGGCGTGAAAAAATTGGCGGACGCGTCCGCCCTTCGTATCCGTAGTTTCACCGCCCTTGCGGCCACCCTCCTAGCGCTCGGCCTCTTCCGCCTTCCCGGCGCTCCCGCCGCCGAGAGCCCCATTCGCTTCGCCCTCGCCTGGTCTCCCTTTCACCTCGAAAACGGCGAGACTGAGGACCGGCACCTTCCCGCTGCCATGGCCGGCGGTGTCGCCGTCTTCGACTACAACGGCGATGGGAAGCCCGACCTCTTCTTCACCAACGGCGCGAATCTCTCCACGTTGAAAAAGGACGACCCCAAATACTCGAACCGCTTGTTCCGCAACGACGGCAACGACAAGTTCACCGATGTGACCACCGCCGCGGGTCTGGCCGGAACGGGTTACGACATGGGAGTCGCTGTCGGCGATTACGATAACGACGGCCACCCTGACCTCTTCGTCGCCGGTCTGCACCGCAACACTCTCTTTCACAACAATGGCGACGGTACCTTCACCGACGTCACTGCAAGATCGGGCCTCGGACGCTCCCTCGATCCACAATACGGGCCGCTGTGGTCCGTCGGGGCCGCCTGGGTAGACGTGAATAACGATGGCCTCCTAGACCTCTTCGTCGTCAACTATGTGCAATGGAACTATGAGCACGAACCGCGCTGCTCCTATGCCGGCCGCTCAGAGTACTGCAACCCGAGTTTCTTCAAAGGCCTACCCAGCCAGCTCTTCCTCAACAAAGGCGACGGTACTTTTGAGGACGTCTCCGAAGTCTGGGGCGTCCGCTCCCACGTAGGCAAGGGAATGGGTGTCGCCATCGCCGACTTCGATCATGACAACCGCCCCGATCTCTTCGTCACTAACGACACCTTCTACAACTTCTTCTTCCACAATCTGGGCAGTAAGTTCGAGGAGATCGCCTTTCAAACCGGCAGCGCCCTGGCCGAAGACGGCAACTTTATCTCGGGGATGGGCCTCGACTTTCGCGATATCGATAACGATGGCTACCCGGACCTGTTCTACGTGGCGCTTGCCAATCAGACCTTTCCGCTGCTTAAGAACAAGGCCGGCAAGGAATTCCTCGATATCACCGGTTCCACCGGCATGCGCCGGCAAACCATGCCGATGTCAGCCTTCGGCGGCGCTATCTATGATCTGGATAACGACGGCTGGAAGGATATTTTCGTCACCCGAGGCGAGGTTCTTTCACGATCCATGCCCCGCACTTCGATCGAGCAACCCAATTCCGTGTTCCGCAATCTGGGAGCTAGTGGAAGCTTCCAGGCCCTTACCTCCGAAGCGGGCCTCGACGCCAGCGGACCGGCGCGTCATCGCGGATGCGCCTTCGGCGACCTGGATGGGGACGGCAAAATCGACGTGGTGGTCACGGCGCTCAACAAAGACGCCGAGATCTGGATGAATCGCAGCCCCGGCAGCGCCCACTGGCTGGACGTGCGCCTGGTGGGGACGAAGAGCAATCGCGACGGCATTGGCGCGGCTATCGAAGTGGTCAGCGCGGGCGGCGTGCAGTACAATCACATGACCACCAGCGTTTGTTATGCCTCCTCCAGCGCCGGACCGGTCCACTTCGGGCTTGGCGCGGATTCCGTCGCGCAGTCCATCGAAATCCGCTGGCCGTCAGGCATCGTTCAGAAGCTGGAAAACGTCACTGCGGACCGGGTGATTCAGGCCGTGGAGCGGGCGGCGGAGAAGTAGCGCCAGGCCCCGGGGCGCCGGGGGTCTGTTTCCCCTGCTGTTCCGCAGTCAGCCGGTCCACCAGCGCCCGTTCGCGCTGACCATCCTCAGGCCGCTTCAGCCGGTAGTAAAGTGCGGCCAGTTCCACATGCGGCTGCAGCCAGTCCGGCTCTTCTTTTTCTACCTGTTCCAGATTCTGAAGCGCGGCGTCGAGTTGCCCCTGCGTCCGCTGAATTTTCGCCAGCTCATAGCGGGCCAGCGCTGAACCTGGGCGGAGTTGAAGGGCCTTCTCCAAATGAGGCCGTGCGCCATCGAGGTCGCGCTGAGTGTTCAGTACCGCGCCAAGCGTAAGCTGAGCGTCGAAATCCTGCTCGTTTTGCGCGATCGCCTTCTGAAGCGCCTCCACCGCGCCCGGATAGTCTGACAGGTACTGCAAGACTTGCCCCTTCAGCGTGTACTCGCCCGGAAGGTTTGGGTTCAGCTTTAGCGCCGCGTCCGCGTCGCGGCCCGCCCGTTCAAACTCGCTCATGTTGAGGGCGAATTGGCCAGCCACCAGGTAGGCTTCGGCGCTGTTGCCTGCTTCGCCCACTTTTTCAAGCCTTTCCAAGCCTTCGCGCCCACGCCCGGCGCTGACCAGCGCCGGCCCCAGAATGAATTTCACGGACAGGTCATCCGGATGCGCGCTTTCCACCGGCAGCAGCACAGCCAGTGCATCCGCCGGACGGCCTGCCCGGGCGTAGCAATCGCCCAGCAGCGTGGCCAGCCGCAAATTCTCCGGGTCCTTCGTATGCAGCGGTTCCAGCCGCCCGATCGCGTTCGCCCAGTCGCTCTTCTTATAAAACGCCAAGGCCAGATTCAGTTGAATGCCGGTGTTCTGGGGATTCCTGATCAGTGCTGCGTGGTACTGCTCAATTGCTTCATCTAAGCGCCCCTCATGAGCCAGAACGGCGCCCAGGTTGGCGCGCACCTCCACCACGTCCGGAGCTATTTTGATCAGTTGCTGGTACTTGGAAATGGCGGTTGCATCGTCACCGCGGCGTTGCGCTTCCACAGCTTCGCGAAACAAGTCCGCCGGCGCGGGGGTTTGGCCAAGGGCGGGCGCGAGTAAAACAAGAAAGACCGCGAAGCGCATCGAATTTAAGAATACCCGCTGCGTTACCCTGAAGATTAATCGTACCCAACGCGAATGTCTGCTGTCTCACTCCGATTTTTCGCCCTGCTCGCCGTTGGCTGTTCGGCGATTCTAGCCTCCCCGCCCCAGTCGCCGCCGCCCACCTTCGATCAACTACAGAGCCAAGCCCTCTCGCTCATCGATTCCGATCCCGAACAGGCGGCTAACCTGCTGCGGCAGGCCCTGGCTCTCCAGGATTCCTGGGCCGAGGGCTGGTTCTATCTGGGCGGATCGCTGTACCGGCTGAACCGTTATAGCGAGGCGGTGGACGCCTTCCACAGAGGCCTGGAACTGAATCCCAAGGTGGGCACGGCTTGGGCCTTTCTAGGCATGGCGGAGCATGAACTGAAGCAGGATGACCAGGCCTTGGCTGACATCCGCCGCAGCGAATCCTTCGGCGTCCACAAGGATCCGAAATTCGAAGCGGCGGCCCGCCTTGTCGCGGCCAACATCCTCATTAAGCGGTCGCTGTTTGACCAGGCCCTGTGGCAGGTTCTTTCCCTATCGAAATACCCCGATATGCCCCAGGCTGCCAAAGACACCGCGGGCTTAATCGCGCTGACCATCCCCAAGGATTTCAATGACCTGCCGCCGGAGAAGCAAAAACTGGTCCGCCTGGCGGGCGAAGCGCAGTGGGCCGCCGTCGGCCAGCGCTCAGAAGAGTCGGTGGCCGCTTTTACGCGACTCCTCGCCGAATACCCAAATGAGCCCGGTGTTCATTACGCGCACGGCCTTTTCCTCCTATCCAGCAACGAACACGCCGCGATTGAGGAATTCCAAACGGAACTGAAAATTAATCCCACCCACTGGGAAACTATGCTTGTAAATGCGTTTCTGCTGTCGCGAAGCGGCGATGTGGAAGGTGCCCTGGCCAATGTCGAGAAGGCGCGGACGCTCGCGCCCAGCACCTACGAATGGCTCTGCGACGCCGAGGCCGGGCGCGCGTACCAAACGGCTGGCGAAACGGACAAGGCTATCGTGCAGTTTGAGAGCGCCATCAAGCTCTCGCCGGATAACGCCGAACTCCACCACTTCCTGGAGCAGGCATATAAACGGGCCGGACGTAAGGCCGATTCTCAGCGCGAATCGGAGATCTTCCTGAAGCTGAAAGCCGCTGAGGACCCGCACGGCGTGCCCAACGCCTCCGGCGACGGCAGACCGCTGGGAAACTAGCGTAGTTCCAGGTGGCGGCTTTAGCCGGTGGGTTTATGCCGCTACGCGGGTGGCCGTCCGCGGCCAAATGCCAAGTTCAACAAACTCCGCTTCGAAACGAAGCTGTTCCCTTGGGTCGGCGGCGGGCCGCAGTTCCCGGCAACACTCCCGTAACGCCTCCTCCAGAGGCATATCCAGCGCGTCGTCTCCTAGCGCGGTCCTCACCAGTTCTCTGGCTGCCCGGCGCGCCTCGTTTGCGTTCTTGGCAAACAGCATCGCCTCATATCGTTCGTGGATTAATTCGGCGTGGCGAGTCATTGTTCTACTGCTCCTTCAGTTGTTAGTTGTAACGGGGAAACGATTGCCAGGAAGGCTAACCGCATGGCGCAATCCGCTGGGGACTTGCACAGAGAGTGTGTTTAAGATCGCGTTGCGCTCTCTTTGGCACACCGGCGAAAATCGCCCGGACCCTAATAATCCGATGCGGACGCTGATAAAAAGACGCAGACGCTTTCAATTCGGTTGCAATTCGCCCTGAGTCCTTCACGGCCGGGGGCGCAGGCGTATCGCTGCCGGCACCCGGCTTGGGGGCGATTCGAGCCGCTTCATTGGAATCTGGGCCCCGGGCCATATTCCACTAGAACGAGTCCATCTCGCTGACGTGTGGGAGATAGTTGGTGGAGCGGCTGTATTCTGGATCATCATGCGTGGAAGAGGGCGGCCACTCAATGGTCGAGAGATTGATTAGAGTAAGTGTCGACTACCTGAAATTTACCTTGGGAGCCATGCTGCTGGCCACCGTTGGATTTTTTCTTTACGCCTCCATTCGCACCATTGGTATCGATCACGAACAGTTCGACGCTGTACGAAACACGATTGAGATTGCGGGTTTATTGGTTGTGGCGACAAAGATTCTAACGGGTTTTTTTTCGTCCTCCCGAGAGCGAGTCGTTGAACTGCTCAGCGGGACCGCCGGTTTCGAGAGGCTCAGCTTTCTGGAGCGATCGATTTTGAGTGTCGCCTCTGTTTTCCTGTCCTTCGACACGCTGATGACACTACTTGCAAGTCTGCTTGAGAATCACAGCGACGGCGTCAAGTTCAACAAGCCCCGCTGAACTCCATCCGCCTGCTCTCGCTTGTGGGTAACGTTCCGCGCTTACCCGTTCCGCAACACGCTCACGATGTCGTCCACCGTGATGGTCCCCACCAATTTGCGGTCCTCGTCCACCACCGGCAGGCTCAGCAAGTTGTATTTGTCGAACATCTCCGCGACGCGGTCCTGCTTCTCGCCCACCTGCGCGAAGAGCAGCGGTTCGCTTGCCAGTTCCCGCAGGAGCGTGTCGCTTGAAGCAAAGATCAGGCGCGCCACGGGCACGGCGAATTCCAGCTCTTCGTCGCGGTTCACAACGTAGAGGTTGTGAAGATTTTCGAGCAGTTCTTCGTTCTGCCGCAAGTCGCGCATGGCGTCGGCAACGGTGGCATGCGGCGGCAAGGCCAGATACTCGGTGTTCATTAACCCGCCGGCGGTGTCGTCCTTGAACTCCAATAGTTCTTCTACCTCCTCCTTTTCCTCCGCGTCCATCTCTTCCAGAATCTCTTCCGAGGTGTCGTCTTCGAGCTCACTCAGTACGTCCGCGGCTTCGTTCGGGTCCATCTCCTCCAGAATCTCGGCGGCCTTCTCGGTCTCGAGCGATTCCAGAATCTGCGCCTGAATATCCGGCTCAATCTCGGACAGCGTCTCGGCCGCCACTTCGCTATCGATGCTGCTCATGATGGCCTCGCGGTCTCCGGGACCCAGGCTCTCGACAATATCCGCAAGGTCCGCCGGGTGCATATTTTCCAGCAGCCGGTTTGAGATGTTCAGCCGCACCCGCCGCTGCGGATCGGTCTCTAGAATGTTGCAGAATTCCCACCGGATCGAGTGCGGCACAATGCGTCTTTGCAGGCGCCGAATCACGCCCGGCGGAATCACGCCCGCCAGCACGCGCCGCACAATGCTCCGGATGCCGATGTCCACTTCCAGCACATGTAACATCGTGCTCCCGCCGTTCACGATACGCAGAAAAGTGACATCGTTGACGCGGACCACCTTCCGCCCCTGCGCGTCGATAATCTGCTGGTCAAGCAGATCGCGCACCATGCGCAGCATGTATTCGTCGGAGTGGTACGGCGTCAGCCCCTCATCCCGCAGATGGATGCCGTACTCATCGATTCTGCCCACCTGGTCATGCCGGATACTCAGCCACCCGGGACCGGCGCCCACCAGGAAGCGGTCCACTCGGACGGGATCGATCAGTGGCACAATGGCAGCATCGCGCAGGGTTCCGATGCGCCGCCCCTTCAAGTCGTAAACCTTGAGCCCCAACAACTCGGTGAGGTAGAGGACGTCTTCGGTTGTGGACAGGCTTTCCATCGTCAGCGCGCACTTTCAACGTTGCAGCGGCGCTACCCGCGGCAATCCTACTATCCCGCACCGTTTTAGGCGCTGCAACTAAGTTGTACCGGGAACGCTAAACTAGAGGGGCTTCCATCCGAGGTTGCCTCAAGACTTCGCGCTCAACCAACTCGCCGTGCAGTGGCTCAGCGGCTTCATCATGTCTTCCACTTCCGTACCGGCCGGGCAATCCTCGGGTGGTTTCTGGTCCGACGTGCGGCTGGCGCTGCGAGGAACCAGCCAGGACTACACCACGCTGGGCCTGAACCGTGCCATCTTTCTGCTGGCCGTTCCGATGGTCCTTGAAATGGCGATGGAGTCTCTGTTTGCCGTTGTCGATTCCTACTTTGTCGCGTCGTTGGGCCGGGATTCCATCGCCGCGGTAGGCCTATCGGAGGCCCTCCTCGCCCTGGTGTACGCCGTCGCCCTGGGACTCGCCGCCGGCACCACCGCCACAGTCGCCCGGCGCATTGGCGAGAAGCATCCCGAAGCCGCCTCGCAGGCCGCGTTTCAAGCCATCCTCTTAGGCATTGGCGTTTCCCTCATCGTGGGAGTGGCCGGAATTATTTGGGGGAACCAACTGTTGCGCCTCATGGGAGCGTCGCCTGAAATCATCCGCGCCGGTGGCCGCTACACGGTTTTCATGCTGGGAGGCGTCGGCACCATCTTCCTCCTTTTCTTGATTAATGCCGTCTTTCGCGGGGCGGGCGATCCCATCATGGCCATGCGCACGCTGTGGCTCGCCAACCTTCTGAACATTCTCTTGAATCCATGTTTGATCTTCGGCCTGGGTCCGTTCCCGCGCCTTGGCGTGCTGGGCTCAGCTGTCGGCACCACCGTCAGCCGGGGAGTGGGCGTTCTGTTTGCGGCCTGGTTCCTGATCCGGGGCAGCGGCCATTTGCGTTTGGGGTTGGAGCACCTGCGCATCGACCTCAAAGTAATGTTGTCCATCCTGCGGCTCTCAGCCGGAGCGGCTCTGCAGTCCCTCATTACTATCGCCAGTTGGGTCAGTCTCAGCCGCATGAACGCGACGTTCGGTTCCGCCGCCATTGCCGGCTACACACTCGCGATCAGGACCGTCATTTTCGTCATTCTTCCCGCCGCGGGCTTGTGTAACGCGGCGGCCACGCTGGTGGGCCAGAACCTGGGCGCCGGCAAGCCCGATCGCGCCGAGCAAGCCGTCTGGCGGGCAGGCGCCTACAATGCCGTCTTTCTGGGGCTTGTGGCCATTCTTTTCTGGCTCTTCGCGCCTCTGATCATGAGCATCTTCACGAATGATGCTCCGGTGATCGAGGTAGGCGCCGCCTGCATGCGGACCGTGAGCCTTGCCTACCCGTTCCTGGCCTACGGCATGGTGATGGAGCAATCGTTCAACGGCGCGGGCGACACCACCACGCCCATCTACATCAACTTGGTTTGCTATTGGGCCTTTCAGTTGCCGCTGGCGTGGTGGCTCTCGCACGGAGCGGGCTTCGGACCCAAGGGGGTCTACATCAGCATTGCCGCGGGCGAATCGCTGCTGGCGGTGGTGGCAAGCCTGCTCTTCAGGCGAGGGAAGTGGAAACTGAAGCGGGTCTGAGCAAAGGCACCGAGCCGCGGCTGATCCTACTGGCCGCGACCGTAAGGGAGCGACCGGTTGGCAAGACAGGATCAGCACTGCGGTCGCTCCCTAACGGTCGCGGCTCTGTAGCGTCGGCGCGTTGCTCAGACGTCGATTTTTCACGCCTCTTGACGGCCCCTCCCTACCACAGTTGGTGAACTAACGGACGAATGCTAGCCGCATAGATGCGTTCCACAGCCTCGTGTTGCGCGGGCGATAACGACGGCATGCTCGATGCTTGTGCATTATCCGTCGCTTGCGCCGCATTGCGCGCGCCTGGAATGACGCACGTAACGGCGGGGTGGTCCAGAATCCATCGCAGCGCGAAATGAGCCATCGAGACGCCGGGCGGGAGAATCGCGCGCAGTTCCTCTACCGCTCCCAGGGCCACATCGAAATCAATCCCCGAAAACGTTTCGCCGCGGTCGAATTGCTCGCCATGACGATTGAACTGGCGATGGTCGTCAGCGGCAAACTGCGTCTGCCTGGTGATCTTACCGGACAGCAACCCGCTTGAGAGCGGCAGGCGCGCAAGAACGCCAACGCGCTTTTCGAGGGCGCGTGGAAAAAAGAGATCTTTTGGCCGCTGGCGGAACGGATTGAAGATGATTTGCACCGTCTCGACGCCCGGAAACTCGACGGCTTTCAACCCCTCTTCCACCTTCTCCACGCTCACGCCATAGTGTAGGATCTTGCCGTCGGCCTTCAAGTCGTCGAGAATCTCAAAGACCGCCGGATTGTAGTAGACCTCGGTCGGCGGGCAATGGAGTTGTACCAAGTCCAGAGCGTCGCGGTCCAGGTTTTTCAGGCTTCTCTCGATGAACGCGATGAGGTTCTCTCGGTTGTACCCGGCGGCAGTGTGGGGAGAGAGACGGCGGCCGGCTTTTGTAGCGACAACGATGCGCTCACTTCGATCTTTGAGAACTTGCGCGATGAAGCGCTCGCTACGACCGTCGCCATAGACATCGGCGGTGTCGATAAAGTTGATGCCGCTGTCGATGGCGGCATGAATCACCGCCACCGCCTCATCTTCAGCTACGCTGCCCCAGGAACCGCCAATTTGCCACGCGCCGAGACTGACTTCAGAAACGGAAAAGCCGGTACGGCCGAGAGGGCGAGTCTTCATCTCGTCTCCACAGCCATCTTTTCCACGGTTGCCTTCACGGCGCCTGTCGAAATGCCTCCGTCCACCAGGATGATTTGGCCGGTGATGTAGGCGCTGGCATCGGACGCCAGGAAGACAACAGTGCCATCCAGGTCGTTCGGCTGGCCGGGACGCTTCAATGGGATGCGGTCACTGAGATACTCCACCCAGCCCGGATTCTCATACAGAACTTTGTTCTGCTCCGTCTTGAACCAACCCGGCGCCAGGCAGTTCACCGTGATGCCGTAGTGGCCCCAATCGTCGGCGAGGCTGGCGGTGAGTTGCTTGATCCCGCCGCGGCTGGCCGAATAGGGACCGAGCCCCGCATAACCGCAGACGCTGGTAACCGACCCGATATTCACGATGCGGCCGTAGCCGCGCGGGACCATCTTGCGGGCGATGGCCTGGGCTACGAAGAAGGCGCCGCGAAGATTGGTATCGAGAATAAGATTCCAATCGTCCCAGGTGACTTCCAGCGCGGGCTTGCGGACGTTGCACCCCGCGTTGTTAATCAAAATGTCGATTTTGCCGAAGAAGGAATGCGCGGCTTCAGCCATGGTCTGGATGCTTTGGTAATCCCGCACATCGAGTTCAATCGGGAGCACGCGGCGGCCCATGGCTTCCACTTCCGCCTGGAAAGAAGGCAGGGCATCCATGTGGCGGCTCGTAATCACCAGGTCGGCACCTGCGCGGGCGAGGGCGCGTCCGAAGTACTGGCCAAGGCCGCGGCTGGCGCCGGTGACAAGGGCGACCTTGCCAGTCAGGTCAAAGGGATTGGTTGTCATGATGTTTGTTTTTCGAAAGAGAGAGCCCTGAGCGACTACGGTTCCAGGATCACTTTCATCAGGTTCGGTTCTTTTGAGTACAGGCGTTCGAACCAACGGGCGCCTTCAGTGAGCGGCGATTGGGCGGTAATCATGGACTCAACTCGAATGGCGCCGCTCGAAAGGAGTTCAAGACACGTCGGATACTCGCCCGCGGACGCGCACGAACCGATCAGCTTGATCTGCCGGCTGACCACCGCCTGGAGAGGAATCTGCACAGTTGGCGAAACGTTGCCGACCAAAGTGACTGCGCCGCCCTTGCGAACGCAATCGATGGCGGTGGCGATGGGATTGGTGGCGCCCACGGCCTCGATGGCGACGTCGGCGCCGCGCCCCTGCGTAAGAGCAAGGACCTCAGCTTTCGCGTTCTGGCTTTGAGAATTAATGACGTGATCGGCGCCAAGCTCCAGAGCCGCTTTGAGTTTGGCGTCGTCCACATCGATGGCGATAACGCGGCCGCAACCGGAGAGCTTGAGCGCCTGGACCACCAGCAACCCGATCATGCCCGTGCCGACTACGACAGCCGCGTCATTCAGGACGATAGGCGTTATGCTGACTGCGTGGACCGCCACCGAGATGGCTTCGATCATGGCCGCGTGAGCGAAAGGCACGTTATCGGGAATCTTGTATAAGATACGCTCGGGCACTGAGACGTATTCGGCGAAGGCGCCATAGCGGCGGAACTCGTGGCAGGAGACGCCCAGAACCTGGCGGTTGTCACAAAGGTTCTGTTGGCCGCGCAGACAAAAGAAGCACTCGCCGCAATAGACCGTGGAATCGAACGTAACGCGGTCACCGGGTTGAAAGCGAGTTACGGCCGCGCCTGTGCGTTCAACGACGCCCGCTGCCTCATGCCCCATGACGATGGGCGGGATGCGGCGTCCGGTGGAACCATCGAAGCCGTGGACGTCGCTGCCGCAGATGCCGCAGGCTTTGACGCGAATGAGGAGATCGGAGGGTCCGATTTCCGGCTGGGGGATGTCAGTGAGTTCAAGGTGTTTGTATTCGGAGAGCAAAAGAGCTTGCATGGGAGACCACGGACTAGTGTATCGA